>DGWW01000212.1:18843-50217 GCA_002395385.1 Myxococcales bacterium UBA4248
CGATGAGGGTAAAACCTTTGCCCGTTTTCTTCATCATATTGTTCTCCTGCCCAATTTGGGCGGTTTTGCGGTCTATTTAAACCGCTTCGTTGTATGTCAGAGACCGATTGTGTCTCAACGCTTGGGCCTAAGGCATAGGCCCGATGTGACGACATACTAGCCAAATCTGTGCCAAGTTTTCAATCTCGATTTTATCAAGCATTTATGCGGTCTTCAGCGTCTAAACTGTCAAAAAACTGTCAAAAAATCGTTTTTTCGCGTTCAAAAAAAAGATCAGTGACAATTTTTGTCACCGACCATTGACGTTTTTGGGCACTAAAAGAAAAGGCTGACACACAAAAAAACAGCCTTATTCAGAGAGGCTGTTTTGCACGAGCTTTCAAGGATGATGTTGTTCAATTCACATCCTGCGCTTTCCAGGGGATTTTTGTTCGCTTATTCATGACATGCCCTTAACTTTTGTATTTCATAGAAAGAAAGGCTTGTCGTCTTTGTTATCATTTCATCTGCAAACCCTTGCTGAATGAGAGACTGTGCAATCTCTTTTTTAGCCTTTTCCTCTCCCGACTCGTGCCCTTCATTAAATCCCGACTCGTGCCCGTCCTGGTAACTGGCCTCCAAAACAGCCAGGTTATCTCGATAAACACGTAGATTCACTTCGTAAATATGGCGTTCCTCTGGTGAGAGAGCCGCGACATTGCTCACTTTTTCGAGTTCGGCTAAAACTTCATCCTGCGTTTTCCAGTGGATTTTATTGGTTTTCATGCATTCTTTCATCATTTTTTAGTCGTTGCACATCATCCAAAGACAAACCTGTATGTTTAGCAATAAAACTGAGCTCTGCTCCATCTTTGAGAAGCGACAGTGCAAATTTTTCTTTAGCCTCATCTAACCCTTCATTAAATCCCGACTCATGTCCGTCCTGATAACTGGCCTCCAAAACAGCCAGGTTATCTCGATAAACACGTAGATTCACTTCGTAAATATGGCGTTCCTCTGGAGAGAGAGCCGCGACATTGCTCACTTTCTCGAGTTCGGCCAAAACTTCATCCTGCGCTTTCCAAGGTATTTCTTTGAGTTTTTCCATGTTCTTCACCAAATATGTCCATTTATCCAGTTTTGTGACGCATTCCGATTCGGTCTTGTTAAAGAGCGGCATTTGCAAAAATACCATGCGCATCTTTTCGGCAAGTTCAGGAGGTGTCTTTCTTTCTTCTGGTTTCCCATCGATCTTGATGTTGCGAACCCCATAATCTGAACGGAACACTTCACCAAGCGTCTTGTGTTTGAAATTCATCAAGAAAACACCAATCACCGGGCAGTATTCGTACTGCCAATCGTCGCCCTTCTCCCCCTGTGCCACGATCGACCGCGACATGTAGTATAGCGCCCGTGCTTCAAAATTCACCTGATTTTTATTCTGCATCTCTACAATAAAATGACGACCATCACTCGCCGTGCAATAAATATCGAAGATGACACCGCGTTCTTCCTTGGTTTGCCCAGGTTGTTCTTTATCCCGATACTCAAGGTTTACCACTACGAATTCACCTTCGAACAAGGCATTTAAAAAGCCAATTAAAATGCGTTTCGAAGATTCCTGGCCAAATATGCGCTTAAAACCAAAATCTGTGAATGGATTGATAAAAACTGGCATTGTTTCCTCACCTTCTGGGAAGGACCATTCCTTCATAATAATGATGCCAACGAGAAATGAGTTGTTACATTTTTTTTTGCACTTTTTGGGGGATGTTTGGAAATCGTTGTCATCATCCGAATAATACGCCTATGCACACTTTTGCCGTAGATCCCTATGGACGCTTCATTTCAGATCGCGTCGGTTATCCATTTGGAGGTTGAATTATGGCAAATCAGCTCGTTTCTGTGAAAGGAATTCCCTGTCTCTATTGTTATCATTATAAGAATGGCGGAAGGCGATATTTTGTAAAAACGCAATGTCAGTGCCACATCCTTACACAGACTCTAAAGGTTCACAGCAGAGTAACGTACTCTGAGTTAAAGCGTCTGACACAACAAGCCATCCGCAAGCTTAAGGATGCCATTCTGGCACCTAAAAAACTGCGGGATTTCGTCGAGGATTATATTGTCGTGAGACAGCTCAAGCCCAAAACAGCCCATGCATATCGCAAGATATTGAGTCAATATTCATTTAATGCCGAGCAGAATGCTGTTGAACTGGCCAAAACACTGCAATCGGGCGTGAATGCCTGCCAAATAACGCGTGCTGTAAAATCTTTTTTCCGCTGGCTAAACCAAAACGGCATTACCATTGCGAATCCTGCCGCTAATATCAAACTTCCGCAATCGCGCATTCGGCATCGCACGCTGTCATCCAAAGAAATACATATTTACTATCGAGAGCTGTCCAAATGTTCGTTGGAATTGCAGCTGTTTGGTCGGTTGTTGCTCGAAACCGGCGCCAGAGTGAGTTCAATTTATGTCATTTGTAAATCCGATCTCACATCTCAGGGGCTATATCTTCATAATATCAAATGCGATCGGGAGTATGCGCTTGCCATACCGCTACATGGCGATACGCTTGAATTATGGCAAACCTATATGAAGACACATCCAGAAATTACTGACAATTCACCCATATTTCGAAGCAAATTCTCTGTGTTGAGCAAGCATCTCAGGGATTTGTTGGACAGGAATTTTAATAAGGACAACTCTGGCGAGCGCGTTGTGATTCACACTTTGCGCCACACGGCTGCCACGTTGGCGTTGCAAAACGGGGTATCCATTGATTTGGTGAGCAGGATGCTCGACCATGTGAATATACAAACGACGATGAGCATCTATGCCAAAGTGAGTCAACGTCAAATCAATCGTGCCTATCAAATTTTATTGAAGTCATTAAATAAGTCATGAAATTCAATATAGCGTGGGTTCTGATTATATAGACGGCTTGTATGTCTTTGTCACACCTAACGACCACTTTGTCTAAAAAAAAATGAACAAAATGCATTTTTTTTGGCCTAAATTTCGAAAAATCGCCAATATATAGATCAAAGGAATACTGTTCTTCATGCATACGGAGTCTTCATCCAACAAAAGAAGTGTCAACCACCCGATTCTACTCAAACAAGGAGGATGTAATGAACACGGTCAACAATCTTCTCTCCAGGTATTTGCAGCAGTTTATGAAAGACCATCAGGTGACGTTTCTGATTCATGAGCATTCACCAAAACGTCCCCAGATATCGATGAAACTCACAGATATCCTGATGCCAGAATTGAGTCAGGCATGCCTGCGGTCATGTTTATCGGCAAGCCGGCGTCCCAGGTATCCTCAAAACGACAAATAGTGTCATCTTCTGCGATTATTTGTAGCGTGCCTATGCCTGCGGCATACGGCCCGCATCGCGCCTGCTATTGTGTGGTGCAGCTTGCAGCACCACACAATACGCACGCGCCTTTATTATTTGTTGTTTACAAGACCTGTGCATAGAAACAAATCATCCCCCTGGAGGATAATCATGAGTCAACTTCATCACGGTATAAGAGCACGAATGGCAATGGCACTCTCCAACATTTCGAATCCGCATACCGCAACAGATCTGGAACGCATCATTCACGAAATCAACTGGAAAGATTTGATTTATCTATTGAATCTTCAAATCATTGCAACTCAGTTGAAAGCCCTTGTAACAGGACTTAAGCCTTGCAGAACCATGTAGCGTAAAATTGCTAATTAATCTTTTCCTATACAGGCACTTTCGTACACACAATCACGCATACGTCATATGCTCTCCGCATACAACAAGGGGGCTTATTATATCCCCATCGCCCCTCACCCATCAAAATCGCCTGTTCCATAGCGCTAAGACGCACAATTCCTCGTGGCGTGATGCTTTGCCTCGGGTGATGATGAGCACTCCTGTGTATGTCTTTGAGTGTTCCTTTAATCTCCTTTTCTATGCAGAAAATTCTTGTCTGCGCTAGATTTTTCTGCATGGTGAGGTGGGACTCAATAAAAATGTGATTGCAATCACATTTTTATTCATAATTGTGTGACCGCTTTTACGATTCTCTTTACCCGTCCCCCAACAGCCAATCCACCACATTCTTCACCTCTATGCCTTCGTAATTCCCCGCAGTAAATCTGTCGAGGGTGAGGATTGTCTTAGGGTAGTTGTCGCGGATTTTCATCAATGGCGCAAGTTCTCGTTGCCTGACGTCCTCGGACAGGAGAGATTCCGTCACCTGGATATAGTTTTTGGCAAGTGCATTGGTTGCAATGAAATCAATTTCCAGAGTGTCTATTTTACCGACGGCAACATCGTATCCGCGGCGTATGAGCTCAAAATAAACGATATTTTCGAGGATATGGCCGAAGTCCCTGTCCCTGAAACCGAGCAGATAGTTTCTCAGTCCTATGTCCACAATATAATATTTTCCAAGTGTCCGAAGATACTCGCGGCCTTTGATGTCAAAGCGTTTGACTTCATAAAAGATATATGCCTCCAAGAGGACACTGAGATAGGATTGGATCGTGTGGACACTTGGAGATCCCTTGGTATTTTTAATCAGTCCCTCATTCGACAGGTTATTGCCAATGGCATTGGCGGATACAGAATTGCCAATGTTGTCCGCCAAAAAATGGATGACCTTTCTTAACAAGATGGCATCGGACACCTGCCCCTTGCCGCGTCTTGCTTCACGTTCCAGAATGTCGCGCACAACGACCGTCGAATAAATACCGTCCAATAATGCCAGCACATTTTCCTGTTCAAGGCCAATATCCACAATGCCAGGCATTCCTCCATAGCGAAGGTAGGCCTCGAAGACCTTACGGATGTCGTGCTGTTCGCCGGATTGGTCGTATACCAGCGAATCGGCATGCCCCAAAGGACGCTCAGATTCCTTAAGCCTGAACTGATGGAACGACAGAAACTCCTTAAAGGACAAGGGTAACATTTTGATTTCAACGCAACGTCCCGACAGGTAGGTCGAATATTCCGAGGACAACAGATAGGCGTTGGAGCCTGTAATATAGATATCGCAGTCTATATCGATACGAAAGGCATTGATGGCTTCTTCCCATCGTGGAATCCGTTGGATCTCATCGAAAAACAGATAAAGCCTCTTACCCGATACAGCGCGATCTTTTACATAACGATATAGGGAATCTGCTGTCATGTCTTTGTAATCGTAAGATTCAAAGTTCATCTCAATGATTTGCTCCAGCTGGATGCCATCTGACAGCAGATGTTGGACCATCAGTTTTAATAGCGTGGATTTTCCACACCTCCGAATGCCCGTGACGACTTTGACAGGCTCCTTGTCTTGAAATGCGATGAGTTTGTTCAAATATAGCGTTCTTGGTTTATACTCTCGAAGAATTGCCATAGCGACACCTCCTGTGCATCGTATAGCAAAAAGTTGTTAAAATTTAAAGTTTTTGCAATTGTATGCAAAAACTTTAAATTACAGGCAATGCCGACCGACATTTTCTGCTTAGATATTCCGAACACAGAAATTTTATCAAGCACGCTGTTAATTATTTGCCATTTTGGAAATGGTCAATGCCGCTTTGGCACATTTCACACACGAAAAAACGCCGCGTAGCGAGATGGCGAGCTAGCGGCATTGTGCCGGGCGTACCGTGGCGGAGCCATGGTAGCACGGCACGTCGGGCCGTATTGAGCGCAGCGAAATAGGCCAGGCAACATCAGCGATCCGACTTAACAATTTGTATGTACCAGCCCCCGTTCTCGTTTTTTTTACCATTACAAACACAAAGTCATATACACGGGTATATATGTAATATCAGCATCCTTAAAAACATCCTTTGTATATATCACAATAGATTCACCAATCTTTTGTTCGAACTTTGCTTTGAATTTGTCTAAGGAATGATGTGAGCGGTAATTCGACGATTTCACTTCAACAGGTGATATTCGCCTATCCCGACGGATGAGAAAATCGATTTCCATTCGGTTTGCGGCATTTTCTCTGTCATACCTGGAATAAAAGAAAAGCCTGTGGCCGGATGAACGCAACATCTGGGCAACTGCATTCTCCATGAACATTCCTTCGTTCAAATTGAGTTTCCCAAACAGTATGGATTTATAGATATCGTCATCCATCAGCTCGGATTCAGAAAATGTATGACTGATAAGAAGTGCGGTGTCATTGAGATAGCATTTTAGTGTTAGCCTGTCTGCATTGAGATTCAACCCTACGTTTGGATCTGTTGAATTGAATGCAGTATGAATGACTTTTGCGTCATCGAGCCACATAAATGCATCCTCATATTCGCGGAATCTCGCTTCTTTGCTTATCGATGCCAACGTATACTTCTTTTCATGTTGCGAGAGCTGCGAGGGAATACCATCAAAAATGGATAAAACCCTGCTTTCGTAGCCCCTTGCAAATTTGGCGACATCATCGCGATATAACTTCAGAATGCGGCGTTTTTCAATATCTGCCTCAAAAAATGAGCGTGTCTCGGCATACCTGACTACTGCCTGCGGCATCCCCCCTACTAAAAGATATTCTCGAAAACGGCTCATGAACTTACGGTGAATTGCGTCACCGAGCGGTTTTCTCTTTTGAAAACAGGTTCGAACAAACTCATAATCTGCCTCATCACCACAGGACCACAAAAATTCCTCAAAATCCAAAGGAAACATCTCGATCGTTTCTTCTTCCGAGGGAATCAATATATTTTGGACATTCTGCTTGAGCGTTATGAGCGAGCCTGTTTCCAAATAATGATAGCGATTGTCAGCAACCAAATGCTTGATGAGCTGCCGTGCTGGTGGGTAGAGCTGTACCTCGTCAAAAATGACAATGGATTCCCCTCGAAATAGCTGCACATGATACAAGATTGAGAGCTTCTGGAAGAAAAGGTCGAAATCGTGAATGTCCTGCTCAAACACTTCCTTAACCTGGGGCGTAATAAAAGAAAAATCAATGAGCAAGTATGAGCGATACTCGTTTTCTGCAAACTTTTTTGCAATATGGCTTTTACCAACCCGGCGTGCCCCTTCGAGCATGATCGCAGTACGACCATTTCGATTTTGTTTCCACTCCAACAATCTTTGATAGACTTTACGTTTTAGCTCCATCGACATTTCCCTTGACCTGTATTCAGTGCTCCCGACACGAAAGCAAAGAATGTATAAACAACAATCTTCACGAAATCAAGAATTGTTTGTGCCGAATCTTACACAAAATCAAAGATTGTTTATTCTACAATTTTCACAAAATCAAAGAATGTTATTCGGTGTTTACACACGAAATCATCAAATGTGAGTCAATTGACAAATTCTGTCATCCCCTCTCCTCGCCTCCGGGCAAAGGGTTTACCCTCATCGAACTCATGATCGTCGTCGCCATCATCGGTATCTTGGCCGCCGTCGCAATTCCGGGGTTTATGAGCTATATTAAGAGCTCGAAAACTTCTGAAGCAAAAGAAAACCTAAAAGCAATCGGCGATGGTGCGTTGTCGTATTTTCAAACAGAACATCCAAGCCCAGATGGTATGACTGTTTCGACATCAGCGTATCCTGCTAATACCAATAATGCTACAGGTAAACTACCAGCATCGATCTCTGTTGGTGCAAAAGTTGACCCATCAAATAACGCTAATACAACTTTATTAAAAGGAGAACCATGGAAATCCTTGAATTTCACAATTTCAAAACCATTTTACTATCAATATACATATATTACGGCCACAGGTGATAATGCAAATGATTTATTTGGTGCACATGCAAATGCATCATTAAGTAAAGCTTATGATTCATTATTTAAAATTACAGGGAACAACTGTGGCGTTTTGAGTGCAATAATAGAAGGTAATGCGAATGGAACAGAGCAAGCTGCTGCAGCACCAGCGAAAAACACTAACTGTGGCTCCGGAACGTAATTAACAACTTAAAATACAACGTTGTATAAATAATTGAATCAAATTTTGATGTTAATCCATTCATTATGATTATTAATCATCTTGAATGGATTTTTTAATTATGAAATCACCATTATCTGACAGTTACTACTTAATATATACTCAAAGTCCACATCAATCTATATCGGGATGGATTAGCTCAGCATTCAGCACCCAGTCCGAAAGAAAGTATTATCTATTTTTTTTAATTACAACTCTTGTAGTTTATATTTTGTATGCTATTGGATCATCAATGGTCGTAGATTTTATAGCATTAAACGGTAAATTTCAAAATTACAATGTAGTTCGACGACTATTAGAAGGTCAAAAACCATATGTTGACTTTGTCCCATATTTGGGAATGGGGCATATGTGGTTAACCAGTATATTTACAAAAATATTAGGGGGCACATTTGGGGCAAATGTCTTGGCATGCAATATTATCACTGCATTAATATGCCCTATTACTGTTTTTGGATTAAGTCGATGTTATTTAAAGTATAATGGTTTAATTCCATTTACATTATGTATGTTTATAGTAGGTCTAGATATATTCAAAACCCAATCTGGCCATTATTTATTTTTCAACATTTTAGATACCGGGCTATCCGCCAGAGGTATTAGGGGAATGATTCTTCCGCTAAGTTTGATTTTATCCAAGATGTGGATCAATCTTGTACAGATACTGTTCGCTAAGAGTAATCGGATTACTATAATAACATTAATTGGATTATCATTCATTGCTGGTTTTTCATTTTGTTGGAGCAATGATTATGGCCCATGTGTATTAATTGCCATTATTATTATGGCTACAACCATAACATTCGCTCGAAAGCGTTCAATATTGAATGTAATTTTTGCATTCGGAACAATAGTGGTCGGATCTTTTTTATCAATTTTAACAACGGCATTATTGTTATCGAAAGGTCAATTAAATGCATGGCTAAGTAATAATTTTGCTTTTGGTGAGTATCAAAAATGGTATTTCATGATTCCTAGTGATAAAATTTATTATCTATATCAGCTAGATTTTAGCATTTATGTCTGTTGCGCAATAGGACTATTTGGATACTATTTTGTACAGCTAATACGTGAACATGCCAGTAATTACGCTATCATAAGATTTGGTATTCCCGGTTTTTGTCTGCTCACATCGGTAGGTGCCGCGCAGGAATACCATCTCTTTGGTGGTGGAGGTCGTGAATTAAATGAGATATTATGTTTAGTTCTATATACAACAATAATGTTAGAATCAACTTTAAGACTATTTCATCTAACAGAACACAATTCAAAAAGTATAGTGGTACAAATTTCAACTTCTATTATTATCATTGTGATTACATTTGGCATTCTAGCACCTGTACAGAAAATATATGAAAATTACATATATCCAAAAAATTCAGCAAAATACATATCTTCATTAGGTGGACATTTTAAATATAGATATCGTGATTTAAGTAGGACTACGGAATTTTTAACACTGCATCCGGGACAATTATTCTCTACTTATGCAACAGCTGCAGAAGTTATCACGGGGCAATTCCAACCATCAGGAATTGATTACATTATTCATGCGTTATCCGACAAGAGTAGAGCTGAGTACATAAATAGTTTAAAATCAAGCAATCCGAGATATGTAACAACCATTAGAGAAAGTTATTCTACAGGACGTTGGAATCGGAATGCTAATTGGTTCTTTCATCGGATAATCTATAGAAATTATCATATTGTTTTCAGAAATAGTTATCAATTTTTTTGGAAAAAAAATAATCATAAAGAGAATATTCTTCAAAAAGGAGGTATTCAAGTTGACGTTCAAGTTATCGATAATCATCAAACACGTATTACAATTTTTGCACCCAAAATTAATAATGGAATTGCGGATGTAAAAATTGATTATTCAACAACAGTTCATTCTAATCTTCGCTCATATTTCATAATTTACCCTGTTGTGGGCATTTTTCAAAATAATTCAGAAGATAAGTGTCTTGAATATATTCAACCCGATGGTCGTTGTGATCTTGTTAAGGTCGATGCCTGGTCACTGCGCCCCAATTCATCGGAGTATATCCCTGTAGAAATTCATGATGGTGTAGGAACTGTGTTGCTTCGTAGTTATCCGGAAGATAATACATCGCTCCATCTGAACTCCGCACATTGCACAGAAATCCTTACGCCATCCGAAGTGTTAATGATGCAGCCTGTCGATGATGAGTTTAAATCCAATGAATAAGCTGATTAAAAATCATCAGACCATTATCTATATCATGATATCGCTCATCGTCGTATTGGCAGTCTCATGTTATAAATACAATCCAAGTGAAATTAATTACCGCAATTCAGATGCAACATGGCATACTTTGCTCACAATACAAGCTTACGAAGAAACACCGATTCATGATCATAAATTTCTGCCAATTGTGACTCTCGGTGCTCCAGAGAATAAAGGAATCCCATGGGGTCTGTATCTTGGCGATGCATATGGCAACTATTATTATACATCGTTCTCGTCTATAGGATTCTTTCTTCCATGGGTATTTATAAAAGTTTTTAATTTGCCTATCAACGAAGCGAGTCTTTATCTTTTTAATACATTTCTGTTTTGTCTGGCTACAATTGCATGGCTCATTCTTATGAGCGAGTATTACAGAGAGAATTCAAATAAAAAGTACCTCGTACCCTTGGCAATGCTGGCCTTCATTTTTGTGCCCGAAGTCATGCACGGCATGGGCCATACCTACTGGCACCAGTCACTGATGCAGGTTACGCTGCCCTTACAAATGCTGGCATTTTTATTATGGCATAGACGAGAATCCCGTCGCGCCAAATTTGCTTTCTTTGCTCTGGTGCTGATCAATCCGATGATTGAATGGACTGGTTATGTTGCAAACGTAGGATTCGCCATTCTGGAATACGCCCTGATCCGAAAAGTGTCTGTCCATAAAAAGGACATCGCATGGATTGCAGGACTTACTGCAGCCGCTTTTGGCTTGTTATGTTTACATTACATGCAGGCTGTCTCACTTCACGATTTTATCTCAACTCTGTTTGCTCGTTTTTACTACCGATCATTTGATAGCGATAATTCTACATTGGGCATTTATGAATCGGATATCTTTTCGGGCTACATACGATCATTTTTTGCATGGTGGGGAGTTGTCGGAGTTCTCATGATATGGGCGCTAATTCAAAATGGCAAAATCGAGTTTCGAAATAAGCACGCCCTGTTCATCCTGGCTTTTATTGGTTTAGAAAATCTCTTGATGTTCGAGCATGCCACACGTTATTCGTATGATCGGATGAAAATGATATATCTGATTGCTTTTGTATCCTGCGAACTGTGTGATCAGATATTGAATCACGCCTCGAATATTCGGATTTCTTCTAAGCTTATTATAGGTATAGCACTCATTTGCGGTGTTTTCAATCTCAACCACTATGTATCCAGTGATGAATATATATGGCATGTCAATTATCGCATCCGAAATCAGCAATTTGCAGATTATATCAATGCAAACTATCCAGACAGCATTCTCGCCACCAGAAGTCTGCCAAGAGGATATATTACACTTCTGTTTCACAGAAATATTTTCGAAAGGCCAACGCAAATTTTGAGAACTGCAGAGAAAAGAAATATCCGTTACGCCATTATGCTGCATTTTGAAGGTGAAGCCCCCTTCTCTTTATATCCAGTAAAGATCAATCCAGTTTCTATCCACTGGAATATGCCACGCCTCGTAAAAGCTGTAGTCTATGATTTACAAATCCAAAACAAAACTATCCTAACCATGAATAATACCGGAGAAATTGTAAAAAATGACTGAACCTTTTGACAAAATCATTATTGGTGCCGGTCTGTACGGATTATATTCAGCATTGTATTGTGGCAATCGTGGGGAAAAGTTCTCGTTATTGAATGTGATGCAGGTCCATTTTGCAGGGCTACTACAATCAATCAAGCACGGGTCCATCAAGGATACCATTATCCAAGATCGCTATCGACAGCACTCAAATCGGCCAGCTATTTTGAACGGTTTAATAAAGACTACAGTTTCTGTATTAATCGGGAATTCAAGCAAGTCTATGCAACATCACGTGAATTTTCCTTGTCGAATGGAGAACATTTCTTGAAATTCTGCCAGGCCGCGAAAATTCCATGTGAGGCACTGCTGTCCCACAAAAATGTGGCTTTATAGTTAGCTCGGAACCGAATTTCTTGCTAATAGGAAATTCGCCAAAACAACCTTTTATATGGAGTTCCGAACCATGGCGCATGTATAACACAGTTTTTCACACATTGAAAAAATTCTTCCGAGATATGAAATTGACCGTTTAGACCGAAAATACGGGCAGGGAGACAGACGGCGCAAAACAAGCCGATATGTCCAATTCATTGTAATGCTCTGCCTCATGATACTTGGGTTGAAGAGCTTTCGTGAGATTGATCAAGGCTCAGAAGAGCAAGCAAAAAAGGCTCTACTATCTCGGCATCAAGTCCCCCGTCAGTCGTTCCGCCCTTTCTCGTATGAATCCGGATACCAGTGACGATCTTGATCAGCCCGTTGTGCTTTTTGCGAATGAGTTGCTCTAAATAATGTGTGCGTGGAATCAACATGGGAACCTCTCTATGAAGAAAATTCTTGTCTGCACAAGAATTTTCTTCACAGAGAATAGAGGATTATGGATTCCCTAGCAACTGTTTAGGTGACGATAGGCGATCGTAGTTCGTCCGGCGTAATCGCTTGCGCATAGGCGAGGAATTATGTGATTAAGATCACGATTTAACCCCAGAAGAATATTTGCGAATTCTAGATTCTAATGCTTCACGAGGAAGTCGCCTGACTGGATTGTCTCGGAGACTTGTGAGGGATCTGACATATTCAACTGTTGAAATGTGCCCTTCTCTTAAAACCCAATCCAACACACCAATTGTCCCGACTACCTTCACATTCTCACACTCAGCAGCTTCCCGTAAATGTTTGTCACCAGTCATCAGTGTGATCTTTCTATTTTTGGCTATAGCCAGGGCAACACAGTCCTCTGCGCTCAAATGCTTTTGACGATACTTTTCAGATATTTGTTCAGATAAATCAAATTCTATCAATTCGATATCGATACACCTTATACCAAGATTGATCAAACGCTCTTTCAACCAAGGAGGCGATAGTAATTCCGATTCAAACGAATCGCGATACATGAGATATTCACATATCCAAGCAGAATGGGATGTGAATTGCATCAATAATCGCAAAATCGATCCAAATGTTTGTGTCGCTACAGATGTACTGAGTCATCTGGCGTTATACCTCGGAAGCAAACACGCAACGTTCCATAATGGTATCACATGACAGTTTGAGGAGTTCTGACGCCTTAGAGTAAGAAATCTCGTTCTGACTCACAGCCCTGAACACTAGCTGTTCAAACAGCGCTGGACATTCGTCTGCGATAAGCGTTGGATCGTTCAATCGCCATCCGTATTTATTTGCTTGAATGTAAAAGTTCTTTGCAACGGATTCACTGATAATACCACACACTTTGGCACGTGTAACAAGGAGCATATACGAGATGCCATACTCACGGCATACGGAAAACAAATCTTTTGACAGGGAGTGCAGCTTTAATCCCAATTCTCGAGTCGCATCTTCCTTTGGCAAAAGGAAAGCACCACCAATGGCCGTTGCTTCTTTCTCGACATCCCCCTCGAACGATGTCCAGTCAAACATGATATGCGCCAGTTCATGGGCAATCGTTGAACGTTTCACAGCGGCTGGCATATTACGACTTAAAACAATATATGGCCTGCCGTTGACAAAGCCGTTCATTCCAGAGAATTTAATTCCCTCATCGAAGTCTATCTCAAAAACTATGATGCCAAGGTTCTCAAGCCCCTCAATCAATTTGCCGACAGATCCAATCATAGCAAATTTCAGATGGTTGCGAAGGTTCAAGGCATTGGCTTCGATATCCTGCAATAATGGCAAAGCATGACATTTGGGTGGGGGCGGCAGAACCTTTTCGCCAAGTATTTCGATAATTGTGTAAAATCGATTGAGATAAGCCTCAACCTCACAATGGATATAGTTCTGACTTTTTATGGTGCAACCTTTCTGTTTTCGGAACTCCGCGAACTCGATATGAAGATCGTCATTCCAGGCAGTCAAAAAATCAATCACCTTGACGTCCACA
Organism: Myxococcales bacterium UBA4248; assembly: GCA_002395385.1. Classification (GTDB taxonomy): domain Bacteria; phylum Myxococcota_A; class Bradymonadia; order UBA4248; family UBA4248; genus UBA4248. The sequence continues at coordinate 32,948 of DGWW01000212.1, forward strand.
GCCGCCGCAAGCTTCTTGATGATCTCCATGCTTTCTGGTTTGCGCTTCCCCGTTTCATAATTCGAGATGGCCGTTACCGTGAGGCCGCATGCATTGGCCAATGCCGTCTTGGTCATTCCACGTTTTAACCGGTAATGCTGTAGATTTTTCCCAAACATCATGCACCTCATAGGCATCATGCGACATGCTTTGCCGCCTGTTCACTTTTAGACAAAAAAGGTTAAAAAGTAAACAGTACAAACGGAATTTATGCACTGAGTGTTGGAGTTTGAACACTGAGTATTGAAGTTTGAACACTGAGTATTGAAGTTTGAACACTGAGTATTGAAGTTTGAACACTGACGCTCACCATTTCATAGATCTGCTTATGTAATCATTTAATTTATTATTGCGTTCAAATTCTCGGCACAAAATAACCCCGCGTAACGAGCATAGCGAGTGAGCGGCATGTGTCGTGCGTATCGTACCTGCAACCGATAGCACGCCCAGCGAACCGTATGCGCAAGGCGCATGAGCGAGGGATATTTTACAAATCCATGGCGTTTTCATCCATTAAAAATTGTTGGATGCCAATCGTCAGAATGTCTGATTCATCGCGTCGCGGTTGACGGTTCTTCTCCCTATGAAGAAAAATCTTGTCTATACAAGAATTTTCTTCATAGGGAATAGAGGATTATGGATTCCCTGACAACTGTTTAGGTGACGATAGGCAACCATATTTCGTTCGGCGTAATCGCTTGCGATGAGCCGAACGCGTCGTGCGTATCGTGCCGAAGGCACGATAGCACGAAAGGCAAGCCGTATGCGCGTAGCGCATAGGCAAGCAAATCATATATATAATGATATATTAATCACATGGAGAAAGCATATCATCGATGGGATAGTTTTTGTCCAAATCCATTCGATCAGTGAGTTTGACGGTATCGACGCTTGGCCATGGGCGCTGGTCGGAGGATTTGAGTTTGCCGTGGGTATATCCCTGCGCGATGGCTTCGCGCATCCCCTTGGCATCGAACGCATCGACAATTTTACCATCGCATGTAATGCGCATTTTGGCGACTTTCTCGCTCATGAGGAAATTGTCCTGGAGTTTATTATTTTCGTCATAAATGCCGAGGGTCGTCGTCTGATCATTAAATACATTGTGATAGGTAGCTTCGGAGGATACATTTTCAGTACTAAAGGCGAGTGGTTTGCATTGGTTGAGCATATAACTGCTTTCGGTCGTACCGGCAATGTCGAGCAAGCTATAGTAGGTCATCGAATAGCTGTTCATCATCGCGAGCGTACCTTTATCATTATATATCCAGAGATTGCAGTTGCCGGCATCGTAATCGGTTTCGCCGAGATTGGCAATCGTAATGGCCACGCCATCTACGTTACCTTTTTCATCCTTGTGTGCGATGAATTCATCGAAAACGAGTTGGACATCCGGAATGCATGCAGCCGTATCGGGTTTGCAGCTATTGAGACAGGATGCGCGCGATTGATCGTACGTTCCGCCGCATTTGGCTTTATCGGCTTCGTAATCGAATTGTGAACCGTCGCAGATTTCGGCGTTATCGAGTTTGCCGTTGCCGCAGGCGAGTTCGCACGCAGCCTCGGTAATGACTTCCGAACAGGTGGCATTGCATGACCATTTGGGATCGGCGATGGGAACGTAATCTTTGGGGCAAACCTGAGTATCGTCGGCAAACAGCGTACCGTCGCAGACTTCGCCGTCATCGAGTGTGCCATTGCCGCATGCGGGTTCACAGGCTTTGAAATGATCGATGCGCAGACAGCCATCGGCGCATTCCCACACGGGATTATCGATGACGGAATAACCATCGGGGCATACTCTGGCACTTTCGGGAACATCCGAACCATCGCAGACTTCGTCGCTATCGACGGTATGATTGCCGCATGTTGCGGGGGTATTCTGGCAAGCGGTGATGGTCGTGAGCATCTGACAGCTGCACGAAAGTTTGCTCATATCGGCGATGGACTGATTTTTTTCTTCGCATTCGAGCGCTTCGGGACGAATGAGCAAGCCGTCACAGACTTCGCTCGACGATATGATGCCGTCATTGCATGTGCCGCCATCATCATCGTAAGTGACTGTAAGGGTATTGCGCTGGGTCGAGTCGTAATTTTCGTAATCGGGAATGATGCCTTTGGGGCCGCAGAATACGCGGGTCTGGCCGCTGTCGAGGCTGATGGCCGCATCGAGCACATACGTTCCGGCATCGTAGGATAAAAATCCCTCGTAAGTATCCCAGTTTCGGAGGGTTCCGATGTATCGGTCGATGCCCTGATCATTGGTCCATTCGGTATCGGCTGCGGGGAATACGAGGTGTATGATCGACTCTGAAACCTTTGAATTGTTCACTTCGCCGGCAATAAACTGTATTTGCGTCGATGGGCTGGCGTCGGTTTTGTCGGTTTTATCGGTCACGCCCGGAATATGGATTTCGAGGGAGAGTTCGACGCTCTGGCTGCGATCTGTGAGGTGTTTTTGGCTGATGGTATAGGTGCATGATGCGATGTCGGCATCGGTGTTGTCACAGTGGCTGCCGAGCCCATAAGCCGGCGAATAGGTCGTATCGGCGCTGACGTTCCAGCCCTCCCCCATCAACGCATTGGCAGCTTCGGTCACGGGATTGGCATCGCACAGTCGCACGAAATCGACGGCAGATTGCTGAACAGCGACAGTAAAGGAATTGAGGTTAAAGAGATCGACAATCGTGTCGTTCGCACCACATACGACGCCGAGAAGTGTCTTGCCGCCGAGATTGCTGTGAATGCCGTCTTCGGCGATGACATGTTGACATTTGCCATCGAATTTGTCGTCGCCATCCTGCGAACAGAGGACAGACGTTTCGCGGGAAGAGAGCGTACCGATGCCGAGTTCGCTGAGTGCATATTTCTTTTGAATGGCAGATTCATTGAACAGCGCGATCGAGCATTCGGACAGATCGGATGCGGATTTGCTCATGTTGGTGAGTTCGACGGCAAATCCATCGATAGTCATGGATGAACCGGAGACATTAAAATGCGGCACGACTTCGGAAATGAGCACACCTGCGTCGGTATTGACTTTATCGGTGCATGCATGCTCGATCTGGCACGTATCGCTGCATGTAGCTTTAGTCATGTCGATTTTTTGTTTATCATCGCACGTGATGGCAGCGACGGCACTTTCGTCAAAAGACGTACCATCGCAATCTTCACCGGGTTCGAGAATGCCATTGCTGCAAACCGATGCCGAAGTATCTTCGCAAGCCTCGCTTATATCGACGAGGCGGCACGAATCGAGGCATTTAAAGGTGGGATTATTTTTGAGCGTGAGTCCAGCCGGACATGCCTTGGCCTTTGGCGAAATGATGCTGCCATCGCACAATTCGCCGGGATCGAGCGTGCTGTTGCCACATGTTTCGGGGATCCAGGCGGGTTTGTCAGTAGATGGCCCCGGCGCAACCGGTACGGACGAAGGACATACACCGGTATCGACAAACCTGCAATTCATGCATTGCAGCTTGGTCATATCGGCATTTTCACAACCAGCAATCACTTCTGGCCAACTGTTATCGCATTGTTCGTCGCCTTCGACAATGCCGTTTCCGCATATAGGCTCACACGCAACCGACGTATCGAGACTGCATTTATTCGTGCATTTGATCAGTGAGTAATCGGGCAAAGTCCCGTTCGTACATAAAATCTTTATGCCTTCGGCAAACAATTCGCCATCGCACATTTCGTTACTGTCGAGTTTGCCGTTGCCGCACAAATAATCGGCTTTTTCACCGCCACAGCCAGCAATGATCAATATAGCCAAAGAAAGAAGGGTTATACGTTTCATCATCATTTACCTCTCATGGGCAAGATTGCCGCATAGCGTTCTACACGATATTGCAATATCATTTCAAGGTATAGCTTTGTTTTGCGCCGTTCTACCGCCGAGGCGGTACGAACGGCCTTTGCCGGCCTATCCTTCGATACGGCCGGCATTCTTTTTTTCGATGATGCCAATCCAATAGAGCATGCAAAGTCCGGGCACAGCGAGAACAGCTGTCGAAATGTAAAACCCGCTCCACCCCAGGACATCGACAATGACGCCGGCACTCGACGAAAACACCGTTCGCCCCACGGTAGACAGCGAAGAAAGCAGGGCATACTGCGTCGCCGTAAACCGAACATTGCACAATTGCGAGATATACGCCACGAATGCAGCGGTCCCCATACCGCCGGTAACATTCTCTACACAAATACAAACCGTGAGTGCCGGAACACTCGCTCCAATCTGCGCCAGCCACACAAAGACGAAATTCGACAATAACTGCAAAATGCCGCAAAACCAGAGAGCTTTTAATATCGGTAGTTTTTTGACGACAAAACCGCCCAGGAATGTTCCGCCCAAAACGGCGATAACGCCGATCACTTTGGTAATGGCGGCAATCTGAATTTTAGTAAAACCGATGTCGAGATAAAAGGGCACCGAAAGTGTGCCGGCCATGGCATCGCCCAATTTAAACAACGCGATAAACAGCAGAATGATCCATGCGCCCGGTCGTTGAAAGAAATCCGTCAGTGGCCGAATAATGCTCGTGACAAAGAAATTTTCCTTGTTCGAAGGCTGTGCAGGATCGGACGAATCCGCATTCAAAGGCTGTGCAGGATCTATCGAATCCGCGTCAGGAATAACGTTTTCTTCATGCTCACCGGGATTCTCGGGGGGTTCACAAATATTGGAAAGGGCAGGTTCATCTTCTATCTGTTCGAGAAGTTCATTGACCTCATGTTCGAGTTGTTCGACTTTTTTCAGTTCGATTGCTTCAAGTTTGTCTTGTTCTCGTTGCTTATTTTCAAGTTCTTGCAGTTGTTCGAATGTCAATGAGTCGCTGTTGATTTGTTCCTGTATGGAGGCCTCAACTTCTTTCCGGTTGAGTTGTTTTTCTTTGATTTCTTTGATTTCTTCGATTTTCTTATTGATTTGTGGTGCGATGTGAGAGGAATCGCCCGAAGCTTCTTCAACGCCCTTGAGTTTTCTAACTGCCAGTGTAATGGGAATGCAAGCGAGCATGACGCCAGCCCCGATGAGATAAACCCGATCCCATGGGAAATAGGTAGCGAGTACAAAGGCGCCGGCACCGGCCATGAGCATGCCGATGCGATATCCCGCAACCGAAGCGGCAGCAGCAGCCCCCTGGGTATCTTTGGTGACCATTTCGACGCGCAATGCATCAATGACGATATCCTGCATGGCAGAAAAAGAAGCCGTCAAAAGCGCAAAGATGCCGAGCAAAAGGGTATTCTGTGCAGGATCGATGGCGGACATGCCGAAAAGCGCACCGGTCAGGAGCAACTGTGCGAAGATGCACCATGTTTTTCGGTGAGCGAGGTGGGATTTTGCCCATGGAAAGTGAATGGCATCGACAAAAAAAGCGAGCAGAAATTTAAATGTATAGGGCAACCCAACGAGCGCAAAAACGCCGATGGTCTTGATATCGACGCCGGATTCGGTCAGTCGTGCGGCGAGCGTCGAGCTCGTCAGGAGCAGTGGGAATCCGCTTGCAATGCCCATCATAAAGATGAGCAGAATGTTGAATTGAAAATAGACCGCGATCGTGTCGAGCCAGCTCTTTTTGGGTGTTTCGGCATCCTTGCCTGACATAGGCCATTCCTTTGGTATTGTCGTACATATCCATGCGATGCGTATGCAATAGCATCGCCAAAATCAGCGCGTATGGCCGTAGTGAGACGTGTCGCGACACGTCTCACGCCATAGCCGCGCAGGGGGAGCGGCGTATGGCGCATGCCATAGCCGCGCGGGGGACCGTTCCCCCGCTCCCCCCAAAAAAAAGAAAAATAAGACGAGCCCCCATTTGGGGAGCAATGCGGTCTTATATCATCGAATGATGCGAAAACCTAAAAAGCGCATCATTCGGGAGCAATCGACACATCCTGACAGCATCGGAAGCCGTCGCCGCGGTTGGGGACGTAAGACATATAATTGGATTGGGTTTGTGCCGACGAGCATTTGACATCTTCGCTTCCGGAATTGTAAGCACCGCCCATGAGGATGCCGCCTTCGACCCATTCGCGAACATTGCCCGACATGTCGAAAACGCCGGTTGATGATTTGCAGCTGGATTTGGCACCGCTCAACCCCGGCTCAGCACCATCGGTATCCGTGCAATTCTTGGCAACATACGAACTTCCATAGGGATAGGCCTGAGAGCCGCACGCTTCCTGCCATTCTTTTTGGGTACAAAGTCGCTTGCCGGCATCGAGACAGGCATTTCGGGCATCTTCGTAAGTCACATTGCTCCACGGAACCGTGCCGCGGTAATTGCACGCAAGCGTCACCCCTGTGCCTTCTGTTTCGGAGGTGGCATTGGTACGTGACGCTTCGTAAGTATCGATCATAAAAGTCCCAAGCGCTTCAGAATTGATCGTGACCATGGCAGCTTCACTTTGTTCGCAGACGTCATCCGCACATGCAGTCAAACCGGCAAAGGCAAGAAATAACAAAGATATCGTCAGTTTTTTCATGGTATACCTCAACTAAATCACTCGGAAAAGCGTCTGCCCAGCAAAGAATAGGTCACCTTCCTCGAGACGTGTTTCTTCGTGAAGCTGAACGAAAGTTCCATTCTGTGAATGGTCAATGAGAATGCCCCCGCGCTGAGTCCACCGAATCGTAAAATGTCGATCGCTCATTTTGTTGTCTTCGGGAAAGAGGAAATCCCCTTCAGATTTGCCAACGACAATGCCATTTTCCGGTGCCATGCAAGCACGTCCACGACGGCCCCCGCGCAGAATCTCGATGAGCCTGAAGTTTTCCCCATGATTCGGCGAAGAATAGAATTCCGTGCCAAAATCTTCGGCAAATTGTTCTGGGGTAAAAAATTCATACAAGAAATAATGATCACCTGCGCGGATTATATCATTATCCTTGAGCAAGACCTTATCTTTGGCGCGGACGAAGATACCGTTCAGTGCCCCCATATCTTCGAGCATAATCATGTCGCGATTCGTCGTCATGCGGGCATGCATCGGAGAAAGCATCGAATCTTCAAGGCAAATATCTGCGTTTTCGCTGCTTCCGATGGTGCACTCTGGATAGGCACGATAAAACTCGCCAGCCTCCTCGCCAGTCATTACGCGAATCGCACGGCCCTGCGGACCAAGCAGCGGCGAATAGAGTGTGACCGTCTCTTCCAACGCATCTTCTATCCCGGAAATCTGCGTCCCACACACATTACAAAACTTAAATCCCGGTTTGACCGGCATGCCACAATGACTGCAAATTTGACTCATGATGCCCTCCCAAAATTGGCGAGTACATATCTAGCGGATATCCGAAAAATTGGCAATCATGAGCTGCGTACGTCGTCCCTTATCCGAAAAATGTCGGAATCACCCATCCAATGCTGAAAATGATGAGAACGAGAATGAGCAGTTGTATTTCTGTGCGCTGCATGGCGGGCCTCCCTTGGCGATTAAAACCGTCTTGCACATTAAGAAAATGTCATGCCAATTTAATTTATCCTTTATTTTCAACAACTTACACAAGTTAAAAGCTTCAAACGAGCTAAAAACCGCGACATTTTGATCATACAAAGGTGATCAATGTTCGCCATGCCATGGGTAGCCGTATTGCTTAAAAACTGGTATAGGTGATTTTGGAATGCCCTTGCTATGCCGCCAGAGCGGCATACGCTGCGGGTGCGGCGCTATGATCATACGCGCCGCAAATTGTATGGGAACTCCCGGTACTGCACGCTCGCATACCGGGTATAACTAAGACTCCTGTGAACGCATCTGTGTGCACGAACTCATATCTGATGCGACAGCTGAGGTATTCATTCTATCATTGTCCGGGGATTGAGCAATTTTATTGCCTCCTCGCTTTCGCAGTTCAAAAAAGGAAATCCATGTCAGTCCAAACCTTTCAGCAGGATATTCTCGAATCAGTCGCTTCTGCTTGCCGCCAATTGGGAGCCGAAATTCAGTCCGATCAAATCAATCTGGCACCAGTTCCCGAAACGGCATTTGGTGACATTGCAATGGCTTGTTTTCCCTTGCGGGGAAAAGTAAATGCACTGCCCGAGAATGTGCGCAGCAATCCCGCAGCCATTGCCCAGGAATTAGCCAAAATCCTCAACGAATTGCCATTTTTTGACGAAGTGCGTGCCCAAGGGCCGTACGTCAACATGTCCTATGACACCTCGCGTCTCTCCAGGCTCGTGCTCTCCGAAATTCTCAGCAATGACGAACACTTTGGTGATCAGGACGACAAGAAATCCCGCATCATGATTGAGTTTTCGGGCCCCAATACGAACAAGCCCCAGCATTTGGGGCATTTGCGAAACAACGTCATTGGGGAATCCATGTCCAGGATTTTAAAGAAAGTCGGCTACGATGTGGTTAAAGTCAATATCATCAATGATCGCGGTATTCATATCTGCAAATCGATGCTGTCCTACATTCGCGATGGTGCGGACAAAACGCCCGAGAGCGTGGGCAAAAAAGGCGATCACCTCATCGGCGATTACTATGTCATGTTCGAAAAGGATTTTCAGGCAGAGTACGGTGCATGGCTCCAATCGGATGAAGGCAAAGCCACTTTCGAATCCTGGAAATCATCTCCCGAAGGCACAAAGGCACAAAAAGCCATCGACGCTTATGCGGCCCAACCCGAGGGCAAGAAAAAAGGCAAAGCACCAGCCGATCTCTTTGCGGCTTTTAAATCTGACTACAAAGACCGCTATTTTAATGAAAAAAGCGAGCTCGGACGCAAAGCCTCACAAATGCTCATTCAGTGGGAACAGGGAGATGAAAAGACCCGCGAACTTTGGAAAAAACTCAATACGTGGGTCATCGATGGGTTCATGGATACGTATAAAACCCTCGGTATTACTTTCGATAAACTCTATTACGAGAGCCAGACGTACAAGCTGGGCAAAGATCTGGTTGCACAGGGACTCGAATCGGGAATTTTCCACAAGCTCAGCGACGGAGCGGTTGCCTTCGATTTGGCACAGATGGGATTGACCGGCGATAAAATCGTATTGCGTTCCAACGGAACGAGCGTTTACATCACACAGGACATCGGCTGCGCCATCGAACGCTATAAAGATTACCACTATGATCGCATGATCTATGTCGTCGCCGATGAACAAAATCACCACTTTAAGGTGTTGTTCTCCATTTTGGGATTGCTCAAACCGGAGCTCAAAGGACAGTTCGAACACCTTTCGTATGGTATGGTCACACTGCCCAATGGCCGTATGAAAAGCCGCGAAGGCACTGTCGTGGATACCGATGATCTCATCGAAGAAATGGCCGGTCTCGTCAAAGGCGTCATGGATGACAAGACCAACCGCGAACATTATGCCGATGCCGACGAAGCTGAGCTTCAACGTCGCTCGAAAGTCATTGCACTCGCTGCTATTAAATATTTCCTGCTCGATGTGACACCAGGATCATGGATGGAATTCAACCCCGAAAAATCACTCGATCTCCAGGGGCGAACTGGCGCTTATTGTTTGATGAACTATGCCCGCACGCGATCCATCCTGCGAAAAGCCGGCTATATTCGCGACAAAAATGCAGATCTTTCCAAACTCAATTCCATGCAGGAAAAGAAACTTCTCATGAATTTGATGAAATTCCACACGACATTGAATTGGGCAGCCGAAAGCCGAGACCCCTCCAAATTGGCCGAATATCTGTTTAATCTCTGCAAATCGTTTGCATTTATCTTTACCGATAAAGCGGGCCATCCCATTCTGACTTGTGAAGATCCCGCAGTCAAAGCAGCCCGTCTGGCTTTGGTCGATGCCATCGGTGTTGTCCTAAAAATGGGATTAAACCTTTTGGGAATTGAAACTCTCGAAGAGATGTGAGCCTGTGAACGGACTGATTATTCGAAGCAACAAACTGAAGGATTCGGATGCGATTATCGACTGGCTCACGGACGATGATCGCATCATTACAACGTATGCTGCGCATATTCAAATGAACAAGGCCTATCCCAACGGCCTCGAACTGATGAATATTTATGAACTGGAAATCGTCGAACGTCCCAACCAGGAATTTGCGCGCATGACTTCAGCTCTATGTGCAGAGCGTTTCGACAATATCATGAATGATATACAATCTTACGCCTGTGCTTGTGCTGCGATAGAAATGACGGCAAATGTCTGCCCCAAAGACGCCGTTATTCCCGATGTTTTTTCTTCGCTTCTGTCGACATTTGCCGTCATGAATACGGCACACGAACTGTCTACAACTGTCCTCGCCTGGTTCGAGTGCTTCGTGCTCTATCAGCTCGGTGCCATGCCAAATCTCGAAATGTGCGCCAAATGCGCCAAACCACTACAAAAATCTGAGTGGTTCCAGCAGGAACTGGGCTTTTTATGCGCAGATTGTGCGATAAAACAGACCAACATTCCCGCTTTTGTACTCGAAGCCATACGCCGTCTGCGATATCAAACTATCCGGACGACCGTACAAAATGCACTGACACGAAATGATGAAATGCAGCGCAAACGCATTCTGGCACCAGTACTCAAATTTTTGGCCGCAGTGATGTGTGACAACAGCCCATATAAAACACTTAAAGCCCATCGGTATATGGCCGAAACTGCTTTGGGAATGGAGTTATTTTAGGCTCATTTATGAAAGAGTCCCTCATTTGTTACATCATTTGCGTTGTGCTGACGGTACTCTGTGTTCTGACACAGGGTATGGGGTCTCCCGTGTCGGACATCACCTGGTTTGTAGCGATATTCAGTCTGATTGCAGTGCCGCTCATTGCAGTGCGCTACATACATCCACGCGATGAAGCCAAAGCGGGCGTCGTCATCTCGTGGTCTGCGAAAGATTTGCTCATGGGGCTGACTGCGGTAGCGCTTTTGCTCATTCCAGTTGTATTGGGCAATCATTTCGTTCGCACCGCAATTCAGGGATTGGATTTTCATTTTGCATGGTCAAATTATGCGCGTCTGCAGTCGCCAATTTATTACGAAATCTTTATACAGCTGCTATGTGTCGCCCTTCCCGAGGAATTCTTTTATCGGGGGTATTTGCAGACGTCATTTCTCAATTATTTTAAATCGCGTCCAAAATTTGTTAAGCGTGCCCCCGTTTTGGCCATCGTTTTAGCGAGTTTTTGTTTTGCACTCGTCCATTTGCCAAGCGGCAATATGACGCGATTATTGACATTTTTCCCGGGTTTGCTGTTTGGTTTTCTTCGCTATCAATCGCGTGGATTACTCGGCGCGATTGTCTGCCATGCGTCTTGCAATCTAATGATGACAGTTTTGAATGTGCATTATTTTGGATAGCGTGTGCAATGGGCAATACGCAATTATTGAGAAGTTCCCAATGTTATCTTTAAAGAATTAAAGCTTTTTTAGCTTTAGGGCGACATTGGGGTTCTGCAAATCCAATGACGCATTACGCATTACGAATTACACATTAAATCGCAATACGCGCGATGGCTTCTAAAATCTCATTGCGCAAAGTCCCCGGACGCAGGTGATTTAATGCTTTTTTATAATAGGGAACGGCAATGCGATATTCGCCGCTGATTTCGGCCAGTCTGGCATGCAGGATGAGGAAATCGAATGTTCCAAAGAGTTCGACGACCTCATTAGACAAAGAAAGAGCCAGTTTATAATTATCCTGATTGCAGGCTTCCTGGCACCAGCCTCGCACCAATTCGAATGCCCGTCCATCCGAAAATTCTGCACCCCGGTGCATGCCGCGGCGCAAATTCTGAAGTGCGTCGAGCCAGTGTCCTTCGGTGACATCGCACCAAAACAGCGCCATATAAGCGCTTCCGAGATCGGGATTACCATCGATGGCACGCAGCGCGCAGTTTCGGCAGCTATCATCACAAATACCGCGTTCTGCACACATGAGTGCATATTCGGCATTGGCCTCAGGCGTAGGATTTGTCGTGGTCAAATCATGCAGCATTTGGAAAGCTTCATCATTAAATTCGAGCTTTCTCATAGCAAGCGCAAGTATCATGCGTGCTTTGTCACCTTCGCCGGGCAAAGCACATGAAAGCGCATACTCTGCTGCAGAACGTGCCGCTTCGTAGTTGGCGTCATCGTAAAATTCCTCGGCTTTTTCGAGATGAATCTGATAGTGAGACACGTTCTTTCCTTATGTCTGGCGTAGACCGCCAATAGCGGGAGATTTGACAAAAAAAACGCGGACGAAAACCGGCGATCATCGCTTTGTTGCGCGCGTAAACACAGAAATGAGCTCAGGCGTACGATCTCTGAATTTTCCGACAAATTTTTTGAGTGCATCCAGACAGCCGGGTTCGTTATCGAGATGAATTTTGTCGGCAAAAGCATTCCATTTGTCGATCAATTCTTTTTCTTTCTCTGTGGGTTCAGCTTTTTTGCAGAGTTTTTGGATATTTTCAATTTGGAAAACATATTCGCCAAGTTCAGCGGGGATCTGACGTCCGCAATAATCTACGGGACCGCAAGGCTCGAGCCTTCTGGCTCCCATACCGAGCAGGAATTTAAAGGGCGCGCCGGTCAGTTTGTCGAGTTCCTTGAGAATGTCTTCGATATAAACATTGTCAAAATACAATGTCCCCAAGTGTTGTCCCAGACGTTCAAGTTCACCGCTGATTTCCTGCCCAAACAACAGATCCTGTGTCATGATTTTTTCTTCGAGGACCTTGGTGTCACATGCATAAAAAGTAAGGCTGTCTTTCATTTTTGCTCCTATTTTTCTGCCACTTGGCTGATAAAAACCTCTTTTCTTTTACCCCGAAAATCAAGTTTCGTCTATCTGAACTCCAATAAACAATGACAAATGTTAATTCTCCAATGCCATCATCTTATCGATGCGACGCTGGTGGCGTCCGCCTTCGAAATCAGTCTTTAAGAAGGTTTTGACAGCTTCGCGGGCAATGGCCGGGCCTGTAATATTGGCACCAAAACAAATGATATTGGCATCGTTGTGACGGCGCGTCATTTCGGCTTCGTAGACATGGTGAACGAGTGCCGCACGAATGCCATGAATTTTATTGGCAGCAATCGAAATGCCGATACCGGTGCTGCATACGAGAACACCAGCCGCAACGCGCTTGTCTGCAACAGCATGCGCAACGGCTGCTGCAAAGTCGGGATAATCGCATGAACTCTTGTCATACGTGCCCATATCTTCAACCTCATACCCCATTTCGATGAGCATTTTTTTGAGGTCTTCTTTCATATCAAATCCCGCATGGTCACTACCAATGGCGAGTTTTTGTCCGGGTTCGATCATAGTGTCTCCTTATGTAAACAATTGGCTATGTACGGCCACTGTGTTGATCATAGCTCAGGGCTTATCAACACGCCCCGTCATGCAGAGCCAAACACTTTAAGCCCGACAATACCAGCCAATATGAAAAGCGCCGATATTGTCCTGGCCATAGAAACGGGATCGTGAAACAGGATAATCCCCATGATAAAAGTACCCAAAGTCCCAATTCCTGTCCAGATAGCATAAGCAGTTCCAAGCGGAAGCTGCTTGATGGCAACAGAAAGTAACCACATACTCGCAATCATCGCGGCAATCGTCAGGAGTGAGGGTATCAATCTGGAAAAGCCCTGTGAATATTTCATACCGACTGTCCAGGCACATTCCATAATGCCTGCACAAACGAGAACGACCCAATGCATGTTTTATCCTCTCATCAATGGGGTCGTCCCCACAAAACAACAAACTTCGGGGTCGTCCCCGAAGCGATGGCACATCTGATTATTCTCCCAATAATTTTTCCAATTCCGTCAAGGTCTCATTAAATGAATTGAGTGCAAACTCAATGGGAGCAGGTGTACTCAGGTCAACACCGGCATCCTTGAGCAGTTCGATGGAATTCTTAGAGCAGCCAGCCTTGAGCATATCAATATATTTCGCGGCATTTTCCGGGCTCTGTTCAATGAGATTGGCAAACGACAGTGCACTCGAGAGGCCTGTCGCATAACTGTAAACATAATATTTGTAATAAAAATGCGGAATATAAGCCCACTCGAGTTTGTCTGTCTCATCCATCGTATAATCCGGGCCATAGTAGCGCTTAATAAGCGAGCCATAGAGCTCATTGAGCCATTTGGCCTGAATGGCTTCGTCCTTTTCGACGGCTGTGTGCGTCAGATATTCGAACTCGGCAAAGAGCGCCTGGCGATAAATCGTGGTGCGGATATTTTCGAGTTTATCGACGAGCAAATCGATTTTTTCTTCTTTGGTCTGAGCGTGCTGATACAGGTAATCATTCAACAGAGATTCGTTCGTGGTCGAGGCAATTTCGGCTAAAAACATCGTATAATGATAGGATCCGGCAGGCTGATTGGCAGCCGAATAAATGCTGTGCATCGAATGCCCAAGCTCATGAGCGAGTGTCGAGACATCATCGAGCGATTCCTGATAATTGATTAAAATATAGGGGTCGATGCCATAAACCGAGCATGAATAGGCACCGCTCGTTTTATCGGCATGGGGCAAAAGATCGATCGACCCCTTTTCGAGATCCATTTCCTGTTTTAGCCGATCGACATACTCTGTTCCGAGGGGCGCCAGAGCTGTAGCAATCAATGCAGTGGCATCATCGTATGAATATTTTTTATCGACACCTTCCGAGAGCGGAATATACATGTCGTAAAGATGAACCGAGTCGAGTTTGAGAATTTTCTTTCTCAAAGCAACGTATCGATGCAATGGCTCGAGATTCGCATTGATGGTTTTAATCAGATTCTGATAGATTTCGACGGGAATATCATCTTTATCGAGATAAGCTTCGAGAGCGGTGTCGTACTTGCGGGCTTTGGCAAACAGTACATCATTCTTAAGCTGTCCGATGTAGGCATTGGCATAAACATCTTCATATTTCTGCAATGTCGTCATAAGACCATCGACAGCAGATTTGCGGATATTGCGATCGGCACTGCGGCGATATTTGGTATAATTCGATAGCGTCAGTTGAACATCCTTGCCTTCCTCATCCTTAATGACAGGGAGACTCATTTCGGAGAGCATCGAATCGAAAACTTTTTCACTCTGTGAATGAATTTCATTGAGATCAATTTCGGCCCAGAGAACGTCGCCGGCAAGTGAAAGAACGCGTTCGGCATCATCCGAAAGGACGCGGTCTGCACGTCGCATGATGTTGCGGATATAGGCCTCATGGGGCTTGAGACCTTCATTTTCGGCAAAATATTTGTCGAGCGTTTCGGTTCCGAGTTTGAGCAATCCTTTGCGGATCCCCTGAGATTGCTCCATGAACTGCGCCAAAAGAGCTGCTGCCCTCTGCTGATCCTCACTCGCCTCAGGACATGGTTCGGTATCCATCACCATATTCGTATAGAGTGTCGTTTTATTAATCTCGGTATGCACTTTGAAATAGAGATCGAGACAATCCTGAAGTGACTGAGCCGTAGGAAATTCTTTGCATTCGCCAACTTTTGCGATGCTCTCGGGAATGGTGTCGAGGGCGGTTCTCAGAGAAGCTCTGTCAGCAAAGAGACGATCTTTTTTCCATAAAAATTTGGGATCGATTTCGGAACGGGATTTGACACCGACTTTGGCGGCACCCGGCGCCGCCGGGGCTGCAGCCGTTGGAGCTGCGGGTGCTGCAGCTACGGGATTGGCTTGCATAGGCTGATTATCCTGTGGGGTTTGATCATTGAGAACTGCTTCGGGATGCGTGCATGCCTCGATAGCCGGGCAGGTTTCACAAACGGGGCACGAAGGCTGGCATGCAGAAACCAGGGCCGCAGCAGAGATTGCAGCAAGGAGCATCAACGAACGAGTGATAGGGTGTTTCATGAAGAATGGTCTCCCAAAAGTACGCAAACGGCGCTTAAGAAATGAATTGGAACAAAAAATACGCAGGCCGTATGCCCGAAGGACATAGGCATGCGCGCAAGTCGTATTGCCGAAGGCAATAGACGCGGCCAGAAATACCACGAAAAAGGTGCTCTTTACAAACCGCAAGTAAATGTTTGTCGCCACCCCCGCGATTGTGGTAGTGATAGTGTGGGAATCTTTGCCCGGAGGAAACATGAGATTTCGAATTGTTTGTGCTATTGCTTTAATATTAATGACAATTCCAACGACGGGCTTCGTATGTGCGTCGCGCGTCGAAAAAATGGAAGCCGACATACAAGCGCTGCAGCTTCAGTTTAATGAGGTGCAAAAGCGCATGAATAATGACCAGACACAACTGACCGAGATGATTTTGAGAGCCGACAAGAAACTCGAGGAACTCGGCAGTGCACAAAACCAGAATCAGGATCAGGTATCCCAGCAAAACGTACAGATGGCGCTTGAACTGGAACAAGAACGAGCAGAATTGGCCGCCATGCGCGGTCGTCTCGATGTTCAGCAAAAAACGCTCGAAGAGATGCAGTCGAGCCTGCAGTCTGTGATGGGGTCTGTTGCAGGATCGACAGGAGGCGGCGTCATTTTGCCGACGGATCAGGAATCGCTCTATCAATTCATTCAGGAAAAGAAAGCGGTTGGTGACAAAGCTGTCGAAAAAACTGCCATTCAGGAATATGCCAACCGCTATCCCAATGACCCGCGCCTCGAGCCCATACTCGCTGAGCTTGTACAATTGTACTCGCAAGATGGCCAGGATCGCGAAGCGATTACTGCGTCAACACGCTACATCAAACAGTTCCCGACTGGCCCTTCGCGCAACGACGTCATCTACGTCATGGGCGATTCCGGTCTGAAAATCGGAAACTGTGACCTGGCCATTCAGTCTTTCCAGACGCTCGAATCTTTCAAATATCGGGATGCCTCGGCGAGATTGAAAGAAGCCAAATCGAACTGCAAAAAATAATTAGGAATGCAGAATGGTTCAGGCATTCTCAATGTTTTTCTAAAAAATTGGTAACTGTTCAGCCGGGGCTCTGCCCCGGACCCCGCCAAGGGCATGATGCCCTTGGAACCCACAATCATTTATTGTTTTTTCATCACTTTTCGTAACCACAGCCTACTTATCTCTCGATGGGGCCCCTCCCCCATCTCTCTAAGGTATTTGTATTGACTTCAGCCTCAGCCCCTACAAACCAGCTAACACTCGAACTAAAAAAGTGATCATCGTTAGATGCGAACAAATCCGTTTGTTAAAACATACAAGGCTGGCGGCTGAGTAAGTAACGTTCCCTTTTAAACCAGGGGGTTCATGCATTTGTTCCCAATATTTTTGTCATCCTCCAATTCCATGATAGAGTCCGACCGGCATTTGATTTGCCCAA
>DGWW01000091.1 GCA_002395385.1 Myxococcales bacterium UBA4248
GATTCTTTACCAGCCGCACAGTTTTTGCACATACTTCCTGCAGTTGAATACTTTCCGTTTGCGCAATCAACACATGCAGTATGTCCAGAATTGGATTCTTGACCTGCTGAGCAGTTCTTACATGTTTTACCATCAGTATTATATTTACCATTAGAGCACATGTCACAACTTTCTTTTGTATTTGAAGGCATATATCCTTCATCACATTGATAGGCAATGCATTGATTGTTATTACAACTTACAATTTGATTGTGTTCTATTTTTGAACTACATTCATCGTCTGTAATACATCCTGTTTTAACACATTGGTTGTTCTCTAAATGATATCCCGTATTACATGTGCATTCATTCGAAACACATGCTTTTGTTGCATGATCAATTTGTGTACAGTTAACACCTTGATAATTACTATTGTTTGATTTGCTATTACATAATCCTTTAGCTCCACAATATGTGCTATTATCTCTAGCATCAACCTCACAACCATTTGCAATATTGCCATCGCAATTCGCATAATACGTCATACATGTTAAGGTCGTTGTGGTGCATTCTGTTGCATTCAAATTGTCAAGCGTTGCTTCACATCCATTAAATTTATTGTTATCTGTATCACAATAATCTGTTGCACAAGTGTTGCAATCACTCAAATGAAGATCTGCAAAATTAAGGCATTTACCATCGCATTCTGTAAACCCAGAAGCACAGTTGATATCACAACTGCCATTGTTGCAAAGCTTGCCATCTGGACATTTATATCCACATCGGTTACAATTATTATTGTCTATTAACAGATTAACTTCACAACCATTTGCAATATTATTATCACAATTATCGTAATTAGTCTTACATGTTAAAGATGTTGTTGTACATGCAGTCGCATTCAAACTGTTAAGTGTCGCTTCGCATCCATTGATTTTGTTATTATCAATATCGCAATAACCGTCTGCGCAAGTTGTGCAGTTGCTTAAATGAAGGTCTGTAAAATTCAGGCATTTGCCATTACATTCGGTAAAACCAGATGCACAGTTAATATCGCAATTCCCATTATTGCAGAGTTTTCCATCCGGACATTTATATCCACATTTGTTACAATTATTATTGTCTGTCAACAGATTGATTTCGCAACCGTTTTCAATATTATCATCGCAGTCTGAGTAATTCGCCTTACATGTCAAGGATGTTGTGGTGCATTCTGTTGCATTCAAACTGCTAAGTGTCGCTTCGCATCCATTGATTTTGTTATTATCAATATCGCAATAACCGTCTGCGCAAGTTGTGCAGTCGCTTAAATGAAGGTCTGTAAAATTCAGGCACTTGCCATTACATTCGTAAAAACCAGACGCACAGTTAATATCACAATTACCGTTGTTGCAGAGCTTTCCATCCGGACATCTCTCATTACATGAGTTGCAGTTGTTATTATCTGTCAATAGATTAATTTCGCATCCGTTTGAAATGTTCTCATCACAATTTGCATAATTTTCCTTACATGTTAAGGCCGTTGTGGTGCATACAGTAGCATTTAAACTGTTGAGCGTGGCTTCACATCCATTGATTTTATTATCATCGATGTCACAATAATTATATGCACAGGTCGAGCAATCACTCAAATGAAGATCATCAAAATTCAAACATTTACCATTACATTCTGTAAAACCAGGTGCGCAGTTTGTATCACAAGTTCCACCGTGGCAAAGCTTTCCATCCGGACATTTATTTCCACATTCACCGCAGTTATTATTATCTGTCATTAAACTGACTTCACAGCCGTTTGCAATGTTGCCATCACAATCATCATGACTATCATCACATGTTAAGGTAGAAGCTGTGCATACTGTCGCATTTAGGCTGTCAAGTGTCGCTTCACAACCATTGATTTTATTATCATCAATATCACAATAACTATCTGCACAAGTATTGCAGTCACTTAAATGAAGATCATCAAAATTTAGGCACTTACCATTACATTCGGTAAAACCATAAGCACAGTTTATATCACAATTACCATCGTTGCAGAGTTTTCCATCCGGACATTTTTCGCCACATGAGCCACAATTGTTGTTGTCTGTTTTGAGATTAATTTCGCACCCATCAGCAACAGTCGCATTACAATCATAATAATTGTCTAGACATGTCAATGTAGTGCCATTGCATTCAGTTGCATTCACATCTCCTAAACGAACGCAAGTGCCGCCACAATTGGTCGTATCGTCTTTGCATGAATCGGTACATTCGCCATCAGAACAAATCTGGCCACTTGGGCATGCATGTCCGCATGAGCCACAGTTTTTATTGTCTGATTTCAAATTAATTTCACACCCATCGGCAGCTTTTTGGTTGCAATCTTTGAAATTTTCTTTACATACAAAATCACCTTCATTACACTTGTACACATTTACATCATCAAGTTTAAGACATAATCCATTACATCTTACTTGGCCTACTTCACAATCCGAACAAAAGAATGTATCTCCATCTATATTACAATTGAATTGTTTTGGGCAGATTTTTAATCTAAATGATGATTCATAATCTATCCCCTCACATCCTTCACCATTGGACAAACAATCTCCATTACCTGTTTCAATATGGTGTAATTCTTTATCTTCATCGACGATCTTGTTACCATTTTCATCTATTTTGTATGGACATATCTTAATTTCGTCGTCAGCCACAAACTCTTTATACAAATCATTCTCCCACTCGCACCCCGTCACCCCCGCAAGGGTGAGCACGAGCCCTGCCAAAATCGCCTGGTACTTTTTATGTCGCATATCCGTCTCCCATGGTTCGGTTGGATTAAAATAAATGCAAAGAAAATGGGCATAGCCCTACGATTCTACTATATCAAATTTTAAGTTTTTTGGAAAGACATTCATCATGTCCTCCCGGGGCTATCGCATTTACTTTTGATATGAGTTTTTCCAAAGCTCCTGGAGCTTTCATATTTGTAGCCCCCGGTAGGCGCGATGCGCCAACCGGGGACTATTGATATTGAACGCTTATCGCGTTCATTTACCTGTTGAGTAGTAACGAATGCAACGTTAATTTCGAATTCCTAATTTCGAATTGACAAAGTGAGCATCGTTAGATGCGAACCAATCCGTTTGTAAAATCATTTTATCCCTCATTGTTCAGCAAGCATTCCCCCTCACCATCGTTCAGGCAGGTCCCGATGACGGATGAACAATGACCGTTAGAACCGCAGATCGAGCCGAGCCTGCAGGATTCTTCGCCGCACGGGCATCCTTTTGGGGCGCGGCATATCCAGCCGAAATCTGTGCACAGGTACAAATCCGAGATGGCGTCGGTGCGATTACTATGCAATGAGACATCTGCAGAATGGGGCAGTGCGGGATCCAGTGTGATGCCGCTGCATACGCAGTTGCCTGATCTATCGACGCTCGTCGCGCGGAGCAGATCTGCCTTGAGCGTGGGGCGTCCTCCGCATACAGATTCATTGTATACTTCGTCGAAAACGCATTTGCCGCCGTTGCATTCAGCTCCCCGCGGGCATTTGGTCTTCCCGCAGGTGCATCCCCCTTCGAGTGCACAGCGCGACTTGTCTGCCTTAAAGATGATCTCATTAAATCCACAGTAATATCGTTCAAAGTAGGGCGTGACTGCATATTCTTCGGGCATGCTGCTGTCATGGCCTTTGAGCAGAATCTCGTGCCAGGCAATCTGGTCAAAATTGGGATTCTGCGGGTCGATGTTCCAGTTCTTGGGCAGATACGCATCGCTGAAGGCAAAGAACGTCTCCGGTTTGGCGTATCTGGGATCTTCGATGGCTCTCTGGATATTGATAAAGTCATAGAAAACGCGATGATTGTTGACGATGGCTGCCCAAATGTTTTCGGTGCAGGTACCGTTCAGGCAAAAATCGCCTTTTTTACATGTTTTTTCTCCGCACGAGCATCCGTTGACGGCACGGCAGGCGAGTTGTGGCATCAATGATGAGGATTCTGATTTGGATTCGATGTCTTCGCCATGAATCGGATCGATGCACTTTTCGTTGATGCAGGCAGTTGAAGCAGGGCAAGTCTCTATCCCGCACGGACATCCTCGTGGGGAGGCACATACGACGGTCGGTTTGCCATTGATCTGAGCGCAGGCGTATTCAGCATTATCGGTGGTTTCCATGCGAGCGTCACCACAATAACAGCCATCCTTTTGGATAGTTCCGCCGTAGCAGGAACTGGAGCACTTTTCATTTTTTTCGATTTGTTTGCCGTTGCAGTCGCATCCTGCAAGGATATCACAATACCAGCCGCCCGTTTTTGGAGGATTGCTCTCGTTGTCCTGGCAGCTTCGCCAATAGGCATTCTCGCAGCGATAGTTGCCGCCCGGCTTGATATCCTGTCCGCACAGGCATTGTCCATGTGAACAGGTTGCCCCTTCGGGACAGATCATGTCACCGCAACTGCATCGTTCTTCGTTGCAGACCTGCCCGAATTCAACATAACCATTGGCCGCATAGCCGAGCCAGTTTCGCGCGCAGCGATACCCGGGAATCAAAGGTTCACCATTGCACATCTCGACGGTTTCTGCCATGCCATCCACGCACTGTCCATCGATACATGCATGGTTGATTTCACAGGTTTGTCCGCCGCATTCGCATCCACTGGGATTGACGCAGACCCAGGATTTTAGACCTTTTTTGGATTTGTTCCTGGGAATTTGCGCAACTTCGCGGCACTCATAGCCATCGGAATTCTCCGGCGCCAGAATGGGGGCGTTATTTTTTCCATGGCACCAGCGTTTGCCCCCTTCGCATTTGTGGACGTCATACACAGAAGCAGAAGCTGTACGTTCAAACCCTGTATTGCCAAGCCCTTGTGGATAGGCAACCACCAGGCCGAAAGCAGCATCCTTTTGTGCGTATGTACACCGTGTATCGGCGCCTTCGACGGGCAAGTCGCCGGGGCGTCCGATATATCCGGGACGGCCGTCTTCACGTTTGGGATAACAAACCGGCATTTGGGCTTTTTTGGAGATAAAGGATGCACATTGTTCCTCCGGGACATCGATGACACAATCCCCAAGTATGGACACAGATTCCTGAGTCGTATCCACAGAACCGTGGACGTGGTACTGCATGTTTTCATTCAGTTCCCTGAGTGAATGATATAATGATGTAAGACCGGCAGTTGTCAGGTAGGGATCGTCCCATCCATGATGACCAATGACAGCTCCTCTGGCATAATGTCTTCCATCCGGTGTCATACAGCCTTCTTTTTTGCCGCATATCAGCAAACCGCCTATCTCACCGCTGCGAAACTCGGACACAAACGGCAGTTCCTGTTCATCGGGAGCGCCCTTTTCACCGCTCAAAACATCGAGGTATCCTCGATAGTCGATGTAACTTCCTTCGGTTCGGTGGTAATAAAGTGCACAATAAAATTCGCCATACTGGTTTCCACGGAGGTTGCCGCAGATGCTTTCGCCTTTGACACATTTGCCAAATTGAGGCGTGTAGCCTGATCCGCATTTGCAGTTGCCTTCAAAGCAAACCCCCTTGGGATTCCCGTTTTCGAGCCAGGTCCAATTTTCTTCCCCATATTTATATTCGAAGCGGTCTTTTGAGAACTTCTCGCCCTGAAACTGCTGTTTGGGCGCATCTTCGCATGCCGTGTTCACACACTGCTCGCCGAGTGCAATTTTGTGCGTATGCTTTGCGCTGGTAATACAGCTGCATCCATTGGGGTTATCACAAATCCAGCGCCCATAGCGGCATGTGTAATTATTGGCATTTTTTGCATCTGCTATGGTCTTGACGGCAATGCCATCACATACGGGATTGTTTGCATAGGAAGCCGGATCTACGACACATTTCCAGTGATTGTTTTCGCAGACATAACCATGTTCACAGGTCCACTTCTTATTCTGGCAGACGATGCCTTCATGGCTGACACCTGCTTCATCGGTCAGTTTGACGCCATCGCATGAATAGACACCGTCTTTGAGGGCACTTCCGGTCAGGTATCCTTCCGGGCAGTTGTTGTGGCACAAAATTCCGCGTGCCGTACAATAGGTACCTTTGTTGATCGTTTCATCGTGGCATGAGCAAGTGGCAGAATCACATCGCCACGCACCGTGGATATCCGAACGGAATTCGCCATATTCCGGATCGCAGACGTACCCTTTCAGATCCTTGAGTGCGCCGGCATGACCACACATCGCGGCATTCTTGCGGATAGTGGTATAGGCGGGGTAGGGCGTGCCGTTAAATTGGCAGCCTTTATAGGGATCCATGCAGTGCAGCCGTTTGTGGATGCACACCCAGTTGGCTGCTTCACGCTGCGAAATAGAACTGTCCCCGCATACACAGCGCCCTTTTTTAAACTCGCCTGCAGCAAAGCAGAAATCGTCCGGAACCGAAACTTTCTTTTCGGTCTCATCTGCTTTCGTTTCTTCTTCATTTTTTGGCGCACTTTCGCTGTCTTTGTCGCTTTTGGGGTCATCGGAGCTTTCGGCGACTTCCCCCTTTTGGGCATCCTGTTGCACGTCATCCGCTACAGGCGCGGGCGTCTTGGAGCTGCATGAAACGGTAAAAAATAAGGTCAGAATATATAAAATGATAATGCGTAGAGGCATGTCTGGTCCCGTTCAAATTGTGATTTAACCCGCATCTTGAGTGCAGGCGGCATTGCTTATAAGCCGCACATCCCCGTTGTTTCAAACTTTTTTTATAGCTTTGATCGGGCTTTTTTGCCTTTGGCAAAATGCGCCCTTTTCCGCCGCGCCTATGCGTTGCATACGGCCGGCGATTTTTTCTTGACATTCATCCCTAATTCATGCATAAGCCTTCCCGTCTTGAATCGGCTTTTCGATTCAGGTCTTTGGCTAGGTGGCTCAGTTGGTTAGAGCAGACGGCTCATACCCGTCAGGTCGGTGGTTCGAGTCCACTCCTAGCTACTCTTGATAAGGGCGAGTTTTCCGCTCGAATTTTTATGGCTAGGTGGCTCAGTTGGTTAGAGCAGACGGCTCATACCCGTCAGGTCGGTGGTTCGAGTCCACTCCTAGCTACTTTCTTTAGGCGGTCTTTCCAGACCGCCTTTTTTTTGATGTTATGGCGTTCATCTCACCGTGTGACAAAGAAGTCATCATGGAATGCGGGGCGTTGCGGGGTGAGTAACCCCGCAGTGGGGGTAGGCGCGTATTGTATGGGCGACCCGATAGGCGTCGCCCATAACAAAAGCGCCGTAGGGGGCCACCGCCCCCCATACATCACAATCATATCGTGCATTTCCTCATGGCATTATCCAATTCGCAAAGCCTTAGACTCCAATTACTGCTGGTTATCCTGGTGATGGGCATTCCGTGCATGGCTTCTGCGCAGTCTTTGGGGGTTGGATTCGGGCTCGGTCTCCCTTTAATGAAGTATATTACAGGCGAAACCGACCGTGAGTATCGTGTCGTCCCTGAGCCTGGGTATTATCCAGTTCTTAAAGACTACGAAAATGCCTTTGGATCACTTCATTTTCATGCCAGTCTTTTGCTCGATTTTGATCTTCCGTTCGATGTAGAAGCACGTTTTGATGCAGCGCTATTGAGCTGGGATAAAACCAAAGTGACGCATGTCACGTGTACCCCGGTGGATATGGTCAATGGCTCGTTCAATGATGCCAATGCCGAGTATATTGAGCTGTCCAAGGTGAGTTCCGAATGCCTCAACCGCGAAACCTACAATGCGGAAAAAGATATATCAGACCTTGATATTTCGAGTCTGTGGCTGCTGCATTTGGCCGGTGGTGCAAGGTACAGTTTTTTTTCCAATGCCGATTGGAGGATTTATGCGGGGGCTCATCTTGGACTGACCATTGCTACTATGGCAGACAAAGACACCTGGTTTGGAGGAAATATCGATGTTATCCTTGGGCTCATGTACAGGTTGTCTGAACTGATTTGGATTGAATTTGACACCAAATTGGAATTTATGGTCACGCAGGTGCCTCAGGATTCCCAGGTGCGCATCAACCATGAGACCTCTACGGGAGGCAATATTTTTACATCGCTTGTCCAGCCCAATGCCTACCTCGATTTTCAGTTTTCAATTCGCTTTGATTTCTCTGACTTATGACGACCATCCTTACGATTGGCAATTTTGACGGTTTGCATCTTGGGCATCGTCAGCTTATTTCGACGACCATACAAATGGCGAGAAAGTGGAATGCCCGTGCGGTTGCCATTACTTTTACCCCGCATCCGAAACAGTATTTCAAACAGACGGATCATTTCTTTATTTATCCTGAAATCATCAAGGAGCACATTCTCGATTCTCTTGGTTTAGATGAAGTGATTTATTTGCCTTTTGGGGATATTTGTTCACTGACGCCAATTGAATTTTTTAATGATATTCTGATGCCGCTTGCTCCCGAAGCGATTGTTTTGGGCACCAATTTTACGTTTGGGGCACGCCAGGCCGGCAATATTGAGCTTTTGCGGCGGTTCTGTGCCGACCAGAATGTCGCGCTTCATTCTCTTCCTATGGCTTTGTGGCATGGTGAGGCGGTCAGTTCTTCCCGCATTCGAATGGCGATACAGAGTGGGCGTGTCGAGGATGCCGCTCAAATGCTTGCAACACCCTATACCCTCTTTGGTGTGGTTGAGCATGGGGCTGCGCGTGGAAGAGAACTGGGCTTTCCGACTGCCAATATCCATACGCCACAGCAGGTCATGCCCAAGAATGGCGTCTATGCGACGCATGTGCAAATCGATGGTGCACCACAGTCATTGAATGCAGTGACTGCAATTACGCAGACGCCCACCTTTGGTGTAGTCAAAACTCTTGTAGAAACGCATATTCTCGATTTTAATAGGGATATTTACAATCGGCAGCTGGCGGTTCACTTTGACCGGTTCATTCGGGACGAAATGAAGTTCGATTCGCGTGAGGAACTTGCCTCACAAATGCGTCGGGATTGCGAGTCTGCAAAAGTGCAGTGAAACGAAAAAAAAATGTAACAATACCATTCTCAATGGCATCATTCTCTATGAAGAAATGTCTCTTCCGTTTGAATGGGGGGTGGTATGTTTACATCCGGTTTTGTCTGACGCATTAAAATCCCGCAACATACTATATGGACAGCCGAGGGACGGCATACAGTATTGAATAGACCGGACGCGGTTAAGAATGCTGAAGCGCCATATATGCCATGCACATTGGGATGCTTCTTTTTTACGACCATTTGTGTCGGAAAGGGTGTGGTGTGCAAACACGCAGCTGTTTGGGTTTGGCTGGCGAGTTGGCGGGCGGGAAGGGAGAGAGCGGATAACCCTGTGTTAGCCGAAGATGTGTGGTTGTGTGTGGTGTAATGTAGGTGGATATAGGTTGTTTGCTTGATTGATTATGCAAGTAGTCTGAATGCCGCGCATGAGCGTTATTATCGCTGTGAGGATATCGTGGGGGGATTGTTAGGGAAGATCTGAGCAATTGCTTTCTCATCAACCTCCTCTCCGTAAGCGGCGAGGGTGAGTGGGGTTCGGAAATGCAAAAATGAATTATTTAGAGATTCCTTAATATCGTGCGTGAATTGTGAGGTATATCGTGTGTAGATTTGTGATGTGCGTTTTGTATAGATAAATTTATATATAATTTTTTTTATAATTGTAAAAAAATAGAAATAAATATACATGCATTCAGGGTACAAATGTGTTTTAATACCAATAGGAGAAAATGCAGTTCCTGTAATCATGATCTGTAAATAGGCAAGATCATCTTGAATTGTACGCTTGAAAAATATCTTGCATCTAGAGCATAAGAGTAAGGATGGTATGAGAAAAAGAATTATTGTTATGGTATGTTTCGGGGCATCGGTATACCTTTATTCAGCATCAGCCAAAGCGCAAAGTTGTGACAATTTGGCCGAAAATGCGAGTTGGGCTGATGGCATGAGCGCGTTGATTTATCATATTGACAAGGGAGAATTTGATAAGGCGATTGAAGCAGCGAAACCGTTGTTTGCAATTTGTCCTAAAATGCCGTCATTGAATTACTATACGGGGCTGGCATTTGAGTCACAAGATCCGGCGCGTGCGTTGTATTATTTTCAGGAAGCAGGCAAGAATACTGTCGAGTTTACTACGAGTCCTGCTATATCGCGCAGTATTTGGTATAAACTTTATGAAGTAGAACATCCGGAACGTACCGAAGCGGCGATTTCATCGCTTACTCAGAATAATATTCGGCTTAACGAGGTGATAGCACAACGCGATGAAGTCATTGACGAACAAAAGACTACCATACATGAACTTGAAAAAGAGTTAGCGGAATCAGCCCACAATACGAACCAGATGGTTATGTACAGCAGCGAAGAGGCACGTCAGGAGTTTGCAAAAGCCATGTGGGCAGGGACAGGCGTCGGCATTGCAGGTCTGATCATGGCTGGTGCTGGAATATCTATGGTTGCATTTGTTACGAATCATAACGATGAGGGACATGCCTATTCGGTAAGCAAACCCTATATGGCTGGGTGGTCTCTCATTGGAATTGGCGGAGGGTTAGCTGTTGCTGGTGCTATCATGGCAGGGATTGCCGGTTATCAGTATACGCATTTTGATGTACCCAATACAGATATAACAATTTCGCTTGGGGGGACGTACAGATCTATTGGATTATATATGGCTTTTTAGCGTGACGAATAGTTGTGCTTTTGCATAGGGATGTTCTGGGGATTGTCGTAATGCTGTTGTAGCTGGCGGCTGACTTTTATACAAAATTTTCCAGTTTAAGGAAAATATTTGTTCTCTGAGGAGTTCGATATGAAAAAATGTTTTATAATGATTGCGGTTTGTAGTGTGCTGTTTGTATTGGGATGCAATGACGAGATTAAGGTCGAAAACCGTACTTTTAAAAACCTCTGTCAGATGAGCGGGGGGGAGATCGATCCCAGGGATAATTCGATTTGTGTCTGCTTTGGCAAGCCCTGTAGTTCGGGCATCGTTTGTATCAACAACGGTGAATTCTGTGCGGATACGAAAGATATTTGTGATCAGGGGCACCTCGGTGACATCATTTGTAAGAATAACAGTAAAAATGAAGGTTTTTTGCATATTTGTCAGCATATTGTAGTCGAAGAGGATAATAAATCCGATGAGGATAATAAAAACAAAGATAGATTTAGTTTTGAGGCTTATCATGCCCCGGATGCAGCAACTATGACGGAGTATAATGTTAATGCCGAAGGGGCATGCAATGGGGTAAGCTGTAATGGTAATTTATGCGGTGAGTGTCAGAATGGTACGGAAATCTGCGGTACAAAATATGGTAAAGAAGGCATATTTAAATGCCAGGATGGGGTAATGGTTTTGATACAGGAATGTTCCAGTGGTTCCTGTAAGGCTGATGTCGATGGAGACGGGGCTGAATGTGGTGACTGCTTTAATGGTGAAGAACGTTGTGTTACTGGGACAGGGAGTGTGAAGACGATGGTTCAGCGCTGTGTAAACGCACAGTGGCCTGCTGAATCGGGATTGGAAGAAGATAGTCCGTTTTATGTCAAAACATGCGATAACTTATCCTGTAATGCGGATATGAAAGATTGCGGTGTCTGCTTGAATGGGGATACAAAGTGCGAGGGTGGAATTCTGCATACTTGTATGGATGGCGGTTGGAGTGAGGGGCTCGAATGCCCAAACCATGCGTCCTGTCTGAATGATGGAAAAGAATGCGGGACATGCCAAAATGATGAAACGAAATGCGAGGATGAAAATGGCGTTGGGAAGAAGTTTGTTTGTGATAAGGGACTGTGGGTAAAATCTGATTGTGATGGTGATATGTCTTGCAATCTTTTACAGACGTCGTGTGGTGTGTGCAAAAATGGCAGCACGAAGTGTGATGCTGGCCTGATAAGCACCTGTGTACATGGTGAGTGGAGTGAGGGTATTGAATGCCCTAACCATGTTTCTTGCATGGATGAAGAGCATTGCGGTGTTTGTCGTGATAACGATGAACGGTGTGTCGAAGGAACTGGTAGTGAAGGGCCAAATGGAAAGGCAAAAATTCAGACGTGTACCAAAGGCAAATGGGATGAGAGCAATGGGGAGTTATGTCTGAGCGGGGGGTGCGATGCCACGAAACCATTGTGTGCTGTGTGTAAAGAAGGAGACACAAAATGCGTTCAGGGTACACTTTACCAATGCATGAACAATGTCTGGACGATTGAGAAAGCTTGTGGGGGATCGTGCAAAAATACAAATGAATGCGGGTTTTGTTATGATGGTGTAACAAAGTGTGAGGCAGATCCAGAGGATGACAACAAGACCAAATTGTGGAAATGCGAATCGGGGGATTGGATAAAGAAAGAGGAATGCGAATGTAACCCTCAGGGGACAGCATGCGCTGAATGTATAGACGGACAGACACGATGTATAACAATAGACAATGACAGAATAGCTTACGAACAGAGCTGTTTTTCAAATAAGTGGAGTGATGCCATACAATGTGCAATTAATGCATGCGATGGGGAAGAAAGATGCGCAGAATGTGAGAATGGGCAGACGCAGTGCTTTGAGAAAGAGGGAAAA
This sequence comes from Myxococcales bacterium UBA4248, assembly GCA_002395385.1. Taxonomy (GTDB): domain Bacteria; phylum Myxococcota_A; class Bradymonadia; order UBA4248; family UBA4248; genus UBA4248. Next base: position 12,529 of record DGWW01000091.1, read on the forward strand.
GCCAGGGTACGTAAATGTGAAAAAGGTAAATGGGGAACTGAGACAGACTGTGCAATCAATTCCTGCACACCTCAGGGGACGGGATGTGCTGAGTGTGAAGAAGGAAATACAAGGTGTCAGACAGATGAAGTAGAAGCTTTTGAGGAGAGATGTATTTATGGAAAATGGAGTTTCATAACAGTATGTGCGGATGATGCTGGATGTAATGGCTCAAACACGAAATGTGCCGAATGTAAAAATGAGGAGACTCGATGTGCACAGGAAAAGGAAAATGCTTATGAGTTAGTGTGTGAATCGGGGGAATGGGTTGCTTTTCAATGTAAATCGAAAGTATGTAATAATTTTAAATGTGCTGATTGCAGTGAGGACGAATATAATCATCAATGCAGTTTTGTTGAAGACAAAATGAAGCTCTCGGTATGTTCTGATTTCAATTGGAAAGATTCTGGATTTGATTGTTCTGAAATCGGCGAACAAGAAATGGGGGCTATGTGTGACGAATGTTATAAAAAATGCATAGAAAAAGGTATATGTAATTCTGATGGATAAAACGGATACACTCTGAAACGATTTTTCTCGTGCATATTTTACCTAGAGGGCATTAAAATCCCATGGTTTGCAGAATGGACTGCATACTAAACCGAATTAATTAAAATGCCCTTTAAAATCAGACACTTAGTTGTTTTGTTGGCCATGGTTGCAGGTTTGTTGCCTGCGATGTCGTATGCTCAGAACTGCGATGGACTCGACCAGAATGCATCCTGGCAAGCGGGGATGGCCAATCTTATCGCACAGCTGGACAAAGAGGAATATGATGCCGCCATCGAGACGGCCAAGCCATTGTTTGCGATATGCCCGACGATGCCTTCGCTCAATTATTATACGGGCCTGGCGATGAAACACAAGGATCCCCAGCGAGCCTTGCTCTATTTTCAGGAAGCTGCCAAGCGCACGAGCCAGTTCTCGACGACGACGGCGATGTCCCGCAAGATTTGGTATGAATTGTTCGATGCCGAACACCCGGAGCGCACCGAAGCCGCAGTCGCGCAGCTCACCCAGAGCATCATCGGCCTCAACAATCAGATCGAAAGTCAAAAGACTGTCATCGCCACAAAGGACGACCGCATCAACGCGCTCGAAAAGCAGGTCATCCAGGCAGACAATACCGCGAATAATGCGGTAAATGCCAACAATGCCGAGGTCAAACAGAATTATTACCGCACGATGTGGACCGGTGCCGGCCTCGGCATCGGTGGCCTGCTCGTCACCGGTGGCGGACTCGCCATGGCACTGCTCGTCGATAACAAAAAAGAATTTGGATCATCTGGATATAAAGTTTCTACGCCCTATATCATCGGCTGGTCGCTCGTCGGTGCAGGCGCGGCACTCACGGTCGCGGGTACGATTATTACCGGCATTGCGGGTTACCAATATACCCACATCGATGTGCCCGATACCGATTTGACGCTCTCGTTCGATGTCAGCCCAGTGTCGGCTACGTTTGGATTGACGTTTTAATAGGTCATTGGTCATGTGTCTTTCATCGCGTTCTTAGCGTGAGGGTTATTCTTTTCGTTTTGTGACAATGAAAAGGCAGATGACACTCCACATTTTTTAGTTTATTTCTGAATAATGAATCAATTCCGAATTCCGAATTCCGAATTAAAAATAAGGATTTTCACCATGAAAACACGCCTTCCCTTTGCACTTTCATTACTCGCTGTCTTTGCCTCCCTCGGGTGCAATGATGAAATCAAGATAGAGAATCGTGACTTTAGGCAACTTTGTGAGATGAGTGGGGGGATTTTTCAGGATACAGTATGTCATTGTAGTCAACGTGTTAAAACACAGGGGGAAATTGCTGAAAATGATGCTTGCCCACTTGGTGTAGTTTGCGTCAATAATGGGGAATACTGTGCTAATAATCAAATTATTTGTAATTCTGATAATATAGGAATGACAATTTGTAAAAATAATAGTGAAAATTTAGTAGCAGAGATTGGCTTAAAAACTGGTGTGATTTATCAATGTAAATATGATAATTTAAAAGATTATGTGTATACTCAATATAAAGATATTGGTGATGATAACAAATTTGCTAGTTCGTCTGATGGTTTATGTGTAGGAAAAGGTGATGGAGGGATTGTTAGGGAGTTTAGTTGTACTAAAGATAATACATGTGGTGAATGCTTGAATGGAGATGTAATATGTAGAATAGATATAACGACAGGTGATGAAGGAATTTTTGAATGTATAGAAGGAAAATGGATATTTTCAAATTATTGTTCTAATGGTTCATCTTGTAGTAATGATGTATGTGGAGAATGTGTGAATGGTACAACTAAGTGTTATATGGACGATAATGTAGCTTATACACAAGAGTGTAAGAATGGTAAATGGGGAAATGTTGAAGGCATTGTAGGAGAACAAGATAAATGTAATTTTTCTTGTAATTCTACAAAGACAAATTGTGGTGCTTGTATAGATGGTGATACAAGATGCGAAGACGGAATGTTGAAAACATGTATTAATGGTGAGTGGAATTCCGGGGTATATTGCCCTAATAGTTATTCATGCGATGCTGATGGTAAAATTTGTGGCACATGTACAAATGGCACTTCAAAATGCAGTAATAGTGACGGTGTGGGTAAAAAATACAATTGTCAAGATGGAAAATGGAGTGAAGGAGTTGAATGTGGAGGCAATGGCTCCTGTAATGCATTGGGTACAGATTGTGGTGTTTGTAAAGACGGATTAATACGATGTAAGGATGGCATTCAGTCACAATGTCTGGACGGTGTTTGGACGAGTAATATTGCGTGTCAGAACGGAGCATCATGTGTACCTGTAGAAGAAAAAGATGCCGGGTATGATGGCTTTAAATGTGGTGAATGTACTGATGAAGAGGTTGAGTGCTTAAATGATCAAATTCGCAAATGTAATGATGGTCAATGGGGTGAATGGATTGAGTCGAAGGACGATGAAACTATTAATGACGAGCTACTTAAAGGTAAAGAAATATCATGCAATGCAGCGGGTACTGGCTGGGGCGTTTGTAAAAATGGAAACACACAATGTGAAGACGGGATGATTCAAACGTGTGTGAATGGGGCTTGGAGTGAAAAGACAGCATGTCCTAGTAATGCGTCATGTAATGGGGATGTATGCGGTGATTGTCATGAAGGTGATAAGCAATGTGTTATTGTAGAGGGAGGTAAAAAAGCAAATACTCAAACCTGCAATATCAATGGTATCTGGGAAGATGACAAAGTCGGGGACGAAATTCATTATTGCGATGGAGCTTCATGTGATGCGACAGGAAAACTCTGTGGTGATTGCAGTAATGGTGAAAAGAAATGTATTTCTGATGTAGAGTATTCTTGTGTTAATGGCGGATGGACGAGTATTGCATGTAATAATGTTTCATGTGCTAAGAAAGATAATGAGGATACTGAAAAAACTGTATGTGGTGAATGCTTGAATGGTGAAACGCGCTGCAATGATGGAAAAATTAAAAAATGTGCAGATGGTAAATGGGGGAATGAACAAAATTGTAAAAATGATGCATCTTGCCAGGATGAATTTTCTTGTGGTTCTTGTACAAATAATGATTCGGCTTCAATTTGTGAAAACGATGATGATGGAGTTGGCTGGAAAAAGAAATGTGCTAATGGTCAATTGGTTGATGAAGGGAAAGAAGAGTGTTTGGAGAATGAAAAACCTGCGTCTTGTAAAGAATTTGAATGTGGTAAGTGCTTGAATGGTAATAGAATTATAGAAGATGATATTATTAAAGAGTGTCAAAATGGCAATTATGTACCACTAACTGATGAAGAAGAGACGGCTTGTGTGGCTGTTGTTGAAACGAATAATGATGGAATAGATGAAACGAATTTTTATGTTTATGTTAATGGAAAAACAGAAGATGAAACAATTAAAGCACAAAAAAAAGAACGATGTAGCTCTTGTAGCTCTGATAGTAAATTATGTGAGGATTGCAATAACCTATCTCAACCAATATGTATAAATGATGCCGACAGAATTGGAATAACTCAAACTTGTTCAGAGTTTGGAACTATAATTGAAAAATCGTGCGGAGATGGTACTGAAAAATATTCCTGTAATTCAGAATTTACAAACTGCGGAGTTTGTAAAAATGAAACTTCTGAGTGTTTCTTTAATGATACCACTTTAGGTGTATGCATTAATGGCGAGTGGAATTATTCGGTGTGTCCTTTTGGTTGTGATGAAACTACAAACCCAAAACAGTGCAAGACCTCCTCAACTTCATCAGTTCTAACAATAGGAAATTTATATTGTCTTGATGGAAAAATGAAAATGTGGATTGGGGATGAATTTGAAGAAGTTTACAAGTGTAATTCTGAAAAATGTAAAGATGAAACTCAATGCGAATCTCCAAAAGTATGTTCTAGTCTGGATAGTTATCCTAAATGCCAAAACAATTCTTCGACCAAAATAGGTTATAAAATTACATGTGAGTCTGGATATGAAGTAATTGATTCTTGCAATGATGCTTCATGCAACGGTGATGAATGTGGTGAATGTATTAATGGTGCGCAAGGATGTTACGACCAAAAAGAAATTGGCAATAGTTGGCCATATATATATACGTGTGATGGAGGTATTTATAAATGGGTAAATAAAACGACAAATGCTTGTGATCAAAAAAAATGCGAAACTTGTAATGAAACGCCAACAGAAACTTATCCTCGTATAAATCCTAACAATCCGAATATTCCATTCATTCAACCGTAAAGGCTGTAACGTGCGGTAAACGCCTATGCTGTTATGACAATTCGCTAGCGATTATCCGCATTGTTAATTTGAATTCTAAAAAAAATTATAATCGCCTAATAATCCGCCCGTGTTTACAACTATAATTTATGGAGATTTTCTTTCACTTTTTTATCTTATCTAGCAAAACAAAGCAAATTAGTTTGCAAATAACTCACCAAGAAGTGCTATAATTGCTCATCTTAATTATCCTCCCATCCCCCGAAAGCTCCCAACCCCCGTTCGAATGCCGAGCGCGAGGCGCTCTTAAAGCAGATAACCATGCTCGAGCCGAAGAAAGCTCAGCTCGAAGCGGAGTAGACTTACCTCGTGCGCGAGAATATAAAGTTCAAGAAGCTGGGCATTTTCTTGCGCGGGGATGGCAAGGGATAACCAGTGGGGGGCGCATGATTGTTTTGCGTGCCGAAAATGCCGGGTGTATTGCCGACAGATACTACGAAGAGATGGCCGCAAAACGGGAGAAATTGTAAGGATTGAGCGATGCGTGGGGTTATAGTGATTTCTCGAAAGTTAGAATTTCCTGTTCGAGATTTTGCGTATGTTCGCCGAGCATAAACCGACAAAAGGGGTCGCTGGATTTCTGTTCCTGTGCGTTCATGAGTGCCTGGATGTATTCGGCTTTGTTTTCTTTTTTGATTTTAGTGGGGATGAGACCGAATTCGTATTGGAGATGGTTCATTATAAGTCGTGCAATGCGGCCATTGCCATCGACCCAGGGATGGATGGTAACCAGCCTGCAATGTGCATCAAAACTCAGATGGTAGGCTTTGATGACATCCGATTGGTTTAGGAGAGTGCGTTTGCGTTCATTGATGTGTTGGCATAGTTCTTCCAGCTTTGTGGGTACTTTTTGATAATGCATATAGGAACGACCACCTGGGCCAGCTGTAACGCCAACGAGACGCAAATCCCCTTTGGATGCATCGATATTCCCGGCGGCTGTAAAGTATTGTCGGCCCGTGTTTTTCATGATCATGGCTGAGAGTTCTTTGAGCATATCGATCGAGAAATCGGCATGTTCATGCGCCAATTGCATGGAATATTCGTATGCCTTCTTGAGATCGATATTCATCATCAGCTCTTGAACATTGGGGGTTTTAGGCGTGATTCCTTCGTCAAACAAAAGCTGATTTTCTATCTCTGTCACGGTGCTGCCTTCGATTGCCGTCGAGTGGGTGACGAGGCTGTAAAGATAGAATTTTTGATAATCTATTTGTTCGGCGATGCCCAGCGCTTTGTGTTTTTCAAGTACCGCAAGCAGATTTTGAGTGAGTTGATCTATCATAATATTCATTAAGTGCTACGATTTGTGGCTCACTGTTACCTGTGGGAATGGAATTTCGATACCGGCTTCGTCGAGTTTCTTTTTGATGCTGACGACGAGACGTTCCTGGGTGGCGAAGAAATCGGGGGTCTTGCACCAGACACGGCATTCCCAGAGTACGGCCGAGTCATCGAGTTTTTTCATGATGACGGCGGATGCGGGATCCTCGAGTCGACCTTCGATATTGCAAGCATCTTCAAGGACTTTTCGGGTTTGTTCGATATCGGCATCGTAGGCAACGCCCACCTGGACTTCGATGCGCCGCATGGGGTTGGCGGTGATATTTTGGATGGTCGATCCATATATTTTAGAATTGGGGATGATGACGCGTCGCATATCGGGGGTATTGACGATGGTTTCGAAAAAGTCGATTTCTACGACTTTTCCGGTATGGCCTTCGACGACGATGGTATCACCGACCTTGAAAGGCCGGAAGATGACGAGCATAAAGCCGGCTGCAAAGTTGGAGAGTGTGCCCTGAAAGGCGAGTCCAATGGCGAGTCCTGCAGCGCCAATGACGGCAGCAACACTGGTGGTTTCGACGCCGAAGATGCTCAGGCAGGCGAGTGCAACGAGTATAATGACGGCCCAATAGGCGACTCTTGCAATAAAACTCGAGATGGTATCTTCTATTTTTGCCTTTTGTGTGGCGCGGCTAACGAGTTTTCGAATGGCTTTGGCAACGACAAACCCAATGATGATGAGGATGACGACGCCAACGAGCTTGAGCAGAAACGAAGTGATCGAGGTGAGGCTGATTTGGGAGAGTGTTTGGATGATTTCGGTGAGTTGTGGCATGGCGTGTACTGAATGTGTTATGCGTAATTTGGGTATAAGGCAAAGCTTTGTGCTAAAGAGGGAGATAGGAATGAATTTTTATAAATGTTATGACTCAACCGGGGGTAGAGCCTTCGCTGTATTCCATCAGCCATCGAGGTAGCCGCCTTCGCGGTAACATGCATAGATATAATCGCGTGGTTGGTAATAAAAATCGGAATTAAAATCGAGCTGTGCGTCTGTTATCCAAGCGTTGTAGATGAGCTCAGCAGTATCCATGATGTCGCCTTCGCTGTGGCTATCAGTGATGAGGCGTTCGAAAACGTCGCCTATTGTCCAATAGTCGGGTACGAGATACTTGCAGTCGGCGACATTGTCATAGTTGCCGTATGGAATATGGCACATTGAGATGATTTCATCGGCGATTTTTTGCGATGGGTTCGCAGTGCAGCACGGGGGCGTCAAAATATATTTGCCGGAACATTTTTGCGAGATGCTGCACGACATCGCCTCGTCTGAGTTTTTGCTTCCGTCCAATATATTCGATTAGGCTGCATGTATAGAATAGGTCACTATCTTTTTTAGGCATGAACTTCGTATCCCCTGATAAACTTTAGCGTTGTAAGGGCGCACGCAGTATGAAAACTCATCTGATACGTTGGATGTTTAAATTTTGCAAGTTCCCAGAATGCAGCACGAGAAATTTCGCCGTCCACAAAACTTTGGACGTAATTGAAGATTGTGTCATTTGCCATTGGGCCTTCGACGATATCGAAATCATGTGGTTTTGCGAGGCGGCATTGCGCGATAAAGTCGAGCCATTCCTCAGTCATCGTCTCGAATTTCAGAACATGAGGTTCGTCATTTGGCGTATAGTTGTATTCATTTATGATTCCAGAACGCGTGAGGCGTACAGCCCAACGCATTGCCTTTGTTTTGAGAAGGGTATAGTAAAAACCATAATAAAAATCTTTGTTGAATCCAGTAATCCTGATTTCGGGGTATTCAACAATCTGCTTACTGCCGTGGTAAATCGTGGTCATAAGCTTTAATGAGATGTCGGTGGGAGAAATAAAGCCGCGTATTGCCAAAGGCAATAGCGGCTTTCGCAAGCCGTATGCGCCTGTGGCGCATAGGCGCGTCAAAAAAATATATATCTTATCCTGGGCCGTAGCTGCGGACGAAGTTGGGTCTGGCTTCGGTGGGCTCGTCTTTTTCGGCGCGCGGTTTGTAGGCTTTCATGCCGATCTGCGTCATGCCCTTTTCGGTAAAGATGAAGAGTTTATTCTTACGTGACAAGAGATCCTGCGCCAGTTTGGTCGTCGAATTCTTGATATGCCAGGGATTGTCTTCGGTGGGTTCCTGTTTTGTAATCTGATCCCACGGACAAAGATAGAAGATTTCTTCGAGGAAGGCGCGGAAGTCGTTGATAAAGTTGACGCTTTCGACTTCTATAAATTCGATATCACCGATACGCGCATTGCGTGCCTCGTCGATGAGATCCTGTGCTTCAACAATAGGCATGTCGTCGATATCGAATATCGTCGCGCGGTCGAGATCGTAATATCTTTCTATTTTGGGGATATTACGCAATATAAATTGCGGGGTGCATTCTACAATTTGATCATCGACTTCATCGGGCCGTTCGTTGGTGATGGGCTCTGCCGAGGATTCGAGTTCCATCTGATGGAGTTCGTGAATTTTATCGGCGAACTGATTGAAATCGATACAAATGGGCTTTTCAATATGAACTTCTTTGAGCAATTTGCGCGGGATCAGGGCCATATTGTCATCGGCATAAGCAGAACGCCAAAACCCGGGCGGTATTTTCCCCGGTTTGAATGTTTCGGGGCCCAGGTCTGTCTGAATTATGGATAAATCCAAGTTGCAATCTTGTTCAGGACTCATCTTTACTCACGAGAAGAATCAGCATAGTTGGTATTTGCACAATCGTTCCATGCGTTGAGTTCGGTTTCACATCTCGTGAATATTTCAGCGCCTTTAATGAATGAGCTGACTTTTAATTTACCTATGCATTTCTGATAATTTAACAGTTCTTTTCTACAAACAGATTTTTTATCTTCGGCAGAGGTGACAATATCAAGAATTTCTTCCTGATCTTTGACACAGACATAATAATTAGTATAAGCCACTTCTTTACTTTGAAAAGTCCAGCTAATCTCCAGATCGAATAGCTTCGAATCTTCGACGATATTATCACACATTTTCTCTATATCAGAACGACTGTCGTTTTCATCATCACTGCATGCAAACGCAAAACAGGATAGACCTAATAATATAAACAATAATTTTTTCATATTTTCACCATAGATGTAGAGACGTATCATGATACGCCTCTACGGGATGATATACAGTTTCAAGGTTAGTTATCGCCAACCTTAATCGTGGTGTGTGTTTCTTCTTCCTGTTGATAATATTCGCTCGTATAGGTGCGGTTTTTGACGATGCCGAGAGCTTCCTCAATTTCCTGAGTGATTTCGGTACATTTTTTACCTTTGGCGCCTTTAACGGCGATACCTACAGAACCATCTGGGTTGATGGTAAATTCGATTTCCTGTTTTACTGCCATTTTTTCACCGTTAATGTAATGACGTTATCCTGTTTGGTCTCTTCCATGTCGAGGGTATAGCCTTTCTTTTTAACCTCTTTGAGGACCTTGTGATAAGCGTATCGTTGCTGGACCTGGTTGACAAACTGTTGTTCGGTGATGCCGCGAGTGGCTTCGACGCCCCACCAGTCGGCGAGGAGTTCGCATCCATTTTCGTTGATGCGGATACCGACGTCGTATTTGCCGCTGATTTTGATGGAAATGTCGGCTTTTTCGAGTTGCTGGTTATAGCCACGGACGTTGACACCTTCTTCGGAGTGTACGCATTCGTAGCCGAGATCGGCGATGGCCTCGAGAATGCACTCGAGGTCGTTCATTTTGGTTTCTACAGTTGAAAAGTGGCTCATTTGCTTCCTTCCTTGCTACATCTCGAGATGTCGAATTTGCTTATCTTCCTCGTGTTGATTTTCTTCATCGAGGCTTGCGCGTCTTGCACGGCTCTTTGCCCAGTCGCGCATGTAGTCGATGCGTTCTTTCATCTGATAGGAGAGTGGAATGATTTCGTTGCAGCTTCGGACGACGCTATCGGTATCGATATCGCGTTTTGCCTCGTAGGCATCGAACAATGCAGAAATGATGGCCTGTTCGATTTCGGAGCCGGAGAATCCCTGTGTGGCGGCGACGATTCTTGGGATATCGAAGTCAGCAACTTTGCGGTTTTTCTTGATGAGATGGATTTCGATGATGGTCTTTCTCTCGGAGGGGCTTGGGAGATCGACGAAGAAGATTTCGTCGAAACGGCCTTTACGTAGGAGTTCCGGGGGCAGCATTGAGACGTCGTTTGCGGTTGCGATGACGAAAACGGGGCTCGTTTTTTCCTGCAGCCAAGTAATAAATGAACCGAAAACGCGTGCGCCGGTACCACCGTCGGTCTGGCCGGAGGATTTGGTTCCCGAGAATCCCTTTTCCAACTCGTCCATCCAGAGAATGCATGGTGCGACGGCTTCGGCGGTGGCGATGGCTTTGCGCATGTTCTCTTCGGAGGAGCCGACTAGCGAGGAGAAGACCTTACCGACGTCGAGGCGTAGGAGGGGCATTTTCCAGAGAGCGCCGACGGATTTTGCGGTCAGTGATTTACCGCATCCGGGCAGACCGAGAAGCAGAATGCCTTTGGGCAGTGGCAGACCGAATTCGCGTGCTTTCGAGCTAAAGGCGAGGTTACGTGTCTTGAGCCAGGATTTGAGGATTTCGAGGCCGCCGATGTCGCGCAGTTTGAGGTCGGACTGGTAGAATTCCAGAAGACCGTTTTTGCGGATGAGGTTTTTCTTTTCATCGACGATGGTTTCGATATCGAAATCGCGGCAGACGATCAAGCTCTTGGAGAAGACGTTTGAGGCTTCGACGGCGGTCAGGCCGAGGGCAGCTTCGACGACTTTTTCACGGAAGTACGGGTCATTGCGGACCTGCTGGCAGAGTTCGTCGGGAACGCTCTTGAGAACCTGCAGGACGAGTTCATTGATGACGGTTCTGTTGGGGAGATCGTAGTCGATGACGCTGAGTTCTTTTTCGAGCTCGGTGGGAACTTTGTAAGTCGGGCTGAGCAAAAGCACGTGTTTTTTGTATTTGCTCGTTTTGAACTCGCGGCTGAGGTCACGCAGACGGCGTGTAACCTGTGGATCCGAGAGGTACGGATGAAAATCGCGCAGAACAAAGAGCGCATCATTCTCATAGCGGAAAATGTGCTCCATAGCGCGCTGAGGATCGCGAATATCATTGAACGTGTCACCATCACCGCCCTGGAATCCTTCTGTACAGGACCAGGTTACAAATCTGCGGTTACGGCGTTCACAGATGGCGCGAAGGTTTTTTTCTACACGTTCTTCTTCTGTACTTGTGACATACAGAAGCGGATACCTTGCACGAATCAAATACTCAATTTCTTCCTCTGAAGAAACATTTGGGCGAATTCCTTCCATATTCCAATCTGCTCCCGGCTTGCGGTTAATAAAATAGTACCTCAGCAGAATTACTGCTGCAAAGCACCGCGTAAATCTTTGAGTTTTTCTTTAATTTCGCCTAGAGAATTCTGGCTTGCATCCAGTGAGTTGCCGATATCTTCAAAGATATCTCTCGGGTTGTGGTCTTTAAGGACATTTTCGAGACGGGCTCTGTCCTGTGGCGCGATTTTGCTGATGTCGATTTTGACGTAGGCAACAAAGACGCGCTGCAATTCATCGATGCTCGAATCGAGCATACCCAGATCTTCGCGCCACTGGCTGACGACATCGTTCATTTCCGAATAGAGGCCGCGCAGGCGTTCGAGCAAAGCCCCATCGGCTTTGCCATCCTGTGGTGTTTCTGCAAGACGCCGTTCAAGATCGGCTTTTTCAGTTTCGAGCGCGTGGATACGATCGAGAAGTTCCGCGTCTCCGCCGGCAGCTTGTGTGGCATTGCGAAGCTGTTCTTCGAGATCGTGAATTTTGTCCTGCAGACCTGAAATTTTTTCGGCATCAGCGCCGTTTGCCAGTCCGTTTTCTTCGGCCGATTTGAGCTGCTTTTGCAGAAGCTCAATTTCGCCATTTTTGCGGTTGAGCTGATCGCGAACCTGGCTGAGTTCCTGCATGAGTGCTGCACTGTCGCCGCCGCCTTTGGCGCGCAGGGAATCCTGCAATTGTCGGATCTCGCGGGCCCGGTCATTGAGGTTGCCCTTGAGTTCGGTAAACATGACCTCGTGCTGCTCGACGACTTTCTTCATATCGCGGTTGCGGCGCTGGCTCTCTTCGAGGGCTTCATTCAGGGTGTCGACATTTTCCTTGAGGCGTTCGACATTTTCTCGCTCTTCCTTGCAGGAGAATTGTGCCAAATCGAGTTCGCGCTGCAGGTCATTGACGAGACGATTCTTTTGGGTGAGCTGCACCTTGAGATCGGCGATGGCCGTCTCTGCATTGGAAGTCGCCATGCCTTTTGACTCGAGCGTGTCTTTGAGTGTGGCGAGCTCCATTTTGAGGGATTCGGCCTCATCCTGGGAGGCAACGAGATCCTTGCGGCATTCCTGATATTGTTCTTTTTGGTGATCGAGCTGCTCCTTGAGTTTGTCGATCATATCCTTGAGGCCGGTGACGACGGTCTCGTGATACTCATTGCGGCGTTCGTAATCGGTGAGAATCTGATCGCGTTCTTCGAGTTTTTCCTGCAGTTCCCGATACATATCGTCTTGGGAACTGTTTCCTGCCTGAAGTTCATCCACCTGTCTGCGAAGGGAAGCGTTCTCGTCCTGAAGTCGGATGAATTCTTCCATCGAAGTTCCGCTCATCTGATTTTGCGGTGCAGGCTGTGAACCGTGAACTGGTGCGTAGGAACGGCTTCTCTTTCTGCTCGAATCTACCTGGCTGGGATGCTGCTGGGGCTGCATCATGGGCTGCTGCTGTACCGGCTGCATCATGGGCTGCTGCTGTACCGGCTGCATCATGGGCTGCTGTTGTACCGGCTGCATCATGGGCTGC
>DGWW01000002.1 GCA_002395385.1 Myxococcales bacterium UBA4248
AAACATACAAGGCTGGCGGCTGAACAGTTACCTCACCTCTCACCAAATGTGTTAAAACAATTGCTTAATTGAACCATTTTCGCTTATGCTAATGGAATTTCGGGAAATATAAATCCCGGATAAAGGAGCAGCATGGCGTCTGAGTTGCATTTCAAAGAGGGAGAGATTGTCGAATTTGCAGACAAAGGCAAGTTTCATCTGGGGGTAGTTCAAAATACGGATGAAAAGACGGGTAAAGTTAGACTGCTCAATGCATCGGGGCGTGAAATCACACTGCCTGCCAAACAGATTCAATACTCGCTTCGTACCAGGATCTCCCTGAATCTTCCGTTGAGCAACATCCAAAACGAGCTGAATTCCATTGAATTTCGCGCATCTGATATCGAAAAGCATTGTGATATCGAAGAATTATGGTCACTCGTTTCGGGGGAATGTGAAACCATCGACATGGATGAACTCATCTCGCTCGTGTTTGACAATCCGGATGCCGCACAAATGCTCGCGATGATTCATGCTCTTCGAAACGACCGTATCTTCTTTAAGACACTACAAATCGGTCAGCTTTCACCGCGCCCGGCATCCGTCGTCGAAGATCTTCGGCGTCAACAAACGCTCAAGGCACAAAAAGATGCCTGGCGTGCCTCTTTTGTCGATGAAGCCGTCAAGATCCTCAAGATGCCCATCGATGAACGCCAGAATCTCATTGAGGACGGCTTTTTTCAGGAATCTCCGGTTCTGGATGCCTGGAAAATGGTCGAACAATATGCCATTTGGGGAGCCGATGCCGAAGACAAGATTGAAGCCGAATTTTTGCTCGAAAGCCTCCAAAACCGCATCAATAGAGGCTTCTCGGGAACTGCTCATTTCAGGGCAAGACATTTTCTGCGCGATTGTGGGTACTGGACGTCCGACACGCATATCCCCATGCTCAAATACGAGATTGCGCCGCATTTTTCGGATGAGCTTGAATGCGATGCACTCAAAATCTATCAAAATCCAGACTCCTCCTCATCCCGAGCGGATCTCACGCATTTAAATCTATTTTCTATCGATGACAACGGCACCCTGGACATCGACGATGCCATTTCCATCGAACCTCTCGAAAATCACCAGGTACGACTTGGTATCCATATCGCTGCACCGGCCGCAGCAATTGTCCCGGGCTCAGCACTTGAAATCGAAGCTCGCCACCGCGCAACATCCATTTACCTGCCCGAAATGCGCATTCCCATGCTGCCGCTCATTTTAAGCGAAAATGCGCTCAGCCTGATGCCGGGGCAGCGTCGCAATGCCATCTCTTTTATACTGACGTTTGATGCGGATTTTAACCTCATAGACCGTCAAATCGTCCCCTCTGTGGTCGAATCAAAACATCGGCTCTCCTACGACGCCGTCGAACGCATGCTCGAAGAAGGCAATGACAGCCTTTCGGACGATATCCGAAAAGTCCAGGAATTGTGCGAGTTTTCGGTAGCGAACCGCCGAAACCACGGTGCCATCGACATCGATCTGCCCGAATACAAACTGTATTGGAACCCCAAAACACAGCAGTACGAATTATCCCCCATCGACACGACGATGATGAGTCGCCAGCTCGTATCGGAATGTATGATATTAGCCAACGCACTCGCTGCTGACTTTTGTTTTGAACATGACATTCCGGCGCTCTATCGAATTCAGCCCGCACCCGTCAACATGCCGCGCCCCGAAACACTCGAAGCACTTCCCAATGACATGATGCGTGCCTACGCCATGCGCCGATCCATGATGCCTGCCGCCTCATCCATGACACCGGCATTCCACGCGGGCCTTGGCCTCGAAAAATATCTCCAGGCAACCAGCCCGCTCAGACGTTACGCCGATTTGCTCTGCCACTACCAACTCGAATCCTGGTTTGCAAACGGCACACCCCTCTACGACGCACCAACGTTCAATGCCGTGCTATCCGAATCAGATCTCGGCCTGTCACATGCAAAATCCGCATCCCAGGAAGCCTATCAGACTGCCACACTGGCATACCTCAAGCAACTCGGGGATGCCCCAATCGAAGCGATGATTCTGCAATATAACTCCGAACGCGGCGACACGGCGCAGGTCGTTCTGCTTCAGACACAGCTGCGAGCCAATGTTGCAACCAAAAATCGCTGGCCCATCGGTACACTTTGCACCGTTCAAATCGAACACGTCTATCCCGAAGAAGGTACGATACTGCTTCAGTTTGTCGATGTTATGACGAATTAATTGATAAGCGCGGCTATATTGGCACGCCAATATACGCCGCTTCAGCCAGCCTATTTCGCTTCGTCTCCATACGGCTGGCTATCCTTTTATTGTTGCTCCACACAAGGTTGATAACAAAAAATGAAGATATTCTCATCCTCTGGTTTATCTTTCTGCCGAACCCTCGGAACCGCTCTAACCATTCTGTTATGCCTGCCATCCTGCTTCGGCAAAACCACAACAGAACCCGACAATCCACAGACAGCCGTCGAAAATACTCAGCCCCAAACCGACAATACTCAGGCAGACCAGGCACAGGCAGATCCAGACAGTCATAACCAGCCCCAGGCCGATGCACAGCCAGCGCCCCAAAACGCTGACGATGCCAAAGAGGACAGCCCAAAAGACGATAAAGAGGCAGCTCAACCCGCTAAGACTCCCAATGCAGACTTACCGGATATCAAAGAAAGTATCACAAAAGCCGCTGAACTCAGAGAACAAAACCAATACGATGAAGCACTGCGATTATTATATGAAACCGAACTCAAATCCGGGCCATCCGAAGAACTCTGGGCAGCCTATGATGAAACGATAAAAAAACATCCCAAACTCAATGCCGAACCTGCCCAAATGATCATTGGCGAAGATCTGACAGGATTAAAGCGCATCGGAGGCGGGAGCTCACTCGTTTATAAATTCTATAAAGATGGCGAAACGATTGCCGCCTATAAACCATTCCAAAAAAGATATCAGTCGAACTATCGATCCGAAATTGCTGCCTATAAACTCTGTCCTAAAATGAAATGCGGATTCGATATTCCCGTCAATATTCCAGTCTATTTTGATTATAATGATTTTTCAAAAATATATTCTCGCAATCCGGCAAACCTAAAAAGTGAATTTGAAGAAATCATCCCCACACGCCTGCCCGATGGCAAAACGCGCATCGACGGCACCCGCAAAGACTGGATCAAGGATTTTGCCGAATTTCCCATCGAATTTTCGAATATCTGGAAGCCATGGCTCAACCCGGGGACGACGCGCGATGAACTCCAAAAGCCAGCTTCGGATCTCATCCCCACAATCGCAAAACGACACAAACGCGGTGATAAATACGCCCAAAGACTCGCACCGCACCTCGAAAATCTCAGCCAATACGATCTGGCACGCCAAATTTCAAATATGCTCGTCTTCGACTATCTCATCAACAATTGGGACCGATTCAGCGGTTCACCGACGCTCTACGGCGTCAACAGCCAGTTTGCCAATGGTCGCTTCATGTCCATCGACAATGGTGCCGGATTCTCACAAACACCGCACGAAAAGCCAAACAAATGGCTACATACAATCTCGCGTTTTTCCAAAACGACATTCCTCGCCATTAAGAATTTCGACGAAAACGAAATGCGCGATTATCTTTTCCCGAATGCCTCCCAATTTGAACAGGATAAATTCAAAACTTTCTGGAGCCTTCGCCAAAAGTACTTAGATTACGTCCAGGAATGTATCGACAAAAATGGCGAGGAAGAAACCTTCTTCTTTGAGTAGGATTATTTTGTAACGATTCTGCACTTATCTATTCATCATCCCGTTATTCCCCCTGGCACTATTCACTATTCATTATTCGTTATTCACTACCCACGGTATCCCTCACCCTCCCCCTCATCCCTCGTATGGATCACGAAACACTCCTCACATTTTATTATTGTCTCCTCGCATTCTGTACATTGTTTGCCGGATGTCTGGGCTCTTTCTCGAACGTCGTCATCTACCGTGTGCCAAAGCACTTGTCGATTGCATGGCCGCCCAGCACCTGTCCCAAATGTGGATCGCGCATTAAACCTTACGACAATATCCCCGTGCTGTCGTGGCTGATTTTGCGCGGCAAATGTCGAAAGTGCAAGAATCCCATCTCAATACAATACCCGATTGTCGAGTTTATATGTGCGATTTTTGGCTTTTTTCTTTGCAGACAAATCTTTGAGCCCAATTTAAACAATTTATTGCAGGACGGTGTTTTTTGGAGATTATTTGTATTATTTGCAGGGCAGCTCATATTTCTCGTCGGTTGTTTAGCCCTGGCGGTCATCGACTATCAGACGACCGAAATCCCGCCCGAGGTGGCTTTGCCGATTGCCGCGCTTGGTATCGTTGTCGCATTTGTATTGCCCGAAACCTGGCCCTATATGATGGTTTTGGGCAACATCGAATGGAAAGATGCCATTCTGGGTGCACTTATCGGTGGAGGGATGATTGCAGCCATCATAGGACTGTATTATTTGGCGACGAAACGCATCGGCATGGGGGGCGGCGATATCTGGATGATGATCATGGTCGGGGCGTTTTTGGGCTGGCAGTCGCTTATCTTCGTCCTGCTCGCAGCGAGTTTGCAGGGAATCATCATTGCACTCGCGGCCATTGCCCTCGGCAAAAAAACGCAGCAAACCGAGAGTCGGCAGGGACTTTTTCGCAATCAGGTGGCCGATGAAGTACAGGCCGAGGTCGACAAAAATAAAGAGACCGAATCTACCGGCGAATCGGCCAATACAGACAAAGCCTACGAAGATGTCTCGACCGGCAAACTCGCCGTTCCCTTTGGGCCGTTTATCGCACTTGCCGCCATCGAATACGTCTTTTTTGGCAAGTACCTGCTGCCCCTCATGACCGGAGGCACCCTCACGCCCTGGGGGCTGATGTAATCGTCCCCCTAAAATTCAATGCCTTTGGAAAAATCTTCGCTCTCGAAAAGCACCTTTCCCGTCTCATGAGCATGATTTGCCTTTCTGACATTATCCAACATCACTTCCTCAAGACACGCAATATCGCTCATTTTGCAGACATCCCCCAGGGGGAGCGGGAAAGGCATGCTCTCGACATACTCTGCCTCTTCGTAGCGGTTAGTTTGCTCATTGTTACGCTGTCTGCGATAGAACTGATATAAAATAGGCAAAGGATCACCCACTTTATAATGACCTTCCGGTTCAATATGGGTAAAACAGATATGCCGGATATCTTCTTCTCGTGCATCATCGGGCGGATTAAATGTGTAAGTAATTTTAAAAGTAGGTTTTCCGGCATAGATGAAGCTTTTCCCTATTTTATTTTTGGCTTTCATATATACCTGCAAATACTCGCCTTTAGACGGTACATATTGAATATCCACAATCGTTGCCACATTCTTTCTTCCATTCTGAAGGATAGCCTGAATATTGTCGTTAATGACATAATGTGGTTCATGAATGGGATAGAGGACTGGGGAGATGTTATCCAGAATATACATTTTAACAAAATAATAAAATGACATGATTAAAAAGACTAAACATAAAGTACCAAAAACTGACGAGAAGACAAAAGCGTAGCGATCTGTGACCCCAACAGCCATCAAACCGACAATAATAGCTGTTACCAAACATATCCACATATTTTTTTTATAGTTCTTGGTTTGTACTTCATCCAGTTTAATAAACTCACTCATTACAGCAATATTTGGATTGTTATTTTTAATGATTTCAATACTATCTTTGCCGTTAGTTAATCTTTTAAAATCCTGATAAGGTAAAGGAACAGATCGTGGAGTTTTCTCGGTCAATCGTTGCCAAAGTTCAAAATTGCCATCCTGTCCGAAAAATTCAACTGCACAAAGCCTGGCATCATATTCTTCCTCGGAAAGATCATTCACATGAATCTGTTCTGAATCAATTTTATAAACAGATTGCTTAAACGCATTCAGCCTTTTACGAATTTCATCTTTATCAGTCAGTCGTTTGGCCAGATCTGGATCGAGCATCTGGCGCAAAGTCGAGACGAGTGCAGGCGGCATATTCTGCATATCGGGCTCGAAGATGAGGCGAAAATCCTTTGCCGGCATGGTGGCGGGCGATTTTCCGGTAATGATGTGCACCATGACAGCTGCCAGAGAATAAATATCACTTTCGGGCTGCGGCTTGCCCGTGAGCTGTTCGGGCGGCATATAACCGTAGGTACCGGCGACCGTCGATCCGCCGCTCTGCACCTTGGGATTGGCCACAGCCCCAAAATCAATGAGAAACACTTTATATAAATCTCCGCCCAATGGATGCAAAATGATATTCGAGGGTTTGATATCACGATGAATCACAGGCGGAACATGAGAATGCAATTTTTGCAGGATATTGAGCAATTGCAAAACGATATCGTAAACCCTGTCCAGACTGAACCGATGCCCATTTTTGAGCATTTCACTGAGCGGCAGACCCGAAATATAATCCTGAACAATATAAGATGCGGGCTGCTTATCATCGAGACATTCGATGGCTTCGACAAAGTGCGCCACGCCGTCAATTCTTAAGGATGCAAGAACCTCCGCCTCACGATGAAACAGATCGTAGGCTTTCCAATTCGTGACCGAATCAATCAGGAGCTGCTTGATGGCTACACCCGTATGATCATCAAGTTTTTCTGCCAGAAAGACTTTGCCCTGTGTTCCAGGACCAATCGATTTGACCAGACGATATTTATCCGCCAATGCTGGCGGCGTGACCAATTGGTCTGAAGTATTGGATTCCGCAGCATCTTTTGGGGCTGCAGGCACTGGCGTCTCTGCTTGTGTACATTTCACTGTATCGGAACAAGGCGATTCCATCTCATTTTCCTTTGTCTGCACCATAATATCATAAAAGCCGCGTATCCCGCAGGGATAGCGGCGAGCGCAGGCGTATGGCAAAGCCATAGCCTGCGGGCAAAAAAATCGGAAAAATGCGAGAAAATGTCAAACAATTTAGCTATAATTGTATGCCATTGAAGTAAGTGTATGTGCTTCAAGATGGCAATTGAGTGCCATGACTACGATTAGGAGATTAGATATGCATCGTATTTATTGGGTTTCGACATTTATTCTTGCAAGTGCTCTCGTCATTTCGTGCGCAGAGAGCGATTCGAACAAACCGCACTGGGAGACGATCGATATCAATGATGGACAACAAGGCGGTCAACAAGGCGGACAGCAAGGCGGTGAACAGGGAGGT
>DGWW01000306.1 GCA_002395385.1 Myxococcales bacterium UBA4248
AATTAGCAATTAGAAATTAGCAATTAGAAATGAATGAGTTCTCCGGTTTATTCCTCAAGAATTCTTAGCTTTAGAGTTTCATTTAAGTTTTACAAAAATAATTCCGCATTCCGCATTCCGAATTAAGAATGCAATTCTCTCTAAGCTTCAACTTTTCCCTTTAGTTTTGCACATCGTTAATACATGGCAGTCCTATACATCATCATACTTATCGGCGTACTCGTATTTGTCCATGAGTTTGGGCATTATCTTGCGGCGCGCATTTTCAAGGTCAAAGTACTCAGCTTTTCGATTGGATTTGGGCCGAGGCTAACCGGGTTTAAACACGGCGATACGAGCTGGGATATTCGTCTGCTGCCGCTTGGCGGTTACGTCCAGATGTATGGTTCTGACTTTGAAGAAATCACCGACAAAGAAGATCCCGATTTTGACAAGGCCTACAATAACAAGCCAATTTGGCAAAAGGCCATCATTAATCTTGCGGGGCCTTTGTTCAACCTGTTGCTTCCGATTCCGATTTTATTTGCGGTTTATATGGGAACGGTCACGACCGATTTGCCGCCCAATATCGGTCAGGTGCTCGACAATTCGCCCGCCATTGGCCTGCTCGAACCCGGTGATGTCGTCACGCACATCAATGGTGAGGAGGTTAAGTATTGGACGACGCTGCACGATATTATTGCAGAAAATCCCGATACTGAGCTGAAATTTACGATACTTAGGGATGGTAAATCCCTCAATGTCGATATTACACCGCAATCGACGACGCTGCGCGATGCCATGGATATTACGACAGAGACGGTCGGTCGCATTGGCGTGACTCCCGATTTGGCACCGCCCATCATCGGGCTGACTTCGCGCCAGAGCATTGCTGCTGCCAATGGTCTGCAGACGTTCGATGAAATCACATCGATCAACGGCAAACCCATCCGGTCTTATGTCGAACTCGAACAAACACTGAACCACAATACCGCAGAAACGCTCGACCTCGTCGTGCTGCGTCCTTCAGAACTCGACATCAATTATGGTTCGATCAGCGTGCTTTCTCCCGTTCATATTACGATTCCCAATCAGGTGACGAGTTCAAGGGAACTGGGCATTACATCGGCCAATATGTTCCTTTCGGCAGTCGATGCGGAATCGCCGGCTGCCAAAGCCGGATTACAAAAGGGCGACCGGATTCTCGAAATTGATGGCAAATCCGTCAATATTTTCCGGTCTTTCACCGATAAACTCGTCCAGAAATGGGATGAACCGCATGAAATCACGGTACAACGCGGTGATGAGGTGTTTAAAACGACCATTCAGCTAGAACGTTTGACGATTGTCGGTGAATTCCAGGAAGAAATGCCGATTATCTATGCCGGTATGTATCACAAAACGCCGATTGTCTCCCCTGAACAGGTCAAAATGACCCTGAAGGATCGATTCACGCATGCCGTCACTTCATCCGTCACAATGACAGTAAAAGCCTCATCTTTGCTCGTCGTCTATGTCGTACGGATGTTCCAGGGGCGCGTATCGACCAAATCCCTTGGTGGCCCAATCATGATCGGTCACATGGCTTCTAAAGCTGGCGAGGAAGGCATCGATATGTTTTTACGCATGCTGGCGGTCATTTCGATCAATCTGGGGATTCTCAATCTCATTCCGTTTATCCCATTGCTCGACGGTGGCAAACTCACGATTTTGCTGGTCGAAGCCATCAAACGCGGTCCACTCTCGATGCGCACGCGCCAAATCATTGCCTATATTGGCCTTGCCATGGTGGCACTGCTCATCATGTTGGCCTTTAAGAATGATATCGAGCGCATGTGGAATTTGTTTTTCTCATAAACCGTGAGCAACGCTAGTTGCGAACAAATCCGTTTGTTAAAACATAAAAAAAAATGCTGACTTCCGATTCATTGATACTCGCTCTTGATACCGCCACGCCTGTGCAATCGCTTGCCATTACGCGCGGCACAACCATTCTCTTTGAAGCATTTTCGCGTTCACAAAACAAGGAAGGCCCTGGATTGCTTTCGCTCGTCGATGATGCACTTCGCCACTGCGAGCTCAAAATTGCCGATATCGAGCGATTTGTGGTTTCGCGCGGTCCTGGGGCATTCACGGGGCTTCGTGTCTCGATGGCGATGCTCAAATCGCTGGCTTTGACACTCGATAAGCCGCTCTATGCCGCTTCATCACTCGATGCTATCGCGCGCGATGCTCTGCCGGCATGCGGTATCACGGCTGCATGTATCGATGCTCGCCGTGGCGAGCTTTATGTCGCTTTTTATCGATACGACAACGATATTCAAAAACTGTCGGATGAGCTGCTGTTAAAACCTGCCGATTTCATTGAGTATATGGATCACGCCTTTCCCGGACAGACGGTGACCTGTGTTGGGCCGGCATTTCCAACCTATACACAAAAGCTTCTGTCCCTGTGTGATCGCCTCATCATTCGCAACAGCAATCCTCGCGCGGCAATGCTTGCACATATTGTTCTCGAACAGTTCCCCGACAGCCTGCCCGATGTTCCGCTCGAAGCACTCGAGCCCAAATACATCCGCATGGATGACTTCGAAGTTCCCAAACCCTTCGATTTTACACAGCCTCAGTATCGGCATAATGGTTAGGGGCGCTGCCTATTTGCCTGCGGCAAATACGGCTTGCGCGCACGCCTTTGCCTGCGGCATACGGCGTGCATTCCGCATTCCGAATTCCGAATTAAGAACGTCATTCTCCACAAGCTTCAGACTTCACTTTAGTTTTGCATCCTAATTACGAATTACGCATTACGAATTACGAATTAATCTTATGCTCACGACACTCATTCAAACCATTCAAAATACACTTAATACATCCAATGCCGATTTAACGCCTGCCCATGAGGCATTTTCGAAGTTTCTGGAACTCCTCGAGTCTGGTCAGGTTCGTTCGGCCAAACCGGGTTCAGATGGCGTCTGGACGTGTGACCTTCGGGTCAAGCAATTGATTCTGTATGGCTTTAAACTTGGATATCTCGAAGCCCATCAACAGGGGGATTTTCAGTTTTGTGATAAGCACAATTTATGGCCGTCGATGCAAAATCTCGTGGATCGCCGTGTGCGCATTGTTCCGGGGGGAACGACGGTTCGCCGAGGCGCGTGCATACAGTCGGGCGTGACGATAATGCCGCCGGCTTATGTCAATATCGGGGCTTATATTGACGAAGGGACAATGATCGATTCGCATGCATTGGTGGGATCCTGCGCTCAAGTTGGAAAGCACTGTCACATTTCGGCAGCAGCACAGATCGGTGGGGTGATCGAGCCCGTGGGTGCCCTTCCTGTTATCATCGAAGATGATGCATTTATCGGAGGCAACTGCGGCATTTACGAGGGAGCGCACATTCACAAAGGTGCCGTATTGGCCGCAGGGACAATTCTAACCAAATCCACTCCCGTGTTCGATTTGGTGGCACAGACGGTTATTCGCCCCATTGATGGTGTGCTGCATATTCCAGAAAATGCCGTCGTCATTCCCGGATCGCGGGCGCTTAAATCGGATTTTGCCCGCGAAAATGGGCTTTCTGCTTATGCGCCTCTTATCATGAAGTATCGCGATGATAAAACGGATGATGCGCTTACCCTCGAAGAATTATTGCGCTGATGTATATTCTATGATGTCTGCAACAAGATAAACCTGAAAAAAAACGCTCAGCTATTGGAACTCTCAATTCGGTTGTGCTATCATATCAAACTGGCATAAAGGATCGAATGCCATTATGCAGTTAGTTGTTGTTTGGTGCGGGGATAATGAATAATGAAAAAAGCCATTCTTGCAATAAGCTTTTTATTTTGCGGTGCTTTGGGGCTAACAGCTTGTTCGACGGGGGAATACAGCGAGCCTGGGTGTGATCCTGCCGAATATCAGGCACAGTGCCTTACCCCCAATTCCTATATGTATTGTAAGGCTGGCCAACTGATTTCTGTCGTCTGTGGTGGACAGAGAGTGTGTAAAGCCGAAGGCAATGTCGTCGCCTGTAAGGATCCGGTCGAACCTGATCATCAGAGTTCTGTTGTAAAAGAATAAGTAACCATTTAGCTTCGCTTTAACAAACGATCTTGAGTATTAAAAAAGCCCTTTGGTCATTCCAAAGGGCTTTTTCTTTATCGGTCAAAAAGCGAATTATTGTTCGTCACAGCTGCCGTCTTCTTTGCAGGAACCATATTCGCAATTCTTGTGCCCTGCACCAAACATATAGAATTTACCGTTATGGGCTTTAGTACATTTATAAATTAACAGACGCTCTGTATTTTCATCTATCTCAGAACATTTGTATTCAGTTTTGTTTTCGGTACAACCTTCATCTGTGACACAGTAGGCATTGTTTGGTTTGTCACCATCCATATAGGCACATGTTTCTGAGCATACCTGGGCCTGTACAATACTGATTGGACAAGATTGAAGCTTGTTCTCAAAGCAGGTATATCCATAGGATGAATCACATTCTTTGCCTGTGTCATCGGTCTGAACCACGGGCTTCTGATTGACACATTCGCCATCTTTGCATTCGATGTCACACATGGTTATCGCTGAACTGTCGGCTTCATCGTAGTACACGGCCAGTTTGCCATCCTCATATTTTTTGCAGACAGCCTTTGCCGAATATGGCTGAATCTGATTTTGACCACATACATTGCGAACTTCATTCTCTTTGGTGCAGGCTTCCAGGCAGAATGCATTCCTTCCATCCATAACCTCGCATACCTTGTCACCGCAGCCGGATTCTTCATCGACCTGATAATGGCCTGACACACAATAGTATGGAATATTGTTGTCACAGGCATCGATGGTGCAGTCGCCGCCCTTTACAGGTTTGGTCGGTTCTGTCGGTGTGTCGCTCTTGGCTTTGCATGTATTATTTTCGCAAATCTCATTCTCGCCACAAGCTTGTTCCTCGATCTTGCCCGCCTTGCAGACGTTTTTGCTGGTTTCGGAGGCACAGCTCAAAGTCTTGTCGTCCGTGCATTCAGGTTTATCTGTGGGGGTGTCATCACCTTTGGCTTTGCACGTATTGTCCTGGCAAATCTCATTCTCGCCACAAGCCTGTTCCTCGATCTTGCCCGCCTTGCAGACGTTTTTGCTGGTTTCGGAGGCACAGCTCAAAGCCGAGTCATCGGTGCATTCTGGTTTATCTGTGGGAGTGTCATCACCTTTGGCTTTGCACGTATTGTCCTGGCAAATCTCATTTTCCCCGCAAGGTTGTGCTTCAATTTTGCCTGCATTGCAGACGTTTTTGCTGGTTTCGGAGGCACAGCTCAAAGTCGAGTCGTCCGTGCATTCAGGTTTATCTGTTGGGGTGTCATCACCTTTGGCTTTGCACGTATTGTCCTGGCAAATCTCATTTTCCCCGCAAGGTTGTGCTTCAATTTTGCCAGAATTGCAGACATTTTTGCTGGTTTCGGAGGCACATGTCAGGACGCTGGCCTCGGTACATTCCGGAGTCGTGTTTTCGTTGTTGTTGGATGAATTGTCTTTGCTGTCATCCGAACATCCTGCGAGCCCCAGAAATGCTGACAATATCGCGATAGTAAGTATGCTGTTCTTTTTCATTGCATTATCCTTGTTATGATTGGTGTGGTTGTGGGTAATAGGTGTACCCACATTTTAAACATAGTGATTCTACAATGAAATGAAAATAGCGAATTTGTAGTCTTTAAGTATCCCAAACAGTATTGTTCTGCCTGTTTGTCACGCTCTTTCGCAATCTCGTCTGAGCAAAGGAACAACATGAAATCCAAGCGTATTCACATCGATTATGAAGGTGTCGCCGTCCCTGAAATCGAATTCGATGGCGATGATGACGAGTTCTATGTCGTTCAAACAAAGAGGTAATGCAGCATTTTTAATTAGGAATGATTGTGGAACCAAAAGTGGGGCAAGGCTGTATGCGCGAAGCGCATAAGCCGGTGCGCAGGGCGTATTGGTATGTAGGCACGTGCCTACATACCAATAGCCCGCGCAGGCGAGCGTAGGGGCGACCCCGTGTGGTCGCCCGTAGCGAGCCACCATCAAAAAATCCTCGCTTTATGTATTTCGGCGAGTTATGGTGAAAGCGAGCTGTAGAGCCGTGTCGCGACACGGCTCAGTGAACGGTTGTCAATAATGACGTTTCACCCCCGTTTAAGGAGGCTGTCATGGCAGCGCGCAAGTTTCCGATTGGCATTCAGACGTTTGAAGAAATACGCAGGGAGCGTATGGTTTATGTGGATAAAACCGCCCAGGTTTTTAGACTGACGCATGGGACGAAATATCATTTTTTGTCGCGTCCGCGGCGGTTTGGCAAGAGTCTGCTCATTTCGACGCTCGAATCGTATTTTTCGGGGCGCAAAGACCTTTTTGAGGGGCTGGCGATTGCAGATTTGGAGCAGGAATGGAAATCGTATCCGGTGCTTCATCTGGATTTGACGGGGGTGAACTATCACGAGGAACGGGCTTTGGAAAGCGTGTTAGATGACTCGCTGCGTCGCTGGGAAGGAGAGGTGGATATTACTCCCGCTGCGAATGCCGTTTTAGGCGTTCGATTTATGAATGTCATAGAAGCCTATTCAAAGCAATTCGACAAGCCTGTCGTCCTTCTGGTCGACGAGTACGAAAAACCGGTTCTGGACACGATCGACGACGAGGCGTTGCAGGAGAAGCACCGACAAACGCTGAACGGTTTTTATGGCGGTATCAAAAAGGCCGACCGATATTTGAAGTTTGTATTATTGACCGGTGTGACCAAAATCGGAAAATTAAGTGTTTTTAGTGCGTTGAATAATATTACGGATATATCTTTAATGGAAGAATATGCCGATATCTGCGGCATGACCGAGACAGAGATTGCGCGCGATTTTCACGAAGATATACAGGCTATGGCGGATGTTCAGCACAAAACTTATGACGAGATGCATGCCGAACTCAAGCGCGAATACAATGGTTATCATTTTAGTGAGGAAATGACGCAGAGCGTGTACAATCCCTATAGTTTGCTGAATGCTTTGGCCAGAAAGAAAATCAGTCACTACTGGTTCGAGACGGGGACACCGACGTTTTTGGTGCATTTATTAAAGAAACATCGCCCGGATATCTATCATCTTGCGGGTTCTACCATACAAAGGGATTCTTTGACGCTGATCAATTCGTTTACGAGCAATCCGCTGCCGATCATTTATCAAAGCGGTTATCTGACGATTAGTAATTATGATGACAGATTTTCTGAGTTTACTCTGGATTATCCGAATGCCGAAGTTAAGGAAGGATTTCTAAATGGTTTGCTACCTCTCGTCATAGGTGAAAGTCAGACGACTGAGTTTAATGTTGCGCATTTCGTGCGTTCCATTGAAAGAGGCAATACGGATGATTTCTTTGAGCGCATCGATACGCTTCTGGCCAATGTTCCCTACGAAGTTAAACTGGATTACGAAGTCCATTTTCAGAATTTTGTCTATTTATTATTTATGCTGATGGGCTTTTATACGAGCGTCGAATATCATACGGCAAAAGGACGCGTGGATTTAATTCTTAAAACAGATAAATATATTTATATTATGGAATTTAAGCGCGACAGTTCTGCCCAGGCTGCCATGCAGCAGATCAAAGACAAGGACTATGCCAAACCGTTTAAACTGGATGGCCGAAAGATTGTATTGGTCGGCGCTAATTTTGCCTCGGATATGAGTGCGTTGGACGGGGTTTTGGTGGAGGAAGGGTAGGGCGTTTTAAAGCATTTTTACCATTTTTTCAGGAATTTGATTTCGAACTTTTCGCCCATTTCGAGGCGACCTTTTGCCTTAAATTGATACATGTTCTGATTGACATCGACCATGCATTTCATGGCCTGATACTGTTCGTCATCGAGAGCATAAAAAGTCATAAAATTGCAGGCGACATTTTGGGCTTTGAGCACATCGAACAGCCGGTGCAGCTCATCTTCGACGTGTGCGTCGGAATGATCGGGGGGAAGTATGACGTAAGCCAGAAGATTTGCATCCCACGATGCCAGGAATTCAGAGAGCGTCATCGCGTCATCAAACGTAGGGGGAAGGATATGTCTGTCATCCACCTGGTAGATGGCTTTGCATTCGCCAAAGACTTCGTGTGCTATTTGTGTGATGCATTCGGCGGTCTGTTCTTCGTATTTTACGGCGACGAGATTGTCTAAAATGATATGGGGTTTCTCATCACAAATTTGCCTGACGAAGATATCGCGGCCGGGGTATCTATCGGTTTTGACAAAGATGTCGAGAACGCCGCGGGATGTACTCAAGGGATAATGCGGTTTGGAGAACTCGAAGCTGCATCCGTACTTCTTTTTCATATATTTGAGGCATTTGCCGACGCTCCAATTGCGAGCAGCACCGTTGATGTGAGCAATGATCGGCAGAAAAGGCAGAAGAGCGAATGCCAAAAGTAATCTCGCGAGTGACATGATTTTTGATATCCATATAAGTAAGGCCACAAGTATATGATGGCAGAGACAACTTATAACATGTTTTTACAAGAAAACCTAGTTCCCGTAATGCGTTGTACGTCCTCTTGAACAGGCGATAGATTATTCACGGCTTACCAGACAGCAACGTCTGTTACTGTTTGTATATGCAATGCTGACAAGCCACTGCTCTGTGGTCATGTAGGCACTGGTATTGTGGAAGCTGTGAAGTTGATTGCTTTCAACTATTATCCGATGCGTTGTCTTATTTCTCGTCAGGCCCCTTGCCTGACTCTTCGTCAGGTTCCTTGTTTGATTCCTCGTCAGGTCCCTTGTTTGATTCCTCGTCAGGTCCCTTGTTTAATTCCTCGTCAGGTCCCTTGTCAGGGTCTTCGTCAGGTCCCTTGTCAGGTCCCTTGTTTGATTCCTCATCATGTCTTTTGGCAGATGCAGCTTCATTTGTTTGCGAAGCAATCATTTCCTGCATGTTATTAAACATTCTTTTGGAAATGTAAAAAATAATGATACAACCAATATATGCAATATAACTATAAAATATGGCATAAGGATTCCAACAAATAAAAGACAATGCAATCCAGAAAAACGAGGGAATAAAAATGATAAGGTTTAGAATGCGAAGGGGGCTGATTGTTCTATCGGCTTGCTTGTCAATAAAGTTATAAATGCTATTAAAAATAGCAAACCAAATGCCACTTTGGAGTAATGCTACTATAAAAAAAAGTATCAGATCACCCAAAATTTTCCCTGTAAACATTTTAGGTGTGCTGAAGTATATTAAATAGCATATTGCATCAAAGATTGAGACAAGAGCTATGGGAATATTTATGACTGCAATCCATCGTAAAATATATTTTATTTTCTGTATTTTGGCTTTACAGGATAATTTCGATTTAATATGATAATATGGAAAACAGACCAGTGCAGCAAATGAAATGAATATTAAGACAACACCAATCAGAGCCAGAAAACCTACCATCACGTTTAGCAAGTCGTCGACCGGTTTTGTAAAGCAAGGATATAGAAACAAATAACATGACAGCGCAAACAACAGCAGTCTGGTTTTGGGAGTTCGTTTCAGAAATCGTTTTATAGATATGATCGGGTTATTGATTTGGCTGTCATCCAGAAAGGCATTGCCTTCGCGATGATACTTTCTCAGCTCATCGACTAATTGGGGTATATCCTCATGTACGATATTCCAAACGAGATTCAAATTATCTTCTGAACTGTCAGGTTCCAGTTCGTTTTGATAATTGCACAGTCGTTCCCATGGTATTGAATTGATTTCAGATTTAATCTGGTCTGATAATTCGGTTTGACATGTCCTGCTGATTTGTATCAGATTGTGTGCGCATGCTTCGGTACGCATTTTGTTTTTGATAAAATCTGACAGGGTGTTGCAGTTGACGCAATAATTCTGAATTGAGTCCGCATAATTGAATATTTTGACCAAAACCTGTTTGTCCTGATTATCCATCGTTTATTGCTCCTGTTTTAAAAATCACCTCAATTTGAAAATCCGGTACGATGTACTGAATATCCCTGAAGCTGCCATTTAAGGCGACCTCTTTCAAAAATATGATAAAAAACAATCTATTAGGTTCGCTGACGATGCGCGTGCCCCATCAGTTTTCGCAAGAGAACCAATAGTATTGCAATAGCATACTTTTTGCTTGCACAGAAGAATTTTTTCGTATTAAGTAGCGTTGGCAGTGATGGATACTTATGGTTATGTGATCTTTTTTGAGCGAATGGGATGTTTATGGATATTTTTTTTGTTACAAATTCGGATTCGATATCCGGGCGCGTGCGTGTCAATGCTGGTCCGGGAATAAGATCGTTTATTTGTGTTAGCATTGTAATGATGCTGGCATGCCTTGCCGGATGCCAACGTGTTCAGCCGACAGCGGACTCTGAAACGTCCCCTGAACCTCTTCAGACAAGTGAAATGTTGTTGCAGAATGCCGGGGCTGAAACTAAAGATATTCGTAATATTCAAACATGTGGTTCCACGACTCTGAATGCGAATGACGCAGAAAAGTGGGAATGTGTGTCCGATCACAAGCTGATCTGCAAAGACAGTCATGGATGTGCATGTGGAAACACATCCTGCAGATTTCATGATACCTGCATGTTGAACGAAGGTAAATGTATTGCACCTGATAGATTCGAATGTGAAGACAAGAATGGTTGTTCATGTGGGACGATTACATGTACGGAGTATGAAAACTGCATTCCTGCTGAAAATAAATGTATCAATCGCAGCGATGGCACTTTTCGGACGACGAACAGACCCATTTTGAGCAATACGACCTGGAAAGAAGAAAATGCCACTTGTTCTAATGATAGTGGCTGTAAATGCGGTTCACAGCTCTGTCCCAAAGATTTTGCCTGCATTGATGAGGTCTGTTTTTATAAAAAGGTGTATGGTGATGGCAGCGACGGTCATTATGCTTTTTATTGCGACAAGCCTGAAGGGTGTGCCTGCAGCAACCATCCGGTTGCATGCCCGCAGGGAAGCGTTTGTGATTATTGGGTTGGTGATCAAAATTGGACAAGCGGATTCGGTTATCGATGTCTTCTGACGCATGGCTTAAAAGACGAAAAATCGGTGTTTGAATTTCTGAAAGGCGGAGATGAACCCGATTTTCTTCATAATAAATTTAAAAAGACCATCTATAGTGAAACATACTATGGTTCTGACACAGATGTTGCGCTGCGCCAGAACTATTTTTTATCCGAAGCAGATGGAAAAAGCATTGGCTGGTTTGTCGTTTGTTCCCAACCAGGATGTGACTGCAATGGAGTACCGCTGCTTGAAAATTATCTCTGTGTTGAGCAGCATGTTGTTTTCGCTCATGATAAAAGCGATGAATATGGTATTTGCAAATGGCCGTACTATGGTTTTAGTCATGATCGACCGGAAGTGGGTGGATCGTGTGATATTGCCGATAATGTGATCGAACAGGTGTGTTTTAATGATCAGGGGTGTGCGTGTGGTTCTGATGTTATCCGAATGGGAGATATCTGTGTGGATGGGCGCGCTCAATGCAGTGCCCTCAAGCCACGTCCCGGATGCAAATGCGGCGGTGAAAAACCGGGCACAGGATATGGCTGTTATCAGCAACAATTGATTTGTCAGGACAAATCCTGCACTTGTCATGGAAAAGCAATTCATCTCGGAGATATCTGCACAAAAGGTGATAAGAATTGCAATGCAAATCACCATTTAACCACAGATACCTGCGTTGGGGATGTCATTTGCGGCGCTGACTCCCAGACGACGGGATGCATGTGTGGCGAGAAAGCTTTGCGTGAGGGGTATCGGTGCTTCCAAAAAGAACAGGTATGTGCATGTCATATCCCCAATGAAGAGATTGATGATTTCGAAGATACGGAATCTGATGCCGACAGGTGTACTTGTCAATGCGGTGAACAGAACGTTCCAAATGGTGCGGTCTGCGGCAATGACGATAAACCTGTATCCGACCGAAAAACAATCACATTTGATGAGACTCAATGCGGAAAAGTTGATAATATCGTATACCCCCAAGGGGAATGGGTGCACTATAAATCGCGCAAATATGAAGTTGACAGGGGAACTCCGGAGCTTGCCTGGCTTGCCTGTACATGTGGGACAGGAAAGGAGGCACCTGGCGAGGGTTATGCATGCGCATTTAAGTATGACACAAAGGGGAATGGGTCTGAGTGGGAAGCCATTAAAATATATGCCGGCTGGCAATGCCGTAAATACGAAGGATGTGCCTGTGGGAATACGACATGTCATCCGGGGGAAGTGTGCGCGACAAATCAAGATAATACGCGATCATGTGTTCCATGTAAAAATATCTCTAGTTTTTGCTTGGAACATCGCTTGCCGTTGTCATATATATATGGAAATGGATATGGATGTTACGACGATAATCGTACTAAAAAATACACAGAAGGCTGGTATTGCCACAGGCCAGAGGGCTGTGCATGTGGTGATGTGATGTGCGAACAATGGCAAATGTGCGTGTCTCCTGGTAATTGCAGCACACGAAAACTTGATTCCGAGATAGAACAAAACAAACTTCATCTGCCCCTCGAAGATAATATACATGCCCTTGTCGACCAATGCTAATTAGTCGGTTTTTACTCAATTTTCGCACCTAATATATCTTTATATAAAACCATATTCGCCTACGCGTCGGGCGGTCAGATGAATTCCTCTTATTTCACTACCTCGGGATCATCTGAACAGCCAGTCCAGTTCCTGTTGCAGCGATTTGTACTGCATTTGGTGATTGCTGCATTGGCTTTGTTCGTTACGTCAGCTGTAAACTTGTATGCGTAGTGATGATTGGCTTTGTCATAGAAATCGACACATACCGTTTCTGAATCGAATGATGTGTCTGGTGTGTTAAACGTACATACATACTGATCGCTCGCATTGGTCTTGCAGCTTACGGAACGCGATGCACCGAATCGGCAGATATTGAAATCGAGTTTTTCTTTCAGGCATATTGGATCGGTCGAACATGCTTCACTGGATTTGTCTGATTCCAGTCGATGCAGCATGTCGATGGCATGCACGTCACATTTTTCTGCGCCATGAATTCCGGTTCTGTTTGAGTTACACTCGCCTTTTGCTTTCTCAAACATATATGTGACACCAGGGTTAGGCTGTTCTGTATATCTTTCATCTATCACTGTGAAGATATATGGATTTGGAGATAAATTCTGTGTAGAATCTTTCAGGCCGAGAACGTCGATACAGATCGACGTACTTGAACAATTTCTATTAAAACAGTTAAACCACTGAAAAATTCCGTCTTTTATAAACCAGGTCGCATTGTCAAATGTTGGATAACCATATATCGCTTGTAACAAATTATCCAGGAACTGATAACCGCTCCCCGATGCCTCATTAAATATTATATTCGATTTGCTCAATCTAAAACTGGCGGTGTCGGATTTGAGCGAATCACAGTTAAAGCTCGTGCTCGTTGCAGTATAGACATCTTTTGTAAAATTGGAATAAAGATGTATTTCGCTGCCAGAGCCGGAGGCTTTATTACAAGTCATGGCAAATCGGAACAAGGCATCGTTTTGCTCATGATTAATCCAGTCGGTGGCAGAGCCGGATTCTGCAAGCGGCCATGTGCCATTCTGGCACGTTTGGATAACCGCGTCTTTTGTCGAATCCCCTTTTGTCAATTTGTAATAACCGTTTCTGCACACGCCCAGTTCGCTTGCATTGATGCAGCTAAGATCGTCATAATCGTCCGCATTACTCCATGTATATTTGCTGGTGCATTGTTTGTACGAACAGCCATTGTCGTTATCTGTACATACTTTTTCCAGGTCTGTCGATGAAGTATAACTGCATTCGCCGCATGTTTTTTCATCTTTGCAGCCATTGGAATTGTCGCAGTCTTTTTCGGCGGAATACTGTTTTGCAATACACTGTTTTAATTTTCCGTTGCTGCAAACGTTCTCGCCATCTTTTGTGCACGGTTCAGTCGAAAGATTCACGCATTTGGTTTCGTCAGCGCATACGGCCCCACCCGGGCAGACGGCAAATTGTGCCCATGAACCGCCGGCGCAGGATCTGATTTGCCCGACGCCATCCTGATCGATACATTCGGTGGCCGCACCCTCACATTCAGGCTTATAGGCACATTCTTTAGTCGTTGCATTGCACAAAATGCCGCTGGCACAGGGGGTGTTGTTGCAGACGCAAATGCCATTGTCAGCATGACCGCCGCTGATGCTGCATGCGCGGTCAAATATTTCGGCATCCGTCAACGACGTTTCGGCGCACGCCCCGTCGACGCAGACGATTCCAGCACCACATGCAGATTCACCGCAGCTGCATACGCCGTCGGCAAAGGCGCCGCCGCTTTGAGTGCAGGCGAGTTCGTAGCCGTCCGTCTGATGCCCCCCAGGACTTGGGGTAGCCGCGCAGGCTCCGTTGACGCAGACGATTCCAGCACCACATGCAGATTCGCCGCAGCTGCATACGCCATCGGCGAAGGTGCCGCCGCTTTCGGAGCAGGCGAGTTTATAGCCGTCCGTTTGAGGTATCCCTGGAATTGGGGTAACCCCGCATGCCCCATCGACGCAGACGATTCCGGCACCACAAGCGGATTCGCCGCAGCTGCATACGCCATTGGCAAAAGTACCGCCGCTTTGGGTGCAGGCGAGTTTATAGCCATCCGTCTGAGGCACATTGGGACTAGGGGTGACCGCGCATGCTCCGCTGACGCAGACGATTCCGGCACCACATGCAGATTCGCCGCAGCTGCATACGCCGTCGGCAAAGGCGCCGCCGCTTTGGGTGCAGGCGAGTTCGTAGCCAGTTTTGGAATTATCGCTGCCGGAATTGTCCGAATCACAGGCGCAGATGCCGAAAGACAGGGCAACTGAGACAGCAAGCAGAGTATATTGTTTCATAGGTATCCTCGTTTTATTCAATGAATGCGTCTTTTGGAATGAAGCCTGACAGCCTTTTTGCAGATGTCAGCCAAAATTTAAAAACGGCTTAACCTTATTTATATTCACTTCGTTTATTTTCTGTGATTGGAGCGAGAGGGGGGGGAATATTGTTTTGATGTAGAATATATATGAATTATGAATCTGAAATCATTTTTATTGACTTCTTTAAAAATATGAACTGCATGACCTGATTGACAATACAAAGTAAAGTCAAAATAATAGCAAATAAAGCCATGCTGCACTCACCTTGGGTAAACACAAGAATAAGTGTCGCAAGTAAACATGATATGTCAAAAATAGAGCTAAGAATAATAGATACTTTGCATCTCGTGAGGTGTTTAATTGTTTTGTTTAATGCAGGATTTAATATGCCAATATGGGACAAACATGAAAAAAAACGAAATGAACAGTCCGAAAAATATGTATATAGGTACAAGGGAGTACATAATACAGTACATATCACCGGTTGCAGCCATAGCGATCGATGGATACAGACAAGCAATGCATAGGGGAATGCATTCGATAATTCGCTTTTTAAGAAGATGTTTCATGGTATAGGTGATGATTGATGAGTCTTTATGGGGGGGCGTGGAATGTATAAAAAACTGGCCGGGCGTATCGCAGATAGCCCGGCCATGAAGGCCGTATGCGCGAAGCGCATAGGCCGAAAAGCGAGCCGTATGGGCGGTTTTGCAATTATTATGCAGAGACGTTCCATGGAACGTCTGTACAAAAATGGATTTACAAAAATCGCCCATAGGCGAGAATCAATAATAATATATATTATTTATCGATGTTTTTGCAATAGGTGAGAGGAATGGCGGCGTACATGGCGGCGCAGGTCACGAGGTGATCTTTCCATGTTTTTTCGTTGGGGAAGTGAGCCTGTTCTTCGGCGCCGGGGCCGAATCCGATGCAGGGGATGCCGTAGCGGCCCATGATGGAGACGCAGTTCGTGGAGAATGTCCATTTGTCGACAACGGGTTCGGCATTGAAGAAATGCTTGGCATCGTCGGCGGCACCGAGGCCCTTGTAGGCTTCGACGAGTGATTCGCAGACGACGTGGTTGCGCGGGAGAACCCATGTCGGGAAGTAGCATTCGGTCGGGTAGAGCAGGCCGGTGTAGGATTCGCGTTCGTATTTGTACATCGAGACGGTGACATCATCGCCGTATTTTTTGACGCTGGGGAGTGCGCGGATTTCGTCGAGGCAGGATTCCCAGGTTTCGCCATCGGTCATGCGGCGGTCGAGCGAAATCTGGCAGGAGTCGGCGACGGCGCAGCGGCTGGGCGAGGTGAAGAAGATTTCGGAGGTCGTGACGGTGCCGCGTCCGAGGAAGTTGGCTTCTTCCCAGTTGGGATTGTATTTTTTGTCGAGCATCTTGACGAGGCCCTTGATTTCGGTGGAGTCGGCGGCGTCATTTTCGTTGAGTGCGCGGACGTCGCGGATGATGTCGGCCATTTTGTGGATGGCGTTGTCGCCGCGTTCGGGTGCGGAGCCGTGGCAGCTGACGCCGCGTGCTTCGACGCGGATTTCCATACGGCCGCGGTGACCGCGATAGATGCGCAGGCTGGTCGGTTCGGTGCTGACGACGAATTCGGGTTTGAGTTTGTCTTCATTAATGATGTACTGCCAGCAGAGGCCGTCGCAGTCTTCTTCCTGGACGGTGCCGGTGACGATGAGCGTGTAATCGCCTTCGAGGCCGAGGTCTTTGATGATTTTGCCGGCATAAACCATGGCAGCCATGCCGCCTTCCTGATCAGAGCCGCCGCGGCCCCAAATCGTGTTGTCATCCTCTTTGCCTTTGTAGGGATCGCATTCGGTCCACAGGCGGATGTCGCCGACGCCGACGGTGTCGATGTGGGCGTCCATCGCGATGATGTGCTTGCCGTGGCCGATGTAGCCGAGGATGTTGCCCATCGGGTCGATTTCGACCTTGTCAAATCCGACCTTTTCCATTTCCTGTTTGATGCGCAGAACGACTTCTTTTTCGTGGCACGATTCGCTGGGGATCGCGATCATGTCGCGCAAAAACTTGGTCATGTCGGCACGGTAGGACTCGGCTTTCTTGAGGATCTCTTTAAATTCCATCACAAACTCCTTAAAAAAACACCCGCATGATTCGGGCAATTCTGTGTCTGTCACCTGACAGACGAATGGCGTTGAGGCGTCATACCCTCATTTGATTTGATTATCAATGCAAATCCTTATGGTTGATGCGGAATTTTTAGGCGCACATTGTGTTATCTGTAACCACATTGGTGTCAACCCCTCTTAGAACTCTACAGCCCCGAGATTCTTCCTATTTAACTAAAGCATTGTTGTTATTCATATTTTCAAAATATATTTTCAGTTCTTAATGCGGTGGTCATGAGATGCAATTTATGATTGTTTGACAATCTATTTATATTTGTGCTACTGTTAATAAATACAAGATAAAGAAGGTTGCATGCAAAATGCGTAAAAAGTATTTACGTATTTTACGTGCTCATTTGGAGGAAAAGTGTGATGGATAAGCATCTTGTTTTTGGGCTGGTTGTGATAGTTCTTTTGGGGTGTGCGTGCAACGAGAGTCGTGAATATTCTCCCTACTATGCGGCGTGTATCCCTGAATCATTTTCGCCGACATGTGTAACAATACAAACCTACACATCCTGTGTGGATAACA
Source organism: Myxococcales bacterium UBA4248 (assembly GCA_002395385.1). Taxonomy (GTDB): domain Bacteria; phylum Myxococcota_A; class Bradymonadia; order UBA4248; family UBA4248; genus UBA4248. The sequence continues at coordinate 17,616 of DGWW01000306.1, forward strand.
GGATTGTTATACAGAATTGCCCGGATAAACAAATCTGTCTGCGTGGAATTTGTCAGGATAATGCAGTGGATGATTGTTCGCCTATAAATTATGTTCCAAGCTGTGCAGATGATAACAATAAATATATATGCAATTCCCAAAACAAAATTGAGCAGCAATTGTGTCCCTTGGGTACTCAATGCCATAGCGGTGACTGCATTGCTGTGAACGACCAATCGTGCATTTCGGAAGGATTTGTTTCGTCATGCACGGATGATACGCATTATAC
>DGWW01000253.1:0-14647 GCA_002395385.1 Myxococcales bacterium UBA4248
GAACGGTGCGAATTGAGGGCACCGAGAGCAAATCAAATGCGCGAGTTGGAGCACCGATAGGTGCGGGAAACGAAGCGGATTTGATATTGCGAACGGCAAGAGCCCTTTGGCGGGGTCCGGGGCAGAGCCTCGGTTGAGTAGTAACTTCCAAATACCGAATAAAAAATGACTCCTAATGAAATGGCACGGCGGATTCGCCACGATTTAATCAAACACCTCGACATTCCGGAACCCGAACGGGAACTGGATGTCAATGAGGCGCATGTGCTGATCCGGCGCCTGTTTGACTCGGGTACGGGGATTTCCAGGCTGGGCGCGGTCTGGGGATTCAAACTCAGGCGAGATGAGGGGTGGAAATCGGAACTGGAAACGCCGCTTTGCGCCATCGAACAGGCGTGTACTGCATTGGCGAGGCGCGAAGCTTTCGTTCGCAAAAACCTGATGATGGGAGGCTATGTCGATGCCGAAACACTGAGGATGCTGCATCAGGTCGTCGATGCCGTGCATCAATTCGAAGATGTCTGCACGCGCCTTGCGCCCGATGAAAATGATGATGCACTTGCCGCACTCGATTTTTTTGATCTGACCGTTCCGTCTCATGAAGAAAGTGGCGTCCCTCAAATGGATACGTCGCAAACATCAAAGCAGGATACCAAAGAACAAAAGGAATTGGGGGATGAACGGTATACGCTCCTCGTCGTCGATGATCATCTCATGTCCATCGATCGTCTTCAGGCGCATCCGACGTTCAGGAAGCGTTTTAAATGGCTTACGCGGTGTGATAAAACCTGCGAATGTTTGCAATGCCCCGATCGCGAATCCTGCCAGCTCAGGCGTGCACGTACCTATCAGGAAACCGTCGAAGCATTGAGTCATGCTCAAAATGCGGGCCAGTCGGTCGATGCACTTTTAATGGATATTCGTTTTGATGATCTCAATGATGCGGATCTGCTTTGGCTGCCTGAAATTCCTGCACTCAATACTCAGGAAACCGTTCAGTCGCTTCAGGGGCTGCTCATCGCGCGTCAGCTTCGGCGCATGCCGGAGTTCAGGCATATTCCCGTTGTGCTGATGACTGCGCGCAGCCGGCTTCCCAAAGGCGCAGCACGGTTGCTCGAAGGACTCGAAGGATTGCAATTTGTCGATGATGATGACAGCCTCGATGCCTTGGCAGCACGCCTCGAGAGTGTCGTCAAACTCGGTCACGAAGCCCCCATCGAACAGGGCTATTTTTGGGGGACTTCGCCCAAAATTCAGCATGCACGCCGTCAAATTGAGATCATGAGCCTCGGCCCCCGGACGGTCTTTATCACGGGCCCCAGTGGTGCGGGCAAGAGCTCGCTCGTCGAGCATATCATCTATCCGCTCAGCGGGCGCAAAAATCTCGTGACGCTCGACTTGTCCTCGGTGCCCGATACCCTCGTCGAAAGCGAATTATTCGGGCATGTCAAAGGCGCATACTCGGGGGCGACGAGCGATCGTACCGGTCTCATCGAAGAAGCGGACGGCGGTATTCTGTTTCTCGATGAAATCGGAAACCTTTCGCTCGAAAATCAAAGGAAACTCCTGCTGTTCCTGCAGGATAAGATGGTACGCCGCGTCGGGGCTGCCCACGAAACGCGAAAACATGTCGATGTCAAAGTCGTGGCAGCGACCCATCTCGATTTATCTGCCGAAGTGGCCGCCGGGCGCTTCAGATTTGACCTTTACATGCGCCTCGGCCCGGCCATGCGCATCGAATTGCCGTCCATTGCCGAACGCCGCGAGGATTTGCCTGCGTTTGTCGAAACACTCGTGCTTAAGATCCTCCAGGGGGATGAAATGCGCCCCGAAGTCGATGAGCTGGTGCGCCGAAACCACTGTACACGCGACATTGAGGTCGATTACGGAACCGGCACAAAATTCCATTCGGACGGTATCTGTGTGCGATTTAAGCCCGCCACGCGGGAGCTGTTCCATACGTATCACTGGCCCGGCAATACGCGCGAACTCGAGAGCGTGCTCGATACACTCATTCTAAAGGCGCTCTACGACTTGCGCATTGCTGATTCGTCGAGCCGCATCATCGAAATCGATCACTTTTATGCCATGTCGCTGCTCGGCGGCATCGAATCGGTACAAACAGAAAACACAGAACTGCCTTTATCTGCGGATAAAAAACTCGAACTGGGACGCGTTGCCGATTTTGCCGAACTTCGTCAGCAGCTGGAACGAACGTACCTTTGCCGTGCATTCGACCTCTGCAAAGGCGATCTCGGGCGCATGGGACAAGAACTTTTTGGCGATGATTCCCCTCAAATGCAGCACAAAATTGCGGTGCGCATGAACCAGCTTGGGCTGAGCATCAAAAAATTGAAAAAAGGGTGATGGGTGAGGGGGCAAGCCCCCTTCGCGGCTTTTTCGGCTTTGCCTCAATACGCCGCTACCCCCGCGTGGCTATTTCGGCTTTGCCTCAATACGCCCCGGCTAAATCGTTACAACAGAAACCCCAAAAAATGCGGCGTATCGGGGCGATAGTCCCCGATAGCCGCATTGCGCAGGCGTATTGGCCAAAGGCCAATAGCCGGAGCCGTAAAAAAATTGATAAAAAATGGCTTGAGATTTGCTCGATAATTATAGGTTAAAAAATCTCGGGGGTGTTTGGAGAATGGTATGCACACGCGCATTTTATTCATGATGCTGCTTTTACTCTCGTTTGTGGTATTTGGATGCGACAACGAGGACAACTTTAACCCTGATGGATATTGCCCAGAGGGACAGGTTTGGAAGCAGAAGTACGACATCTGGCGTGAACCTTATTGGGAATGCGAGCCAATTTATGTAGACCCCTGTGAAAATGTCGATTGCAGTCAGATGGTGCCCGGTTGGCTGGATGGCTATTGTTCTTATGGGTCTTGCTATGCCTTTGAGTGTGCGGTCGGCTATCATCTCTATAGTGACGGATGCGAACCCGACACCATCGAGCATTGCGGTGGCCACTATGCCGATTGCAGCCGTCAAGTGACGCAATGGGAGAATGGTGTTTGCAGTCAGGGCGCGTGTGTGGTGACATCCTGCAGGGAAGGCTATCACGTCGAAAACAATACATGTGTCAAGGATCCGACACGATGCAATGGCGTGATTGTCGATTTGACGTCGGATGGTGATAACTGTGGTCAGTGCGGCAATGTATGTACCAACGGCCGCGAATGTATTGACAGCGAATGTATCTATACTGAGAATTCTACGCTTGTTTGTCATGACAAAACGATACATCCTGCGATTGACTCGGTTCACTGCGGTGGGTGTGATCTTAAATGTGCAAAACATTCGATATGCCGCAATGGAGAATGTCGTGGTATTGGCGACAAGACGCAGTGCGACGGCATCGACATCGATCTGAGCGGTGATATTAAGAATTGCGGTCAGTGCGGCAATATTTGTCGGGAAGGTGCATTCTGCCTCCATGGCGAGTGCAAACTGACGGAAGATTCTATGATTCGATGTGACGGCATGACGAAATATCCGTACATCGATTCGGAAAATTGCGGTTCATGCGGCAATGACTGCGGCGCGGGGCAATACTGCTACCGGGGGGAATGTACCAATGTCCCCACGAATACGACGACAATCTGTCATGGCGCAGAAGTCAGGCCTTATTTCGACTCGTCGAACTGCAGCGGATGTGACAACGACTGTGGCACGGGTAAATATTGTTATGAAGGTAAATGTACCTCTGCAATTCACAATACGACCACCATTTGCAATGGCGAGCAGATAAATCCTTATTCGGATGACAATCACTGCGGTGGTTGCGGCAATGTGTGTACGGATGGTAAATTCTGTGTGTCTGGGGGGTGCAAACTCACGGAAGCCTCGATCGTTTCGTGCGGTGGCAAGATGGTGCATCCCTACTACGATTCGTCGCACTGCGGGGCGTGCGGCAATGACTGTGGCACGGGCAGATATTGTTATCAGGGGGCGTGTACTTCTGCTGTGCACGATACGACGACGGTTTGTCATGATGTCGAAGTGAATCCCTATAGCGATGACAGGAACTGCAGCGGCTGCGACAATGTCTGTCGTGATGGTAAATTCTGTATTTCCGGTGGATGTAAGCTCACGGCTGCCTCTACACTCATTTGCGACGGCAAGACGGTGCATCCCTACTACGATTCGTCGCACTGCGGTGGTTGCGGCAATGACTGTGGTGCGGGCAGATACTGCTACCAGGGCGCATGTACTTCGGCAGCGCACGATACGACGACGGTTTGCCATGATGTCGAAGTCAATCCCTATAGCGATGACAGGAACTGCAGCGGCTGCGACAATGTCTGTCGTGATGGTAAATTCTGTATTTCCGGTGGATGTAAGCTCACGGCTGCCTCTACGCTCACTTGCGACGGCAAGACGGTGCATCCCTACTACGATTCGTCGCACTGCGGTGGTTGCGGCAATGACTGCGGTGCGGGCAGATACTGTTACCAGGGGGCATGTACTTCTTCGGCACACGATACGACGACGGTTTGCCATGATGTCGAAGTGAATCCATATACCGATGATGACAACTGCAGCGGCTGCGGGAATCGATGTGATACTCTCAAAGTATGTAGCATGGGATCCTGTGAATATGCGCCGACCTCAGAGATCACCTGCAACGGGACTGTCGTCCGCCCCTATTCTGATTCGGCCCACTGCGGCGGTTGTGGTCAGTTGTGTGGCAAGGGAACCGTGTGCAGTGCCTCGAGATGCGTTTCGCAGTCGATGAACTCAAATACCCAGATAGTATGCGAAGGTGTGACGGTTCGGCCCTATATCGATTCGGACAACTGCGGTGCGTGTGGTCATGCATGTGGTACGGGGCAATACTGCTATCAGGGACAATGTACCTCCGCTTTGCACGATGTGACGACACTGTGTGATGGTGTCGAAGTCAACCCCTATTATCATGCCGAAAACTGCGGCGGGTGCGGCATCGTCTGCACCGACGGTAAACACTGTGTTTCGGGCGAATGTAAACTGACTTCGGATTCGACCATGACTTGCAGCGGTCAAACTGTGCATCCCTATTATGATTCGTCGCACTGCGGTGCATGCGGCAATGCTTGTGGAGCAGGTAAATATTGTTATCATGGGGGCTGTACTTCGATTCCGTACAATACGGCCACATTGTGCAGCGGCATTGAGGTCAACCCTTATTCAAATGATGATCATTGCGGTGGCTGCGATGTCAGGTGCGGCGACGGACAGACCTGTTCCAAGGGGGTATGTCAGTTTACGTCAAGTGCCGAAATCACATGCAATGGCACTGATGTCAGGCCTTATTCGGATTCCGCTCACTGCGGTGGCTGCGGCAATACGTGTTCCAAAGGCACGGTCTGCAATGAAGGAACGTGCGTGGCACAAACGCTCAATGCCAGTACACAAATCACCTGCAACGGCGATACGGTCGAGCCTTATATCGATTCGGACAATTGCGGCAGCTGTGGCAATGCATGCGGGGCTAACCGGTACTGCTATCAGGGGAACTGCGTCGGCACGGCATACGATACGACGACCCTTTGTCATGGAACCGAAGTGAATCCCTATATGGATTCGGAAAACTGCGGCGGCTGTGACAATCTGTGCAGCGACAAAAGAATATGTAAGAAGGGCTATTGTTCATCATTAAGCAGTTCGGATATATCGACGCTGTGCAGCGGCGAATCCACACAAATTAAAATGGATTCGGACAACTGCGGCGCTTGCAATAATAAATGTTCCGTCGGAACCTATTGTTACAACGCAAGCTGTACATCTACCCGATATAATACAATCACCTTGTGTGATGGCGTCGAGGTAAATCCTTATTATGATTCGGACAACTGCGGCGGATGTGGTACATCATGCGGTTTGGGCAGATATTGTTATCAGGGAAATTGTACAAATACAAAGCAGGATGTCTATACCTATTGCAATGGTATAGAAACCAATCCCTATTATGATTCGGATAACTGCGGTGGCTGCGGCAAATCATGCGGCAACGGTAAATATTGTTATCAGGGAAATTGTACATCCAATAAATATGATACGATTACCTACTGCAATGGTGAATCGGTGAATCCCTATTACGATGCAAACCATTGCGGTGGGTGCAATCATGCCTGCGGTGCGGGCAAATACTGCAATGATGGAAACTGTTATACCGGCGATTTATCATCGTTAATTTGCAATGGTATATCGACCAATGCAAAGATAGATTCAGACAATTGCGGTGGCTGCGGTATTATGTGCAATGTCGGAGAATATTGTTACAACGGCAATTGTACATCCGTGCTCCATGGGTCCTATTATACTTATTGCGGTGGCAGTGCAGTCGATGTCTACTCGGATTCAGCCCATTGCGGCGGGTGCGACAATGCTTGCGGAGCCAATAAAAAATGCAGCTATGGCAAATGCGTTTCTTCATCTTTTAGTTCGAGCACGACGATAACATGTGATGGCCTGGAGGTTTATCCGTATTACGATTCGGACAACTGCGGCGGCTGCGGCAATTGGTGCGATGATGATCAGTTCTGCAAACAGGGAAAATGTACTTCGAGTGTTTCTTATTCAGATAAAACGCTGTGTGGTGGTGTTGAGGTCGAACCCTATCGGGATTCGCAGCACTGCGGCGGATGTTATATCGTTTGTAACTTTGGCTATGCCTGTTCTCAGGGACAATGTGTTTCTCAAAGCATTTACAGTTCGACGAGCATTCAATGTGATGGCACTTCGGTCTATCCGTATTCCTCCAATGATAACTGCGGCCGTTGTGATCTGAGCTGTCCCGGAGATCAGACCTGTACCAAAGGGGTATGTAAGTATAGTGGGACATCGACTTCCTATGCGCAGACATGTCATGGGCGTACCGTTTATACGAACCGCGATTCGGATAACTGCGGTGGGTGTGATTTGCTTTGTGATTATGGCGATTATTGCCAGGATGGGTATTGTACAAGCGGAGGGGATGATTACTGGACTTTCTGTGATGGCGTCGAAGTCAACCCGAGTTTTGATTCGGCCAACTGCGGCGGCTGCGGGAATGTGTGTGATATCGATGCTGTTTGCAGCAATGGTGTCTGCGTCAGGTATACGCAAACTGAGTCAAGCGTGATCACATGCAATGATTTGGATATCACACCCTGGAATGATTTTGAGCATTGCGGCTATTGCGGACACAGATGTGCGAACGGGCAGTACTGTTATTGGGGCGAATGTCTTTCCGCTCCCTATGATGTCGATACCTGGTGCGGTAATGATTATGTGAATATCTACACCAACCATGAGCATTGCGGTGGATGCTATCGCGCTTGTCCGAATGGACAGTCGTGCAGTGCGGGACGATGTGTTTTATAATGTGTCAGCTTAGAGCCTGGAGTTTGGAGCTTAGAGAAGTGATTAATCACTCAAAGCGCAAAGCTCTAAGCCAGGATGGAAGTTATCTGTGAAAAAAACATCCACACGCGTTAAACAGAGACAAAAAAATGCGGCCTATTGAGGCTTTTGGCCTCGATAGCCGCATTGCGCGCAGGCGTATTGGCCAAAGGCCAAAGCGCGCACCACAAATCTATGATTATGAACGACGTCTCCTGCGAATGCCAAGCAAACTCAGCATACCGGCAAGAACCATCCAGAGAGGTGTACAGTTTCCGGCTCCCGTCTGTAAATTGGCAGAACAGCTGCTGTCAGCCGAAGATTGAACGGATACATGAGAATCGGAATCTGCGCCCGGCGTAGGCTCATCGCCCGGTGTGGGATCATCGCCCGGCGTGGGATCATCGCCCGGCGTGGGATCATCGGGAGAGGACGGCGTTTCTGGGGCGACCTTGTCCTGACATGTGCCATCGATACATTGCTGGTCATTGCCGCATGCTGTCAATTCATACTGCCCACCGACGCAGCGTTTGATGTTGTTGCCGTCGCAAGTGGGTTCGTCTGTCTCAAGACATTCGAGGGTTTCGACGCATTCCCCATCGACGCAGGTGTCTTTGCCCGTGCATTCTGTATATTGATAGAAATTATCGACACATTTTTTCGCGGTATTACCCTCACAAACGGCTTCGGTTGTATCGCATTCGACGCACTTGTTGTTGAGGCAGATTTTTTCGGATGCGCACGCATCGCCACTGCACGAGGGGTCATCTGTACATGAGCCGCATTGCCCGCCACATCCATCATCGCCGCATTCTTTCCCATCGCATTGGGGAACACACCGACATGTGCCTTCATGACACGTTTCGTTGGGGCCGCAAGTGCCGCATTGTCCGCTGCATCCATCGTCGCCGCATGCTTTGCCATCGCATTGGGGAACACATTGGCACGCCCCGGCATTGCATGTCTCGTTGGGAGCGCAGGTGCCGCATTGTCCGCCGCAGCCATCATCGCCGCATGCCTTGCCATTGCAGGAGGGTTTGCATTGGCAGGTGTCTGCCGGGAGTTGGATATCACTGTAACTTGAGCAATACCCCCCCTGTGAAACCCATCGAGTCTTATCGAGTGTACCGCAGGAACCGACATAGGGATCGTAGCGGTTATTTCCGTTCGAATCTGGCGTGATGTCAAAATGCAGATGGGTTCCGGTTGAACATCCGGAACTTGCCTGAATGCCAAGTGGCTGACCACAGGTGACTTTGTCGCCTTTTGCCACCAGGAGGGAGCCTTTCTTCATGTGTGCATAGACGACATGCGAACCGTCTTCCTGTTTGATTCTTACATAATTGCCGTAGCTGCATCCTCCATTGCCGCAGCATACATTGACTGAAGCGTCTGCTGAACTTTGAGCATCGTAGTTGCCATCAGCTGTGGCGACGACTTCACCCGGGGCTGCCGCAACCACTGTGCAAGGAGCACCGGTTGGTGGGTAATCTGTTCCCTTATGGCCGCTATAGGTTCTCGTTCCACAGTGATAATCATTGCCGCCGTGAGCAAAGTGTGCCGATACCGTCGCCCCCTTGCAGCTCGAAAGATCGAGCGGAAAACGTTCCAAAACCATATCCTGTGCAGAAGCCCCATTCGCAAAGGCAAATGGGGTTATTGCGGCCATAAATGCCCAAATATAAATGTTTTTCTTCATATCCCATCCCCTTTACTTTATCTTAGATGCCTTGCCTGTTGTAATGTCCAAAACCCAGATGTCCGTCCCTTCTCTATATTTAAAGTGTGTATCGTCGATAAAACCGGCATCGTCTGATGTACTCATGATCGGCACAAACTCATCCGTCATCCTGCCGGATTTCATGCCGACATTGGTCAACTGACGTTTGTTGGTTCCATCGATATTGACGATGTACCACGAGACGATGCCCGTATCGCTCGATGCATAGAGGATTTGCTTGCCATCCGGTGTAAATCTTGGCGCGATATAGTTGCCTTCCGGCAAAATGTTTCGAACGGTCTTGCCATCTCTGCTGATTAAATCGAGTTTTAAAATATCGACATCTATCGGACGAGACACCAGGATGTGTTTGCCTGTTTTATCGAATGCGAAGTTTGAACTCACATTCTCGGCGATGAGTTCCGGAGTTCCCGAATCATTGACGATATAAAGTTTTTGTTCATGGTTGGTGAAAAATGTTCTCCCATCGGGAGAAATCCTTGAAATTTCAACATGATCTGCAATTTGCCGTACCTTACCATCGGCTAATTTCATGTACAGAGGCCCCGTAAATTCCAAATCCGAATTGGGGATTTCCTGTGGAGTTACGTGATACAATTGATACGCTTTCGGGGATTTGACCTGCTTCACCCTTTTGCCGGCCTGTACCATCTGCTCAAGATTGAATTCTTCGGCACTCACGGGCGAAAGATTGCATGCAGCCCAAAGGCCTGCAATGACCAGAGGAATAACTTTGATCGAACTCTTCATACACGTCCCTCCCAAGATGTCAGTGGCTGATTAGCCTGTAAAAACACGATTCCCAACTTTGGGGAAATGCAAAACTGAATAGAGCGAACTGATTGTTAAGGGTGTTTTTATCACAGTTTTTTTAACAAAAACTCTATTCTAGTCTAAATGGATGCGATCTAAAACTCAACAAAATGCGAATCATGAAATGCATAATTCTGAATGCATAATTCTGAATGCAGAATGCATAATGATCCGTACGCCCCGTAGGGGCGATACATCCGTAGCAATTAACCGTGGGTGAAACCCACGGGTAGGCGTAACCCACGGATGGGTGGAGCGCAGTGTAACCCACGGGTGGGTGAAACCCACGGATGGGTGAAACCCACGGGTAGGCGTAACCCACGGATGGGTGGAGCGCAGCGTAACCCACGGGTAGGCGTAACCCACGGATGGGTGGAGCGAAGCAAAAAACACGAAAATGCGGCGTATCGTGGCTACTGGCCGCGATAGCCGCATTCGGGCGCAGGCGTATTGGCCAAAGGCCAATAGCCGCGCGAAAAAAAAATACCCTCAAAAATTACAGGCTCAATTTGCGGCGCCATGATTCAGCGGTCGCGAGCTCGTCCGGCGTATTGACGCCCATCACCTCGCCCGGGTCTTCGGCAACCACGGGAATGACGGGCATGCCATCTTCGTTCGCGATTTCTATCATGTCGGTGAGATAGTACTCGTGGGCCGCATTGTCATTCGAAATTCTCGGCAAAGCAGATTCGAGGAATGCCGTCGGGACGCTGTAGACACCGACGTTGATTTCCTTGATGAAAATTTGTTCCGGCGTGCAGTCCTTAAACTCCACGATGCGCGCAACGGTGCCGTCTTCGTTGCGGATGACGCGTCCGTAGGCTGCCGGTTCATCGCGATTGACCGTCAAACAGAAAATCTGTTTTTGAGCGCGTTTTAGCATCATCTTTTTGAGCGTCGAAGCCTGCAGGTTGGGCAAATCACCCGGTAAAATCACGGCATAACGCGTATTGAGTTCGCGAACTCTTGGCATGGCAGCTGCGGCAGCATCGGCCGTTCCGAGCGGTTCATTCTGGACTGCAATGTCAATGTTTAAGGCATGACCATCGCGGGCCAGATGCTGGCGAATATCGTCCGAATGCGCACTTACCACGACGATAATATTCTCAATTCCCGCCAACTGGCATGCATCCAGCGTCCAGTCGAGCATCGTTCGGTCCGCCACTTTGTGAAGTGCTTTGCACTGCATCGAATGCATGCGTTTTCCGCGGCCACCGGCCAATATCACAGCGACAACATCTTTCATTTTTTAATCCTCTTCATAGCGAGCACTCGATGTGCACGTTTCATGAACATAAATCGCAGACAGACAGGGAAGTTCTCGTTTCATGCGCACGTAAATCCACTGCGCCAGAATTTCGGAGGTCGGATTTTCGAGACCTTCAATTTCATTCAGATAATAATGGTCAAGCACTTTGTGCATGGGTTCCCAGGCTTTCGTGATTTCTGCAAAATCAATGACCATGCCGGTTGCAGGATTGACATCACCTTTAACGATGACGTCGATCTGATAACTGTGTCCATGCAGACGACCGCATTTGTGCCCCTCGGGAACGTGTGGCAGCCGGTGGGCTGCTTCAAATCGAAATGTTTTAGATAACGTTGTCGCCATGTGCTTCCTCGAAAAAATCAGCCGCTATACGCCGCGTTTTTCTGGGTCCCAGATCACTTTCTGAATTTGCAGATTCAGCCGAATCGGCAGTTTTGATGCGCAAATCCACTCCGCCAAAACCTCGGGACTGAGTTTGCCCCAAACTGGCGAGAAGTGGATTATAACACGTCCGAACAATTGGTATTCAGAAAGTTTTTGCAAACACCAATCAAAATCTTCACGGTCGGTGACGACACACTTGATTTCATCGGTATTTCGCCAGGTTTTTGAATAACTTTGCCATACTTTTTCGTCGTGCGCGGTCATGCTCTTGGGCGGTTTTAAATCGATGATTCGATGGACCTGTTCTGGGACCATATCGAGCAAACGCGAACCGTTCGTTTCGAGAAGAACCGTATAGCCGTGTTCAACTAACCGCAACATGAGGTTGCAGACTTCGGGGGCCTGGCACATCGGCTCGCCACCCGTGATTTCGACCAGCCTGCAGCCAATCGCCTCAACCTCGCGCAATATCTCGTCGATCGCCATCATTTGACCTTCCTCGTATGCATATTGCGTATCGCACCAGACGCATCGCAGATTGCATCCTGTCAAACGAACGAACGTACACGGCTGCCCAACAAAGGACGACTCGCCCTGTATGGAATGGAAAATTTCGCAGATTTTAAGCATAAATTCAGATTGCCAGGTGTGGATGGGGCCGGCCTTTTGCGCGGTGCGCAATGCGGCACGGCATCGGGCTTTTGGCCTGCGGCCAATGCGCCCTTGGATGCGGATGCTATTGGCTTGCAGCCAATACGCACCGCCTATTATTGTTGAAACATGCAGGCGTGAGAGACGTTCTATGAAACGTCTTTACAAGCGTGAGGGACTAGAACGTCACATTCTAATGAGATTGACTTGATTCATAGTAAATTAAATTTGTAGTCACTTTGGGGATGATAGTTCCAAAGACCTCAAATACAGCCGACACGATGTCGGCTGTCCGAACGTGTACGACACGATGTCGTTTCACGTTCGGCTTTTACCTTATGATATTGTTCAAGGGGGTTCGGGGGAAAGGCGTTCGAGTTAGCGCCAACGGCGCCTCTCGAACGCCGTCCCACGACGCGGGGATTGTCAAGGGTGTCGCGCGACACCTTTGACCGCCCGCCGCGTAGGCGCAAATGATTGAATTGAGAAGTATATTTACACTTGAACAACACAGTAAAAAAATTCTATTTCTTCAAACTCTCGGGGAAAATGTCCGCCATGGTTGCATGCGTTTCTTCATGAGCTGCTTCCTCTTCGGCAGGCGCTTCGATCGGATCAAACGGTTCTGCAATCAAAGACAGGCCAATCCTGCGTTTGGGGACATCCAGACTGACGACAGTGACTTCGACTTTTTGCCCCACTTTGACGACAGATCCCACATTTTCCACGCGATTCTCCGAGAGTTCCGAAATGTGTATCAGCCCTTCGACTTCGCCTATTGCCGCAAATGCCCCGAATTTTACGATGCGTTTAATCTCAGCTTCGAACCGTTTTCCGACGGGATTTTGGGCCACAAAATTCTGATAGGGATCGCCCGCAAGCTGCTTGACACTCAGGGATGCGCGTTCTTTGGCGACATCGACATTCAGCATCACGCATTCGATTACATCGCCGACGGCATAATGATTGGCAAAATTGTCATCCTCAAATTTGGGCAGATCATTTTTATGGATCAAGCCGCGCAAATCGTGTCCGAGATCGACAAAAATGCCAAAATCTGCCACCCCAACCACTTTGGTTTTCAGGCGCGCACCCGCAGGATATTCGTCCAAAACTCGCTGCCATGGATTCGTTTCGACACGGCGCAAACTCAGCTGTAGCCTGCGTTTTTCTGTATCTATGCTCAGGATCTTGACGCGCACTTCGTCGTTCACTTTGAGGATTTGCTGGGCCTGACGAACGGCCGTATCCCACGATAATTCTGAATTATGGACGAGCCCTTCGACCTGGTCGGCGATGCGTACAAAAACGCCGAAATTCGCAAATGTCGTCACTTTGCCGTCGACAATGTCACCCACATGGAGCGTTTGTACGACGTCTGCCCAATTGTCTTTGATGAGTTGCTTGTGACCAAGGGCAATTCGGCCCGTTTCGACCGATAAAACAATCACTTTGAGTTTGTCGCCCACCGCAACGAGGCATGCCGGATCCTCTTTGCCCCATGTCAGATTGGAGCGATGGACGAGCCCTTCGACGCCATAGCCGATGTCGACAAAGACACCAAAATCGACAATTTGCCGGACAGTGCCTTCGTAAATTTGATCGGGCTTCAGTTCTACGAGGAATTTTTCGCGATTTTTGTGCAATTGCTCTGCTATGGCCGCACGGTGGCTGACGATGAGTTTTCCGTCTGCCCCCGAAAACTTGAGCACACGGACTTCAAATGTCTGGCCGATATAGTCATCGAGCTGGGGCAACGGTGATTCTTCAATTTCGCGGTACGGAATAAACCCCATCAGTGATTCGACATCGCAAATGAGACCATTGTCTTCGCTGGCAATGACGGTCGCATTGAGGTTTGTCTCATTCTTGCGGGCTTCGTCGATATGGAGCCAAAGGCGCATCAGGGGAATTTTGGCAGTTGATCCAAGCCAGAGGGCATCTTTGACCATCCCTTCGATATAAAATTCAAGCGTATCACCTGCTTTGGATTTGTCATCGAGTTCATTGCGCGGAATGAGAATGCGCTCCCCATTGTTCATGCATGCGATGCATTTCTTTTCTTGCAGATCTTCGAGTTTTGCAGTGACAATTTCGCCTGTAAAATCATGAAATTCAGCGTTCTCGCTCATGGGAGTTTCCTTTTTTTTGGCCTGCCAAAGATGATCATCTCATACCCAGGGCAGGCGAAAAGGCATGAAATGGTGCGATGGTTTTAATTCGGAATTCGGAATTCGGAATTATGAATGCAAAAACATTGGGTGTTGCGGGATTCGTTGAGATGGGATGATTTGGGTGATTTTTTTTTACAAACGGATTTGCTCAGTCCTAACGGCCTTCGCGATTTTAATATGTGCAATGTGCAATTTTGGTGGGAATTGCAAATCGCCAATAGAATCGACACGCCTGGAAGG
>DGWW01000253.1:14705-18366 GCA_002395385.1 Myxococcales bacterium UBA4248
CGACACGCCTGGAAGGCGTTTCATTCGTAGAATATAGCCGGGTGTGCCGCAGGCGCGCCCGGATCGGAATGAATGCGCAATGAGCAATAAGCAATGTGCAATTATCAATTATCAATTATCAATTATCAATTATCAATTATCAATTGCTAATTGAATTTGCTCCGACGTTGGAATGATGCCGCCATCAGCATAAACGCCGCTGACGCGCGAACGGCCGCAAAACCGCTCAATGTCATTTTGCATCATACCGCGGCTGCATTCAACTACGATAATTTTAGAGGCTTTTTGTGTCACTTTTAGAAGCGCATTTTCATCGAAAGGCCATAAGGTTTTGGGTCTAAAGAGCGTCACATTCTGATGATTTTCGCGTGCTTTTTCGACAGCATCCCGGGCGATTCGTGCACAAATTCCGTAGGCGACAAGGACGATATCGGCATCTTCGCTGCCGTCAATTTCACTTTCGGGCAACTCGTTTTGCATGATTTTGTAGTCTGCAAATCGTTCTTCATTCTTTTCGTGCAGTTTTTGTGGGATGAGTTCGAGCGAGGAAATGACATGGCCGCGGGTATCTGCATTTCCTGTGACACCATTTGAATAAGGGAATTTGATTTCGGGAACATTGCATGCATCGGGCAGATCTTCGGGGAGGGCGATCGTTTCCATCATTTGCCCGATGAAGGCATCGGCCAGAATACAGACAGGTGTACGGTACTTAAAAGTGGCTTCAAATGCGGCGATGGTCATCGAAAACATTTCGGCCACACTGGCAGGTGCAAAGACGATATTGTGGTAATGCCCATGGCCGCCGCCATGTACCGCCATATTGTAATCGCCCTGTTCGGGGCCGATATTGCCGAGTCCCGGGCCAGACCGCATGATATCGACAATGACCCCGGGAATCCTGGCCGCCGCCATGTAGGAAATGCCTTCCTGCATGAGGCTGAAACCCGGCCCTGAAGTTGCCGTCATGGCGGCAGTTCCGCCGGCACCGGCACCATACAGCATGTTGATGGCTGCCACTTCGCTCTCGGCCTGCAAAGCCAGTGCGCCGGCCATCGGGAAGTATTTCGTCGCGTCGTGCGCAATCTCGCTGGCTGGTGTGATGGGGTAGCCAAAAAAGGCACGGCATCCTGCGCAAAGCGCCCCGCAAATAATGGCATCGTTGCCTTTGATAAATGTGTGTTTCATATTAATTCGGAATTCGGAATGCGGAATGCGGAATTAGAGAATGACAAAACTGAAGGTGAAGTCTGAAGCTAAAGGTGAAGACCACTCGCAATTCGTAATTCGTAATTCGTAATTGGGATGCCAAACTAAAGGTGAAGTCTGGAGCTAAGAATGAATATCGTCCTAAATTCGTAATGCGTAATTGATGATAATTGCTTGGAAATCGCCCTGAAAGGGCGAAATGTCACAGCCCGGGGTGGAGCGATAGCGTAACCCCGGGAAAACAAAAATTCATCCATAAAATCGCCCTGAAGGGGCGAAACAAAAAACAAGATTAATCTGAATGTGACGGCCTCGCCATCCCCCAATCCCTCTATACTAAAAGAACTCAATTCTTTAGAGATTACCTTGAGCATGCCTAAATCATTACGCATTACGAATTACGCATTACGAATTAATTGCAAGCACTGAGGTTCGGGGCATGTCCGCACGCATGTGCCGCACCCCGTGCAATCGTCGGGTTTGACGAGTTCGATCATCAGATACCCGGCGGCATTGCGGTTTTGCGATAATTCGAGGCAATGATGCGGACATGCGCGAATGCATAAACGGCATGCCTTACAGCGTTTGGGATCGATGAAAATTGTCTTCTTCATGATGAATACAGTGGGGGGAGCGGCGTATTGCAGTGGCGTGCACATGCACGACACAAAATAGCCGCGCGGGGGGACACTTCCCCCCGCATATATCATTACAAAATTACGAATAAATTGATATAATGAAACGAGGTGTACCGAATGCAGCCCGTCTCGAAAGTAAGGGTATTGTGTTCAACATCGGGATTGTCAAGAATTTTAGCTTTGGAGGATGCTATGCGGTTGTTCATTTCTGTCGTCGTACTCAGTATGTTTTGCTCGAGTCTGGCGGTGGCTGCACCAAAAGAACCCAAAGAAAAACCGAGAAAAGGGAATCCGGAGGAACAGGAAGTTCTCGATTTGACGGCAAAATTGACGAGCGATATCGATACGCGGGCCGATGGCAATGTCAGCGACTGGGGCGCATTTGATGGCGTTGAAGTCAAGTCGACGCTGCTCAGCGGAGAATACGATTATGACTGGACGGGCCCGAAAGATTTGAGCGCCAAAATTCAGGCGCAGTATGGCGCAGAAAAGATCTATTTTTACGTCAATGTCACAGACAATGCCGTCGTCTCGAAGAAAAAACAGTGGAAGTCCGATCGCGTAGAAATCTGGCTCGTTCCCGAAGCTGAAGACGGCAAAGCATTGGGCAGCCCGCGCGGCGTTTCGATGGATATCGGCCCGATGGTCGACGGCGACAAAGCACTCATCAAATGGGTGTCAGGAAGAGGCGCCGACGGGCTCGAAGGGGCCGGATTTGTTGGCGAGGAAGGGTACGATTTCGAAGTATCCATCGCCTATAGTGCGTTGGCCAAAACATCGCCCGTGATGAATGGGTATATGCGGTATTGCGTCATCATTCGTGACTGGGATCAGGACGACCCCAATGAGGACGAGGCAACGCTGGGAACATGCCCCATCGATCCCAAGAAACCCGGCAGCATCAAGCGCGAAAAAATGGGCCGAATCCGACTCGCCTTGCGGGATTCCATCTGGACAAAGATTCTCAATGCCGACAGGGAAGCGGCTAAAATCGAAGCGGAATGGACAAAAGTCGAGGCGGATATCGCCGGAACTTCCATGCCCGAAATTATTGCATTCGCCGGCGATACACTGCTCATTGCTGGCATGGGGCTCAACGGGTATGCCGGCCTGACATGGAATAAGATTTCGCTCGATTCGGGATTTTCGACGGCTGTCCCGCAGATTACTTTCGAGGATGTCGATGGCGACAAGCAAAAAGAAGTCATTGTGACGCGCAATGAACATTGCAACAATGGCGGGATGAATGCCGATCGTTCCTACATCTTTAAACAGTCATCCAGCGGCATCAAGTTCATCGCAAGTTTTATTCGGGAACAGCGGTACGACAGCGGATCGGACGATTATGTCCGCAACCATTACAAATATACCAAAAATGGGATCGTACAGACCCTCGATAAATCGAGCAAATCCATGCAGGCATGCGAACTCAAGGGGATGGAAGATACGGCACCCATGCTGATGCCCGGCGGTGATACGTCGGCAACGATACCCTATTTGTAATTAGCAATGAGCAATGAGCAATTGAATGGCAATTCTCCAATAAATTCGACATGCCTGGAAGGCGTTTCATTCCAATTGCACATTGCTCATTAAAATCGCGAAGGCCGTTAGGCCTGAGCAAATCCGTTTGTAAAAACAAAAAATCAACCAAATCATCCCATCTCAATGAATCCCGCAATTCCTTTTGTTTTTGCATTCAAACCAATTCTGCATGCAGCATTATGCATTCAGCATTAAAAAAGTGAGCATCGTTAGATGCGAACAAATCCGTTTGTAAAAAAAAATCACCCAAATCATCCCATCTCAATGAA
>DGWW01000073.1 GCA_002395385.1 Myxococcales bacterium UBA4248
GTGTTGCGTGACACCCTTGACAATTCCCACGTCGGGGGACGGTGTTCGAGTGGAAAATACTTTCTCCAGGATCTAAGCTTTCAGTCTAAATTGCAATTATCCTTGTTTAGTGGGATTTTATTTTTGCACGTAAATTTTGCTTTTGTTCATCAGTGCTTTTGAGGCATTGGTTGTGATCGAGTCAACCCCTTTGCCAATCCAGTAATCAAAATCCTCTTTGGCCACAGTCCAGACATTGACGATTTGCTTATTTTTGTGGGCACTGGTGATCCAATCGAGATGGCTTTTGAGCAGGGTCGTCTTGTAGTCGAGTGAGAGCCCGTCTTTGTTCAAAGTATCTGGCGTTTTGGCGGCACTGTCAGAACTGGCAAGGTATTCGACGACTGCATTGGGTAGGGCTTTTTTGATCTGTTTGCAGTTATCGTAGTTGAATGCAATCCATTCGACCTGGTCTTCCATTTTGAGTTTTTTGACCAGATCGATGCATGCCTTGGTGACGCGTTTGTTGTTTTCTTTTTCTGAATAGCTGCCGGCTTTGCCATGGTTTTTGATTTCGAGCACCATTTTTACAGAAGGCACTTTTTGTCCCTGTTTGAGGTAGGCTTCGAGGGTTGGCAGGGCTTCGCCATTGGAGAGCTTTAATTTTTTGACGGTTGCAGTTTTGGATGTCTGGAGATTGACTTCTTTGCCTCCTTCTGTGAAGACTTTGTCATGGTAGACAAAGAGGCCGCCATCCAAAGTGATATGAACATCGAATTCGGAGCCATAGACGCCCAGGTTTTGAGCGGCTTTTAAAGAGGCGATGGAATTATCGGGTGCATCGACATGATATCCCCTGTGGGCAACACAATTGACGTTTGCCTGTGTGGGTGGATTGGCGGTGAGTGTCAGTTTGCCCCATGAAAGCGGGTAGACATCGGTTCCCCGTACGAGTACCGATCTGTAATTTCCTGTTGCAAGGCCATCGGGAATGACTGCTGTAGCCTTGCCACTGGCAATGGTCGTGGTTGTTGCGTGGGTTTTGGTATCGGCCATGGATTCAAATCGAATGACATCGCCAGTTTTAAACCCACTGCCGTAGACATGGTATTTGTATCCTTTGGCGATATTTGCCGTACCGAGTGCATCGACGCTATTGATGACAAAATGTTTTGGATTGGCTTGTTTTACCTCGTTGTACAGCAATGCAACTTCGTCGGACGTCAGGGGCTTGTCATAGACGCGGGCAATTGCTACATCGCCGTTCCAGCTGCTTTCGGAACTGGAACCTGCATCGCAACCAATGCCGAACCAGGATTGTGAACCGAATTTAAAATTGCCTGCGGCGGCAACGGAACCGGCATGTTTGCCATCGATATAGATATGCGCTTTTCCTTCGGATTTGTCCCATACTCCCACGACGTGGTAAAAACGGCCTACTTCGGGGACGACCTTGCTGTCACACCATTTGTACCCATCACCGACGTATGGCAGGAAAGTGATGGTTTTGCCTTTTTCCGTTTTGGTAATCAGAAATCCGGTTCCCCCCGATGAATGCGAGGAGAAAAATTTGGCTTCGCTCGAACCATTGTGTGCAGCATCCATGCGGAAAACAGCTTCGAGCGTATGTCCGTCACTCAGAGCTTTTTGAAAGGCCTGATTGTCGGTATAGTCAATTTTGTAGCATCCACCAGCCTTGCTTCCGAGTGTATTGTTAAAGTGGGCAACGTACATCTTATAGCGAGGGCTGTTATAATTGATGATTTTCGTCTGAGCCAGCTTGGAGATTTTTAGCCCGTTTGAGACGCGATTGGTGGCGTTGTTATTATTGGTAAAGGCAATATCGAGCAAATCGGCCTTAGGTGGCTTGGGGGCAGGCGGTGTAACCGGAGTCGGTGTGTCCGTTCCCGGATCCGGCGTGTCTGTCCCTGGATCCGGCGTGTCTGTCCCTGGATCCGGTGTGTCCGTTCCCGGATCCGGTGTGTCTGTCCCCGGATCCGGTGTGTCCGTTCCCGGATCCGGCGTGTCTGTCCCTGGATCCGGCGTGTCTGTCCCTGGATCCGGTGTGTCCGTTCCCGGATCCGGTGTGTCCGTTCCCGGATCCGGTGTGTCCGTTCCTGGATCCGGCGTGTCCGTTCCCGGATCCGGCGTGTCCGTTCCCGGATCCGGCGTGTCCGTTCCCGGATCCGGCGTGTCCGTTCCCGGATCTGGCGTGTCTGTTTCCGGATCGGTGGTGTCCGTTCCTGGCTCAGTTTCTTCGGCTATCGGATCGGTTTCGTCTGTCTGACCATCCCCGTGGTTTTCGTCAGGTGTCGAGGTTTCGTTGCCATCTTCTTTCTCGCCATCATCACCCTTATCATTGCCATCTGTCACAGAATCCGATGGAGGATTGGACTCGATTGCATTATCGGAAGTACAGGCGGTGGAAAAAGATGCCAACGAAATGGCGATTAAGGTAATCATAGTCTTGTAGTGCATGTTTAATCTCCTTATGCGTGACTTCATAATAAGCATTAATTTTACACTATTTTGTACATGTTTACAAGGAATGTGTATCAATTTGCATCATGAGTGGTAACTGTTCAGCCTGGAGTACGCTCCTGGTTCCCCAAATACTTGAAATCTCTTTAATTCATAATGCTGAATGCATCATGCTGAATGATTGATTTTGCAAAACCAAAGGCATCGTCCCAATCCTCTGAGTATGACATTTCATTATGCATTCATCATTATGCATTAGGCATTAACGAATGGTATGAGCTTTCGAAAAAAACAAGTATAAAGGCTGAACAGTAACCATGAGTCACTGTTCAGCCCCAGGCCAGTGACTTGTTCCCAAGGTTTTACATAGTTAAGGCATTAGGCTTCAGGCCTCAGGCAAGAGCAGCTCAAACACAGAGGTTAGGCTATTGTCGGAATTCATAACTTTTATCAGAGAATACTTGCTGCTGCCTTCTGCCTACTGCCTTCTGCCTGGGTTGACTCAGCTTCAGTCCTTTAGATTAGAGCATGGGGGCTGAATCGTTACCATGAAGAATCTGCATTTTTTAAAGGCCAATCAGCTGGAAGCCATGTACATTCCCGGCGATTGGGGCATATACATTCACGTGCCGTTCTGCGTTCGCCGGTGCAAATACTGCGCATTTGTGTCTACGGTGCGCAGGCCTGTACCTGATTGGGAATATGCTCGGGATATTTGCACTCAGTTTGAAATGCAAAAACCAGAAAAAGCCCACTGGACGACGTTGTATTTGGGCGGAGGAACGCCAACGACCCTGAGTGATGAAGCGCTGGTTTATATTTTGGACTATATTGGAGCATCCCTGGATAGCGATGTCGAAATCACGCTTGAAGCCAATCCTGAACACGTCACCTGTGAGCGAGCTCAAACCTGGAAATCTGCTGGGATTACGCGCATTTCGCTTGGAATTCAGTCTTTTGAGAATGACATGCTTCAGTTTTTGGGGCGCGGGCATGACAGATCGGCTGCATTGAATGCCATCGAAATACTCGCTCAATCGGGTTTTGAAGAGATTTCGATTGATTTGATCTATGGTGCGAACCCAGGGAATGATTCAGCCTTCGAAGTCACAAGGTGGAAAAGTACGCTGCAACTGGTCAAAACTCTGCCTGTGGTGCATCTTTCCTGTTATGAGCTTACGCTCGAAGAAAATACGCCTCTTTGGAGCGTTCAGAAAAAAGGTCAGCCGATTCTCTGTGATGAAGACGCAATTCTCGAGATGATGGCATGTATCGAGGAACTCTCGGGTATGTCACAGTATGAGATTTCGAATTACAGCCGGGATGGTTATTTTTCGAGGCACAACGTCTCATGTTGGGCGGGCTTGCCTTATCTTGGGTTGGGAGCCGCAGCGCATTCGTTGGTTCGGAGTGAAGGTGTGATCGAGCGACGTGCCAATCTGTCGAATGTTCGAAAATGGATGTTGGCGTTGGAAAACGAACCGAAGCAATTTTCATTGGATTTTTGTGAAAAATTGACTATTGAGACTCATCTTGCTGAACGTCTCATGCTCGCAGCCCGGACGCGATTTTGGTGGTCGCCCGAAGCCATTGCAAATTCGCTGAAGTGCAGCGAACTGCCATTTATGAACAATCTTATGACAGCTGTTCGAGAGGGGTTGCTTGAAACACAGGGAGGATTATTTCGTACAACCTCTAAGGGAATACGGCTTAACAACCGGATCGACGAACTGATTTTTATTTAAACGTTACTGTTCAGCCGGGGCTCTGCCCCGGACCCCGCCAAAGGTCTCTTGCCGTTCGCAATATC
>DGWW01000226.1 GCA_002395385.1 Myxococcales bacterium UBA4248
CGCTGGATTTAGGTTCCAGTGCCGCGAGGCGTGAGGGTTCGAGTCCCTCCTTTCGCAAACTTTTGGGTGTATAGCTCAATTGGCAGAGCACCGGACTCTTAATCCGTTGGTTGAAGGTTCGATTCCTTCTACACCTATTGCGGCCTAGACCGCGTGACGCCATCCCAGCGGGATGGCGTTTTTTTTGCCCAAAAGACATCCCCGTTTTTTATTGCGTGGCACCTAGACCACATTTTGAAGGCACCACATTTTTCCCGGATTACACGTGCCCGATTGATTTTTGGGGGAAGTCAACGACAAAAGACCGCTTGTCCGTGACAAAGCGCATGCCGACACTCCAATCATGCGGAGGCGTATTGGGCATCGCCCAATAGCCGAAGCAGCCGTCCCGCATTCGCCTTCGGCGAAAAGGGCGGCAAATCGTAAAAAAACAAAAGAACACCTGGATATCAAACCATTGGCGAGTTATTGTGCGCAAGCTTTATTTTTAAGCAATATTCAGGAGTTAAAATGGGTATTTCAGAAAATCTCAATCGAATTGAAAGCAGAATCCAGGCTGCGTGTGAACGATGCTGCCGAAAACGCGATGCCATCAAGCTCATCGGTGTGTCGAAAAAGAAGCCCGTATCGGCCATTATCGAAGCCCTGGAAACGACACCACTACGCGACTTTGGCGAGAATTACGTCCAGGAATATACCGAAAAGCGCGCGTCCTTAATAGACAGAGCAGCCGATTGGCATTTTATCGGCCATTTGCAGCGCAACAAAGTTCGTCAGCTCATGGCATATCCTCCAAAGCTCATCCACTCGGTCGACAGTGTCGGATTAATTGAGCAGATTGAGCGCATAACAGGTGAGATGTATCCGGATTATCGCCAGCCCATTCTTCTTGAACTGCGGATTGGGGATGAGGATGGAGAAAAAACAGGCATGCCACCCGCGCAAATAGAAGAGGCGATCCAATCAGTTTGCGCATGCAGTCACCTCGATCTGCAAGGATTGATGCTGATTCCGCCGGCATGCGACAATCCGGAGGATGTCCGTCCCTATTTTAAAGAAATTCATCGCATTTATGACGATTTATGCGAGAAAGGATTTCATCTGTCTGTTTTGTCCTATGGCATGAGTCATGATTTTGAGGTTGCCATCGAAGAGGGCGCAACGCATATCCGCATTGGTACAGCAATTTTTGGAGAAAGATCATGAGCATTTTTTGTCCGGGAACCACATTTGAATCCGATTCATCGAGCGGGGGTATGGGGCGCGCGAAGCGAATTGCCATCGCCCCTGGCGATCCGGCAGGCATTGGATATGAAATATCCGTTCAGGCGCTATGGGAAATCCGCGATTCTCTCAAGGACTGTATCATTATAATATATGCCCAGCATACCCTGTGGAAACGGGCAGAATCCATGTATGCACCGCAGTTGGGAACCATTCGGGTATTGTCAGCCGATCAGGCCGTTGAACCCGGAATGTTTTATCTCATCGATCCGGACACCTATTTTGATACAATACAGTTTAAACCGGGCGTGATTCAGGCCCAAAATGCTCGCTGTGCGTACAAAGGGCTGATGCAGATTATTTCGGATGTTCAGGCAGACCTGATAGACGGCATCTGCACGGGGCCGATACACAAAGGCGCGATGCGCCTGGCAGGTATCGATGAAATTGGCCATACAGAAATGTTAGCCAAAGGATTTGAATGCGAAAATCCGCTGACGATGTTCCAGACGCGAGAGCTGAGAATTTTCTTCTATTCACGCCATCTTTCATTGCGAGAAGCCATAGATGCGCTCAATATCGATGATTTGGTAGAATTTGGGCTGCAGATGGACGGACAAATGCGCCGGCTGGGATTTACAAATCCGCATCTTGCGATGGCAGCACTCAATCCGCATGCGAGTGACGGCGGTCAATTTGGAACGGAGGAGAGAGAAATACTACTCCCGGCATCCTCACTCTTGCGTGCACGCGGCGTAGATATCAGCGATCCGATAGGTGCAGACAGCGTATTTGCGCAGGCCTCACAGGGTCGATACGATGCGGTTTTGTCGCTGTATCACGATCAGGGGCATATCGCCGCGAAGACATACGATTTTGAGCGCACGATTTCGATGACACTTGGCCTTCCGTGCCTTCGCACATCGGTAGACCATGGAACGGCATTTGACATAGCATGGCAAGGATTGGCGCAGACAATCTCAATGCGCACTGCAATAGAGACGATGCTCGATTATTTAAGATAAAGGAAGCATCCAGAGAGGTTATGATTCAGCCCCTATGTCAGCGATCACTTCGAAAGCCCATACCTTTCGTTAATGCGTAATGCATAATTATGAATGCATAGTGAAATGTCATACTCAGAGGATGCGGATAATGCCTTTGGTTTTGCAAAATCAATCAGCATTATGAATTCAGCAGTATGAATTAAAGAGATTTCAAGTATTTGGGGGACCAGGATCGTACTCCATGGGCTGAATGGTTAAGTTTGGAGGGAGGTAGGGTTAATAAAGTAGTTGTTAAATGAAACAGAGCGTGATATAAGCACACCGACTTGGCCTTTACTGACAGGCTATGGATTATTGTTTTTTAGTCGGCGGATGAGCTGCCGGAACATTTAAAAGTTCGAAAGAACGGAGGGAGTTGGAAGATGGAAGGAATTAAAAAAGCCTTTTCTTGGGATCAAGGTGGTATTTGGATGTGGATGATTTGTGCAGTATCGGTCATCTGCCTCGCACTTCTTGTTGAACGTGTTTATTTTATTTTCTTTAAGTTCAACACGAATGCGAAACAGTTCATGGATACGGTTCAGAGAAACATCGTCTCGAACAACATCGACAATGCGATTCAGGTATGCAATGCAGCCGGAACAGCAGCAGTAGCCCAAGTGATTAAGGCCGGTCTTTCCCGAGCAAACAAGAGTGAACTTGAGATTCAGAATGCACTTGAAGAAGCATCGCTTGAAATTACCCCGCTGATTACGCGTTTTCTGCCGGCCCTTTCCTCGCTTGCAAACATTGCAACGCTGCTCGGACTTCTTGGTACGATTATCGGTCTGATCGATGCATTCTCGGCATTGGAACAGGCAGCCCCGGATGAGAGACAAGAGAAGCTGTCCGCAGGTATTGCTATCGCAATGAACACGACGGCCTTTGGTCTGATCGTCGCCATTCCGACACTGACAATCCATGTTCTTCTTTCTGCATTTGCATCGAAGATTCTCGCCGACATCGAGCTTTATTCGACCCGTCTTGGCAACCTTCTTGCTCAACGTTTGGCGAAGTAATCATCGCTGGCCTCAAGGCGTAGTACAGTAAAAAGTAATTAGCCATATATGGGATATTCCCATATATGGAGTTGGATGTATGTCCGTGCGGAGAAAAAGATGGCTCGAGTAGCAAGAGTACCAGATGCAGAAGATCTGAACCTGACTCCTATTATGAATATGGTTCTGGTCCTCATTCCTCTGATGCTGTTGAACGTCGTATTTATGACGATCTCAGTTATCGAGGTAACGATGCCCCAGAGAAGTGCAGGTGCAGCGCAGAATGGCGAGCCGCCAAAGCGTTTACAGCTGTTTATCTCGCAGCAGGGTTTTACGGTGGTGGAAAGCGGTGCATCACTCCCGGCACTTGAAAACTGCCCGGGTGGTGGTCCGACGATTTGCCCACTCAAAGAAGAATCAGAAGGAACGCTGGAGACAGATCGCCATGACTGGCGCCGTCTCTATAATACATTGCTCGAAATCAAGCAGAAACCGGATTGGGCCGATCATGAACAGATCGAGATCGTAGCGGATTCATCCGTGAATTTCGGTGTGCTTGTCAAAGCAATGGACGTGTCGCGCAATCAGCGCGTGCCGGCCGCTGAGGTAAAAACGGCCATAAAAGGCAAGCCTATGACGACGGATCAGGAGATGAATGAGTCCCAGATTCCGTTGGTCGATTCAGTCGATGATCAGGGTAATTCCGGTAAAATGCCTTTGGGTATGTTCCCGGTCGTTATCCTCGGTTTGCCGACGGTTTCACACTAATTCCGACAAACAAGCCGGAAATCTTTTAATGATTTATCACTGTTAGACAGGACCGCAGCGATATGGCAGTTGATTTAAGTAAATTCGAGAAAGCACGCGAAGAACAAAGACGTGCTGAAATGGAAAAAGCCCTGGCGGATCGCATTAAAGCGAAACGCAAAGCAAAACGTAGCCGTGATACAGGTAAAACTGCGTTAGGTTTGAACTCCATGATGGACATGATGACGATCATCCTCGTCTTCCTGCTCAAATCCTACGGTGAAGAACCCATCGTCATCCTGCCTAATACGGACGTTCCTATTTCTGTTGCCGAAAATACCCCCGAAGATATGACCGTCATCACGGTCAATAAAGAAGGGATCTTCATGGTGCGTTCACGCATCCTCGAAATTGAGGATGGTAAAGTCAACGGTAACTTCAAAAAAGGTGGTGAAAGTGGCTTGATTATAGAACCCCTGGAAGCCGCTCTCCGCCAGGAAGTCGAAAAATTAAAAAGTATTGCAATGGCTAACGGTAAGGAATTCGGCGGTGATATGACCATTATTGCTGACCAAAAAACAAATTATCGTCTGCTCGTCGAAGTCATGCAAACTGCTATCGGTACCGAATTTAAACGATTTAGATTCGCCGTCATTCAGGGTAGCATGAAGGAAAGCGGTCGCTACGCCTCCGCCCCCGAACTTCCGTAGTCATTCCTTACCCCATAAGTCGGCAAAAACTCCCCCCACTCAAGGGAGTTTTTGTGCGCTTTTTACGCTCTTTTGCTTTTAGCCGGAGATCTGCGCGATGCCCGTGCAAGAACCGAAAAAATCTCTTCGGATCGGCATTTTCAGAGGTAAACAACGCCTCGAAGAAAGTGTCGTAAAAAAACGCCGGACTGTAAGCGTTGGCCAGGATGAATCCAACACCTTCTGCGTACTTTCGTCCGCTGTTCCTAAAAAATGGAACCTCTTTATCTACGATTCCGCAAAAGATTCTTTCACACTTTGCCTGAAAAAATCCATGCGCGGACGCGTCGTCCTTAAAAATAATGTTTCCATCACACTCGATGAAAATATTACCGAAGGACAAGGTGTTAAATTCGTCGGCGATACCATCCAGATTCCGCTGACGAACACTGCTCGCGGCCGGGTCGTTATCGGTAAAATCAATATCCTTTTCCAGTTTGTCTCCAGCCACGATGCTGCTGCCGCCGCAAGACTGCTCTATGAACCTGCGACGCCATGGGAAAAAATTGCTGAATTCTTCCCAAAAGCACTCGTCTATGGACTCATCTTCTCATTGCTCGCACACTTGATTCCACTCATCTATGTCGGAGTTCAGGATTGGCCTGTCAACGATGATATCTTCCTTACTCCTTCTTATATGAAGGTCGTTAAAATCGAAGACATGCAAATACAAGATGAGGAAGAAGAAGAGCAAGAGACGGAAATTGTTGAAGAATCCGATGACGTTTTACCCGAAGTCCAGGTAGATAATGAACCGGCTCCTGAACCTGGCACCATCTCAAAAGCTGAACTCATGGACCAAATCACCGATAAACACCGTGAACAAGGCGCCATGATTACAGCTCAAATCCTCGGTGCAGAGGGCGGTGTCGAAGGATTCTATGCGGATATGCTCGGTGCGAATGCACATATCGCCGATATGTCCGATATCGCTGCCGGCGATATCGGGGCAAGCGCCTCCGGAAACCTGCTCAACCAATTGTCCGCAAGTACGGGCGGTTCAGGCGGCGGTCTCCTCGGACTCGATTCCGGTACCGGCAACTCTGGTCCTAAAGTTGTCGTAGAAAGCAAAAAAGAGACTGCACAACGTGCCAAAGTCGAATTCAAAATGTCCGCAAAAGACAGTGAATTTGCAAGCGCGCCACCTCCCGGAAGCAAAGAAAGTATCGAAGCCATGTTCAAAAAAAAACAAGGCGATGTTAAGAATTGTTACCAGCGTGTTATGAATGCTCAAGGTAAAGCTTCCGGTCGATTCGTCATTGCTATCACGGTTTCAAAAGATGGTACCGTCATGAGAGTCGATAAGGTCGAAGACCAAATCGGAGGTGAAATGTTCACATGCATTCGACAGCGCGTCATGAACTGGAAATTCGGAGCTCTCAAAGCGCCTATCGCATTTAAGAAAACTTGGGTCTTTAGTTAAAAAAACACGGCTTGATGCCGTGTTTTTATTATTTTATTCCAAATAAAAACCTCTCCACAACAATTCCATTCCCCCACTTCGCATTCATTCCAATCCGGGCGTGCCTGCGGCACACCCGGATTTATTCTACGAATGAAACGCCTTCCAGGCACATCAATTCTATTGAGGATTGTATCCCAATTGCACATTGCTAATTAAAATCGCGAAGGCCGTTAGGCCTGAGCAAATCCGTTTGTAAAAACAAAAAATCAACCAAATCATCCCATCTCAATGAATCCCGCAATTCCTTTTGTTTTTGCATTCAAACCAATTCTGCATGCAGCATTATGCATTCAGCATTAAAAAAGTGAGCATCGTTAGATGCGAACAAATCCGTTTGTAAAAAAAAATCACCCAAATCATCCCATCTCAATGAA
>DGWW01000129.1 GCA_002395385.1 Myxococcales bacterium UBA4248
ACAAATACTGTAGAGAGATGGGGGAGGGGCCCCATCGAGATTGGTTGGGATTACGAAAAGTGATGAAAAAAATAAATGATTGTGGATTCGAAAGGGCTCAGCCCTTTGGCGGGGGCCGGGGCAGAGCCCCGGCTGAGTAGTAACGGTGTATGTCATCTTCGCTCTGTTAAGATTGCCAATACACGCTGAATTAGATATAATTGGTGGGTGATTGTTATGTTTTGTAAAGACGATAATAAAAACAGAATCGGTCAGCACAAATCACAAAAGAGAAAACCAACTTGTAAGGAGTGAAAACATGACTTATTGCAATCGTCGTTCACTGGGAATAATCATAAGTGTTGTTGCCATGGCTTGGGCAGCGGGGTGCGACAGCAATTCCTCGGCACCAGATTCCGGTACATGCGATCCTGTTTGTACAGATGGCAAAGAATGTATCGAGGGTGAGTGCAAGGAGATTGTAAAGACGTGCGATCCAGTCTGTACAGACGGCAAAGAATGCGTCGATGGCGAGTGCAAGGAGATTGTAAAGACGTGCGATCCAGCTTGTACAGATGGCAAAGAATGCGTCGATGGCGAGTGCAAGGAGATTGTAAAGACGTGCGATCCAGCTTGTACAGATGGCAAAGAATGCGTCGATGGCGAGTGCATCGACCCTGTGTGTTCTGATGGAGGATGTGAACCAGATCCTATTGTGTTGGATTGTAATCCTGAGTGTACAGATAAGCAAACCTGTATTGAGGGAAATTGTGTCGACATAGACGAGCCAGTCATTGCCAGTTTTAATGTCACCCCTTTGGAAGGGCTTGTGACGGTTCAAAATCGTGTGGATACGATGTTTACTGTTTCTTTGGATAATGCTCCTCAGAAAGATGTTATTCTGCCGATAGAATCTTCCAATCCTAAAGCTGGGGTACTTTCTGCAACACAGGTTACATTTACGCCAGAGAACTGGGATAAACCGCAATCCGTTAAGGTGACTGCAGCAAAGGAAGTCATGCCGGATGACGAAACGGCATATCAGGTTGTCGTCGGTCCTTCCAAAAGTGATGATGTCAACTATAATGGTTTGGATGCGGTCTGCGTTCAGATAAAACATTATAATCAGTTTAATACATTAAAACTGGATAAAACAGAAGCATCACTGCTTTTGAGAAAAGTGAAGAAGACGAGTGAACATGATGTCAATTCTGTGACATTTACAGTCGTTATCCCGGATAGTGTGACAGACAAGAATGTCAAATGGGAGATCAACAATCTGACCGATGAGGTGGATGTCAAAAAACTGATTAAATCAAATGTAGAGAACGATGATAAAGCCGGGACATCGACGATTACCATTACAAGAATGGATGTTGACTTAAAAGGCAAAGACAATATCAGCAACCATTTGGATTGGGCAAGAACACTGCAAGTTTCGGCATCGACCAAGGATAGCCAGTCGGTCGATGCCAAACTCGAACTCAAGCCCTATTTGCCGCTTGGTTTTAATTACGGGTATTATACTAAGAATATTAAAGATTTTTCCTACAAGGTAGAAGATCCCAAAACAAAGGAAAAATATCTCGAAGACTTAAGCTGTAATTATTATGATTTGCATACGACTCAGGTGTTGAATGAGGATATGTATCGGTATTATGTAGAACCCAATATGATTGTAAATGAGAAAGGAGAGCGATTGCCGACACGTGCAAGTGTTTTAGCAGCGGCTCGATTTTTGACGCTGCAATTGCCAAAGGATATTCCATACAGTGGTACTCATAAGTGTGTAGATAAAGAAGGGAAAAAATGCAGCCGCGGCGAAACGACGTTTGCTAGCTATACATGGACGGCATCGAGCCTGGCAGAAGGAGAGAATGCTCATGATCGACGTTTGTTTGGATTGAGTTTAACATCAAACGGATACAATAGTTTGACTTCGTTTGAATCCCCTATAAAAGATGATATTGTTTCATGGGGTTGTTCATACAAATCGTACTTTAATGAAAAATTAGGCGGAGATCTTATCTATAATGTACATGGCAAAGAAGTTGCACATCCGAACAGCGGTCTGTGCTGCAGCGCCTATGTCAGTTGGGCTTTGAATAATGGTATGTTTGATGTAGGGCTTCTCTATACGAGTGCATTTGCCATGATATATGATACAAAAACCAAAAAAAATACAGAAAGAAGAGTAATGAATGAGGAGACTTTCTACAAGTCCATAGATAAAATTAATAGAAGCCTCGATGTTTATAAACTGTTCAAAAATTTAAAGGAAACTGATTTTATCCCACTTTCTGCTGTAGATAAAGTCAATTCCGTCGGGATGAAGGCAGGCGATTTGTTGTATTATTCTGCCAAATGTACCTGTGAAGAAGGACAAAAGTGCCCGAATGAATGTAATTGCAATAAAGGTGGACACCTCGCCATGGTTCTTGGCATTTATTATAAAACAAATAAAGATAAAAAAGAAATCGCCGGAATTTATGTATCTGAAGCTGGGGGGGCTGGCAATCACGTTTCCCACTGGACTATAGATGGTGAAAATAAAGCTACGAGATTTGCCTATTGGAATTGTGCAGATAATAAATGTTATGACACTAAAACCTGTAAAGAAGTCAAGCTGATCAAGATGGGAAGTGTTTATAATTCTTTGTCTCCAAAAGGGGACACCGAAAACTATACAGATATGTGGTGGTAGTTTAAAGAGCTATTATTTGGCTCTGTTTTACAAGTGTGAATTTTTTTTACACAAAATTGAATTCCTGCTTGGAGCTTAAAGCTTAGAGCATATAACCACTAACCCTAAGCTCCAAGCTTTGTGCAGATCAACACTCTTGCTATGCAGAGCCTAGAATTTTGTACAGGATTTCGCAAAATTCTTTGAATTAGCGGCTGAGCGGTTACTACTCAGCCGCCAGCCTTGTATGTTTTAACAAACGGATTTGTTCGCATCTAACGATGCTCACTTTTTTAGGACGAGTGTTAGCAGGGGTTGTAGGGGCTGAGGCTAAAGTGAATACAAATACTGTAGAGAGAGGGAGGAGGGGCCTCATTTCGCATAGGTTTGATAAAACATAAAACATTCAAAATATAAATATTGCGGATTCCAAAGGGGCCGAAATGAG
>DGWW01000279.1 GCA_002395385.1 Myxococcales bacterium UBA4248
GCAACTTTTAGGATCGACGGATGCGCAGTTTTCCCAAACGCCGGTCGAAATGTTGCAAGTGCAAGAGTCATTCGAGCGCAAGGATTCATCACAGCCAACAGATGCAGATGTCGCCCCATCGTCACACGAAAACATCCAGCAGGAAGCTGCAACAGCAATCGCCATTCCTGCATGCCAATTAACGGTGTTTTTTTTCATCATGACACTCCTTAAAAACGCCTGGGATCATAAAACAATTGCACATTCCCCAAAGACATTGTTACGGCAAGGTATTACTCTCTATTTTCTTTCTAAGCAAACTCTATTCAAGCGGAGCGCAGATCTAGTCTCCACTTAAGGTAACTATTCAGCCGGGGCTCTGCCCCGGACCCCGCCAAAGGTCTATCACTTCGCAATATCAAATGCGCTGCGTTTCCCGCACCACCTCACCCCTTTGTCACTTCGTGACATTTCCCCTCTCCATAAATGGCGAGGGGAAACTGTATGTTGCATTTGATTTGCTAACTGTGCCCTCAATTCGCACCGTTCACCGGACGGTGCTCATTTCGGCCCCTTTGGAATCCGCAATATTTTTTGTTTTTTTACCTACCGCTTTCGCGAACCTGTGCGAAATGGGGCCCCTCCCCCATTCCGAATGAAAACTATAAGTAGGGCTTAGAATTGGTAAAAATCTGAGTGTACAGAAAAATACGAGCAGCTGTACTTGCATATTCCATGCATCGTCATGTTTATCTTGAGAATCCAGGATAAATGCCTCCTAATTTAAACTGAAGAATCAAAAAAGGTGGCTTTCGCCACCTTTTTTCTGTCAAAAAATGCAATTAATATTTTAATTGCATGTATATTTATTCTTCAATCCCAGAACATCAATATATTCTTTCCATTTGGCATCGGCTGATTCTGACATGAGTTTGCAATAGTTTTCTTTCGACAAACCGCTGCCGGTAAAGAAATCTTTAATATTGTTTGCACCCGATAATTTATCTAATTTCCAGGTACTCAAATCCTGGTCAAATGATTCGGCCTGGTAGAACATATGATTCATGATATGAGCTTTTGAGAGATTCCATTTGCTGAGCTCACAGTTAAAAGCCAATGCATTGTCAAACATGTGGTAGGTTGTACGAACATTCGACACATCCCAGTTGCCAATATTCTGAGCGAAGCTTTTTGCGCCATTAAACATTGAATTCATTTGCTCTACTTTGGAAACATTCCAGTTGCCAATATCCTGATTAAATTTCTCAGCACCGCTAAACATCTGGCTCATATCGGTCACCGATGAAGTATCCCAATCGCCGATGGGTTTATCAAACGATTTGGCATTCTGAAACATCCAACGCATATCTTTAACATTAGAGACATTCCAATCCCCGATGGGTTGATTAAAGGAAGTGGCACCATAAAACATCCAATGCATATCCTTTACATTTGACAAATCCCAGACATTAATATTTTGATTAAAGGCAGAAGCATTTTCAAACATCTCACTCACATCGACCGTACTGGACATATCCCAATGCTCAATGGGTTGATTAAACGAATTGGCATCACTAAACATTCCTGTCATATTGGTAATAGCAGACATATCCCAGTTGTCAATAGGTGAATTAAAGACTTCTGCTTTCTTAAATAAATCTGCAGTTGATACAACTTTTGACAAATTTGGAATATCGATATGTGAAACATCAGTCATAGCATTACAAAAATAGAAAGCACCCCAAAAATTAGAGATAGAATTGGCTCTCCCCAATTGCATTGGCCCAAAGGAGAGCACTTTTAACAGTTGATAATGATGACCGATATAGGATGATGAGTCATCCCCCCTTGCTTTCCACCCATCCAGTGTACCTGTCACAGAAATTTGATACGTCCCCGCTTCCAAATATTCATGTTCAATATCTTTGCATTCAGTGACTTCATCTTTTAGATTATCGCCCCAGTCGATTGTAAAATGACATTCAGTAGCTTCTTTTAATGGGAAGTTAATTTTCTTTTTATTATCGATCTTCCACTCTGTAACAAATGCCTTTGGGGCACAGCGGCCATCACTTCGGCAGAAATACTCATCGCTGATGCATTGGCTGTCATTTTCACATTTTTTTGAACATTTATATCCGATAAAACTATCGCAAAAATTCGTTTCGGTACAATCGCTGTATTTGCGGCAATCGATATCTTTATCGAAGTCGAATTCATCCTTCATATAATTGTGGTTTAGATCCCCCTTGCATTCGTTACCTTCGCAGCCTTCGGGGCATTTCAGGGAGGCATTCACCCAAGCGTTGTTAAAGCATGTCTGGACGTAGTCTCCGCTGCATCGCCGTGTACCTTCATCACAAGCAACGACCGGTTTGTCATCTTCTTTGCAAGCGGCATTTTCGCAACCAAACTGACATTTAGTCTCGGGGATTTCCCACTCCCCCTCGTTACAGGTGATCAGGTAATCATTAAAGCATTTCTTTTCGCCTTTTTCACAGGAACCAGAAGGAGGCTCTTCCTGTTCCTTGCATAGCCCTTTATCACATCCATATTCACATTTTTCTTCGGCTTTTTGCCATTTGTTGTCGGTACAGGTCAGAATAAAATCACCATCACATTTGGGAACATCCCCATCCTTACAATCCCCGGTTACCGTGGTAAGATCTGAGCATTTTCCAGAAATCAGTTCCTGTAAATTACCATCGACCCGACAATAGCACTTATCCTCTTTATCATCATAAACTTTACCACCATTATTGATACAGTTTTGTTCTTTCTCAGATACCACGCTGTCATTCGAAGAATCATCACAACCTGATGCGACAAAACACAATGCAGTCAAAACCAAGAACATAGGACGTGTGATTTTTTTGTTCATTTTTTTACCTTACTCAAAGTTGAAGTTTTTTGTTGCAAATTTAATACAAAACCTTGGCGTTTCGAACGCTTGGTATACACAAAGCAACTTTTATGCCAATTAAATGCAGTCATTTTTGGGGAAGCGTGCCCGGAAACATCGTGCACTGCAAAAAAGCAGTGTATTGATTTGACAAGGTTTACAATAGTCTTTATTAGTATTTATGGGATTTTGAAGTGTAGAGCAGGAGATAGGATATATGCCAGGATTTGCAACTCAAAAAGATAAAAAGAAAGTCGCCGATTCCGCAACAGGAAAGGCTTCCAAGCCAACGTATCACAGGACGTCAGAGGATGATTGGCAGAATCACCAGCAGGGGGTGAGCCATGAAAGCCCCAACCTGTACTCCGTCACCAATAACCCGAATGAGCAGGCGCTCACGGGGGATGGTTACTCGGTGACAAATGGCATCGTCAACGACACCTATAGCGGCAGCTTTGGCGATTTCTTTGAACCGGATATGATGGACGAACCAACCCCTACGGAAGAAAAAAATATGTCTGTCGTCGATCATGGCGAAACAGGATTGGTGAAGCAGGGCGGGGAGAAGCCGACACTCGACGAGCTCGTTCAGGAAGATCCGCAAGGCACATCTGTGAAGTCATTTTACGGAAGTATTGATGCACCCAATGTTTACAAGGAAGTTTCGGATAAGTTCCTTTTTACGGATAGCGGCCCCAATCAGAATGACGTCCGGCAATATGGAATAGGCGACTGCTATTTTTGGGGGGCAGTTCTCCAGATTCTGGCACATGATTCCGCCAAGTTCCCTTCGATGATGAAGCTCAATGGCAAGACGGTCGAGACCACGATGTATTATAAGAAAGGTGGTAAATGGCTGGAAGAAAAAGTGTCACGCCCTGTCGGTATCGGCGGGATGAACAGCCAATACTCGGAGAACAATTTTGAGGGATATGAATGCGGTGTCCGCGTCGATATCGACAAACCGTTTGAAGCCGCCTGGAATGCCGTAATCGACGGCGGGGCCTGTATGATTAACAGGACTGATTATTACAAGGCAGCCCTTTGGGCCAACTGTCTTGAACAAGCATATTCCGACTTTTCGAGGGTGCATGGCAAGTACGGCACGGGCATGAAGGAAAAGAAGGATTCCGGCAATGAAGAGTTCGAGGGCGGGTGTCCGGACGACTGCATGCACATGTTTTATGGAGCTGCCGCAAGCAATTCGAGCACCATTTCAGCAAGTAACGGCTTCCTTGGCATTGGACGGGCAAGAATTATTAACTCTCTGATTGAATTCAAGCAAACGCTCAACGGAGACGGCGGGTATTCAGTACTGGGAGCGAGGAGAACCCACGGCGATCCCAATACGAACAGCGCCCATGTTTACAGCATTGAAAATGTCACTTTCGTAGATAAAAGCGGTGCCATTGTCGATTATACAGACGGTCAAAAACACAAGCAAAAAGACCTCGATTTATCCAAGTCTAAATTATTGCTTCGCAACCCATGGAACAGCACAGATGGCACAGAGGGTAAATTCTTTGAGGTATCTCTCGAAGACTTCCTAAACGAAAGCGAGTGGACTCACATGTACCGGTCTTCTGTTTCTGAACGAACAGCCGAGCAATAAACTCTCTTTGGCAATAGTTCATCCCGTATGTTCTTTCTAAAGCTTTGAGGTTGAACCATTACAAGGCAGGAGGCATGAGTTTGCCAAACACATTGCCAAATCTGTCAAGGCTACTGCATTTAACCTTGGCATGATTCCGTGTAAGGGTTCACCAAATCGTCTGTTTGCATGGCCCCCCCCTACGGGGCTAAAATATGTGAGGATGCCTTCGATCCCCCAGTAGGTGCTACGCACCAACTGGGGGCTACTCGCCAGAACGCCTACGGCGTTCTCTTAAATGCTGTAGCCCTGCCAATCTGTATTCAGAAATCATCCCCTTTCCCTCATGAATACTTACTGTTGCCTACTGCCTATTGCCTGCTGCCTGGGTTGAGTCAGCTTCAGTTCTTTGCATAAATCACAGGGTCTGAAGAGTAACTTTATTTTCAATATATCCCATATTTTTTTTGACAAATTTAAATAAAAATATATTTTTAAAATTTTATTGGGTGGTGAAGAATAGTGTGTGTATGACAATTAACATAGGAGAACCCCGACATGCTGGAACGAGAATTTGCAAAGCAGGGAGAGATAAAACCAGTTTTGGGCGAGGAAACGGTTGGTGATTCAGATGCACAAACATATACTAACACAAAAGATACCGATTGGCAAAGTCATCAGCAGCCTGTGAATCACGAAAGCCACAATCTGTATTCAGTCACAAAGAATCCGAACGAAAAGCCTCTCACTGGTGATGGCTATTCAGTCACCAATGGTCAAGTCAACAAGTGGTATAGTTCCACCATGACGGACTTTTTTTCAAAAGAAGACGGAGCAGAAGAAAGCACCAGTAAAAATTGGTTTGAAGCCTTGTTCAAGAAAACACGCCTCTCGGTTGTCAAACATGAAGCACCGGGTCTGGTGATGGCCCCGGGATCATCGCCTTCGCGTGAACAGCTGGTGGTCGATGATCCGCAGGGAAGTGTCGTTAAACAATATGTCGGAACGATTGAGTCGCCCAACATCTACAAAGAAGTTTCGGACAAATATTTGTTTACCGACGAAGGCCCCAATCAAAACGATGTCAAGCAGGTGGGTATTGGTGATTGCTATTTTTGGGGGGCAGTTCTTCAAATCCTGGCTCACGATCCAAGTAAATTTACATCGATGATCACACTGAGTGGTCAAACGGTGAATATTACTTTATATCATAAAGAGGATGGCAAATGGGTTTCGAGTACTTACTCACGTCCACTGGGCATTGGTGGCGTCAATTGTCAGTATAACGAAATAGCTCAATCCAAAGCAGGAAACGAGTGCGGTGTTCGCGTGGATATAACAACGCCATGTGAATCAGCATGGAATTCAACCATTGATGGTACGGATTGTTTGATTGACAGGACTGATTTCTACAAAGCAGCCCTATGGGCCAACTGTCTCGAACAAGCCTATTCTGATTTTACAAGGCAACATGGACAGTACGGAGAAGGCTTTACGAAAGTAGATAAGGATGGCAATAAGATTCCAGGAAAAGAAGAATTCGAGAGTGGAGTTCCAAATCGATGCCTCAACATGTTTTATGGCTCAAAAGCAACAAACAACGGTAGCTTTGCCAAAGATGCAGCCAATCATGACAAAGTCCTTCAAACTTTAGTCGATTTTAAAGCCATGCTAGATGGTAATGGTGACTTTTCAACACTGGTTGCACGAAAGATCTCAGGGGATCCCACCAATAATGGAGCACATGCTTTTAGCATTGAGAATGTTACGCTTGTTGATCAAAAAGGAAAAAAGATCAAGTATACAAGCAAAGTCGATTTGACTACAATAGATACAAAACAGTCAAAATTGTTACTGCGCAATCCGTGGAATAATACGGACAAAACCCAAGGGAAGTTTTTTGAAATCAGTCTTGAGGATTTCCTTACAAGCAACGAATGGACACACTTATACAGTGCAACAGTATCAAGATAACAAGCAATGACCACCCCCGATATTTTCTTCTACATTGTTTCAGTATTGCACGCTGTATCAAATCGTAAGCACAAAAAATATATTTCTGACATGCGCACAGGGAGATGACTAAACGATGAGCTTGTTTGTGTGCAAATCCATCGCCTTTTTGACATTATTTTTTCCGGCGCTGTGTTCTGCCGAAACGCCAGAAACAGTGTCAGTACCTTCGAATGACGGAGCCGCCACGATGTTTGGGTTTCACTCGAGATTTCCCATCGCAACTTTTGATCTCAACTCGGATTCGGACATTGAAGCTCTGTTTAGAGTACGTGATGAACGAACCACAAAGGTAAAAAAACAGTCCGAACTCGGCATTCATGGTATCTTTTCGGTCCGGCAACCCGATGACCTGGCGAGGATTACAAAAGTTTACGATAGGTTGGGCAGATGGCTTTCTGTCTTTGAAATTCGTTTTGTCAATGACGTCCAGGCCGTTAAGTTCATTCCCATTTCGGCCAAAAAACGCGATCTTCAAATCGTTCTTTCGGGCGCTTCGGAGAATGGTGTCGATATCACAGGCGTATCGTTTGTCCTCACGGCAAGCGCTGTGCACGTTCATCATCTCAAATGGGGAAACATGGGGATAAAGCCGATAT
This sequence comes from Myxococcales bacterium UBA4248, assembly GCA_002395385.1. Lineage (GTDB taxonomy): Bacteria > Myxococcota_A > Bradymonadia > UBA4248 > UBA4248 > UBA4248. The sequence goes on from DGWW01000279.1 coordinate 7,085, forward strand.
TAACGCTCGATGTCAGGGATAAACTCACCCTCGATCACCTCATGATTTCGGATAGCACATACGACGATTACTATGCAGAGATCGCAGAACCTCGCATTCAGGTGCGTTCGTATGCCGAAGAAGGGAAGTTTGCCGATGCATCCATTGACTACGTTACCTTTAAAAATAACAAAGCCAGCAGCCTGTTTGCCATCGAGAACGATTATCTGGACAAATATGGTACGATGACATTTGATCATCTGACATTGGCAGACAATCAAACGAGTACAATGGGGATAGATATTTCTGCAACCCAAAAGGTGATCCTCACCCATGCATCCATCAGTGGCCATAAAGGCAAGCCGGCTCTCGTTCAGCGAACTCCGAAAGCCGAGATCATCCTTAAGGATTCCAAAATCCCAGAAGATGCCTACCAGTATGTGCCGATGCCCGAATATAAAGACACGCCCGCAAAGCCGGTAAAAAAACAATAAAAAAGCCGCGTATCTGCTTGCAGAAAGCGGCTTTGCGAAGGCGTATCGAGCGATGGAGACGTGTTTTGCACGTCTCCTCGCGAGATAGCCGAAGCGCACAAATCATCAATTCCAACGCGAACGATCATTATCATCGGGCTCATCGATCATAGGCGCGAGTTTGCCGAGTTTTTTGTATTCGAGCAGTGCCGATCGAATCAGCAAATCCTGCGTGATACGCTGTTTTTCAGACCCGTATGCAATCGAAGCAGCACGCAGCACGGCCTCTTTGATATGACCGCCCGAGAGTTCAAACGTTTCTGCGAGGAATGCCAAATCCACACTTTTATCGCGAGGAATGTCAGGTGACAGAAACTTTTTCCACAACGTCAGTCGTGCCTCAGTTTCGGGCATATCGAACGGAACTTTAAAGCGGATTCGACGCATAAATGCTTCGTCGATTGCCGAGTCAAAATTGGAAGTCAGTATGCTGACGCCGGTAAACCGTTCGAGACGCTGCAAAAGGTAGTTAATTTCGAGGTTTGCGTATCGATCGACACTGGATTTGACCTCGGTCCGTTTGCCGAAAATAGAATCAGCCTCATCGAAAAGCAACAAGACTTCGCCCTGTTCTGCGGCATTGAACAACTCGGAAAGATGTTTTTCGGTTTCGCCGATGTACTTCGAAACGAGCTGGGACAAATCCACCCGGTAGAGTTCCAGCCTCAATTCGCTCGCAATCACCTGTGCACCGTAAGTTTTTCCTGTTCCCGGAGGGCCAGAAAAGAGGGCAGAAAGCCCCAGTCCATAAGGCATGGATCGTTCAAAGCCCCAGTTTTTAGCGAGTTCTTTGCGATGACGTGCATACATCAGAAGGTCTTCGAGTGCGGTTCGGCATTCCGGCGAAACGATAAGTTGATCGAAAGAGACGCGGGCAGGTTCAGGTGTTGCAAGCCCTCCCAGTCCTTCTTTTGAAATACCGCGAGCAGCACGTGCAAGCTGCATGTATCTCGCCTCCTCGTCATCGGTATCGCGGAACGATACCGAGCGCATAGCTTCCTGAATTTGTCCCCGTGTCATCAAAAACTGCCCGGCAAGCTGTTGTATCCATGTATTCCCCAGGTATTCGCTGCATGCATCACGCCAGTAGATTTCGCGATCCGATCGCGAAGGCATGGGGATCGTGATGTGTGCATCCGGGTTAATTTTGAGCCATTTGGGGACATCGCCGGAGAGCATCCATGCGACGGGTTGACAGGTTTCGTGTAAACGAGCAGAGATAATCCTGAGCGCTTCCTCCCATCGTTCCATCGCATCAGGGAAAGAAGTCACCACGATGAGCGCATTGTGCAGGGTGGCCATCGCACGAACGTGTTTTACCTGTGCGACAGCATCATCAAAATTGCAGGCCAGACTTAAGTCAAGTGACCATATACCATCGCATTTAAGTGCTCTGGCAAGTGCTCTGCAGACGTGCCTGCGCCCACTGCCAGCGGCCCCATGAACGGCAACGCGTGCAGGCGTACGCAATTCTTGCATAGCCAGAACCTGTTCGGCCACGACTTCTTCGAGCTCCGGTATGGACACGGACTTTTCGAATGAAGAATTGTCAATCGGTTTGCCAAGCAGATATGCTGCTGCAGGCTCATACATGCGCAGCAGTGCAGACGAAAGTGGAACCTGATTGGCATTCTCCAACAGCACAATCGATTCCTTAAACAGCACACTGGCTGCTGGATTAAACATGGATGAACACCGCTGCGCATCTTCATCATGGAGTGAAAACATACGCGTGAGGAATCCCCATCTTGGCAAAGTCGGATTCGGTTCAGACATTGCAAACCGCAGTGCTCGCAGGACATGCCAGTCAAATTCCATCATCGACAGAAGTGCCAGCAAAGTTATCTCTTCGCGCCCGAGATGGAATCGTTCATAAAGTGAGCACCATCTTTCTGCGACAGGATCACCGTATTTGCATGCGAAATCCAGCATTCCAAGCCAAAAGGACTGAAACGACACGGGTTCCCATTTCGACAGAATTTCTTCATAATCCTCGGCAGATTTTCTGGCCATGGATTCGCTGTGTTTACTGAAGAGATCCTGCAATCCCTGTGGCCATCGGGCTTCGGGGGCCGAGAAGTCGAGTCGGAACCACCCCTGATGATATGCCCGATAGAGCCACTGACCAATGACAGATATGACAAAAATACGGATATTTTCCTGAACTGTCATTGTACAATCTCCTTTTCTTATCCTTTTCTTATATGATTATATCAAGACCGAATATACTACATCGTTACTATAATTATAAAGAACAGTAATAATAGAATTGCAAGAACAGGACAGACGAGAAACAGTATACGATCAAGCGAGGGCCATCGTTTTAATAAATCGCCATGCAAAGCATCTAACTTTTCGAGATGCTTGCCGAGGATAGGTTCACCAAATTCGGGCTGTTGAAGGGCCTGTGTTTCGAGCGTGTGATCGACCGATTCGATTGGCTTAGTCAAGACATCGGGTGAATCGGTAATGGTTTGAATTCGAGAGAGCGCGTCATAAAACTCACCCGCAGTCTGATATCTCAGCAGGGCATTCTTTTGACATGCCTTTTTAATCACTGCCTCTATGGCCGTATTTGCAAGGTAATCGGGAATTGGAATGGGAGCTGTTTGCTGCTGAATGGCAATATCAAAAACAGTACCTGTGAATGCGTGCTGTCCGGTCAATAATTCTAAAAATATGATACCTGCAGCATAAACATCGACGCTTGGAGTCAGTTCTCCGAAAGCGAACTGTTCCGGTGCCATATAATTAGGCGTACCATAGATACTGCGAGTTACCGTAGATGTGAGATTTTGTACGGAAGCATCTTCGCTGTTTCCAATTGCTTTGGACAACCCGAAATCTAAAATATATACAAGATCGTCATACCCTTTTCTTTTGGATATCATCACATTGCTTGGTTTGAGATCGCGATGTACAATTTCAAGTTCATGCGCATCCTGTAAACCACTCAATATCTGAAGCATAATATTTTTAGCACGGAAGAAAGGCATTGCACCATCTTTATCCATGATGTTTCCAAGGAGTTCACCTCGAATGAATTCCATGGACATCCATAAAATATTATGTTCCAGTTTGCCCGAACTATATAAGCGAACAACATTTGGATGTTCGAGACGCGAAACGATATTAATCTCGCGCGCAAAGCGTTTGTCTATATCTTCGACATCGGATTTGGCATCAGGCAAAATGAGCTTGAGTGCTTCTTCACGCTCCAATATGAGATTTTTTACTTTATATACCGCTCCAAATCCACCGCGCCCAAGTTCGCAAATCACTTCGTAGTGATCAAATTTGTCGCCGGGTTTTGGCAAACTATCGGGATCCGCCGACTTCCAGCGATCTTCCTGTTCAAAGACAGCATTGGGATTGCTAAGGATTTCGGTAGCCCCATCATCCGCCACGATCTCAATCCCGGATTCATCCAGCTCTTTGACGACCACCTTCGGCTTAAGTACAGGAAATGAGGATGAAGGATCATCGTCGGCAGCCATCATCGATCGTGTTTTATCGTCTTTTTCGGCGATATCCACAACTTTGTGTTCTGCAGAAGGTATTGGCGGAATAGCATCTTTGGCAACGTTTTGTTTTATGGTTGGGGATGAGATTGAAATGACATCCGTTTTGGAAGAATTTTCTGCGGCAACAGCAGTGGCAATGGTGTCGTTCACAGAAGATCTTGGTGCAACCGCATTGGATACTGCAGAACGATCCTGTGACGAAACAATTGCGGAAACTCCGGACTTCGGTATCACAGGCAAGCCAGGTCTTGAGAACGTTCGAGCTGCGACCTGAGGCAAAGAAGGAGAAGACGGGATCGGCTGGCCTTGAGATAAAGCTGCCGGGGCAGGCAGCTGCATCTGTGGCAAAGAGGGAGACGAAGGCACCGGCTGGCCTTGAGGTAAAGGCGTCGGAACAGACAGCGGCATCTGTGGCAATGAAGGAGACGAAGGTACCGGCTGGCCCTGTGGCATCGTCACTGCCGAAAGGGACTGTATCTGTGGCAAAGAAGGGGACGAAGGCACCGGATGAATATGCGACACAGGTGCAGCCGAGGAAGACTGTACTTTTGGAAGTGTGTCAGAGGATGTCAGCGCCGGTGCTTCCGGGAGGGTTTTGCCAAGAAGTGAATTGGCCTGTGGCTGTGTTTTATTCGGCGGAAGTGTTTTGGATTGGGGCAATAATTTGCCAGGTGGAAGTGCCTTGGCCTGCGGCAAGGATTTACCAGGGGGTAGTGTCTTCGTTAACGGCAGCTTGGATGTCGTTTCTGAGTTTCCCGTGGACATCTGAGATGAATCAGCAGCAGGTGCTGAAACGCTATTTTCCAGATTTTGAGAATTATTTTCCGCTTTGGAAAGAGTTGGTAACATACGATTTATCAAAAAAGCTCTATGGTTCTAAAATGAGCAAAAGGGCTTTGTGAACAATAATTCCAAATGCAAAAATGCTCAAAAAAAAAATCAACAAAATCCTTACATAGCGATCCCGGCCAGACACCGGGACAATTAAGTTTTATAACGTAAAACCTAAGGAATGCCAAAGTCTATCATACAGAGACTCATAGTTCTTCGTAACAATTCAGCCCTGGAGTAGGGATCCTGTTTCCTCAAATACTTTAAATCTCTTGAATTCATAATGCTGAATGATTTTGTAAAACCAAAGGAATCATCCAAACCCTCTAAGTATGACATTTCATTGTGCATTCATGATGATGCATTATGCATTAACGAATGATTTGTGCTTTCGAAGAAAAACAAGCATAGGAGCTGAATCGTTATAAATCTTCACATGCAGCAGCGAGAAACTTCGGCATGCCTGTCGCAAAAATTACTGTCTTGAGCAAACGTACCCCCACATATACTCACCGCCATAGCTGACGCGTTGGTAATCATTGGCGGCGCTAGAATACTTGCCATTGGTCAAAGCTGTTTCCAGGCACATATTGGTCAGGGAAGTCGATTTATCAAAATTATTGGAACCAATGAGAAGGAGTGCACCGTTATAATAACCGACCACGAGTTCCGCATGACTCATCGTGTTCGTGACCCAGAAATCCCCGGGTTTTGCCTGCGATTTGTCGATCACGCGGTAACCATCCTTACCGGATGTGCAATGTGCATACACATCATCGACAAATGTATATGCGCTGGAATTCATCAGACCGTTGGCACGCAGAATGGCCGTCACGAAATTCGCGCAATTGAGATCATACCCATAATTGCAGCTCGAGTGCCCCGCCAGACTGACAAATTTTTCGGTAAACTCGGGGACGGTGTTCGCATTGTAATGGTCGAATGTACACATATGGGTATCGGAATTGTACAGCATCTTTTCGGCCATATCGATGGCTTTACGGCCCTCGCACTCATCACAGGCATAGAGTGTATCGTCCTTGGCAACCCAACCTTCATTGCCGTTCAAAGTAACATGGTACCAACCATCGAGTTCTTCAAAGACATAGACATAATCGTACTTACTGCCAACGCCACCACCGCTGGCCGAAGCTTCCGAGTAAATGCCGCCATTTTTCATGAGCATGACACGATAAGGTTTTTTGCAGCTGCCTAAAACACAGGATTCGCCCTCATTGCACGTCAGTCCACATGCACCGCAATTGTTCACATCATCGGCAAGTGCATACGCTTCGCATCCGTTTGCAAGATTGTTATCGGTATCACAATAATTTTCGGCACATGCATCGCACGAGGCCAGATGAAGGTCAGCCGCAATCAAACAATTGCCGTTACAATACAACTCGGATTCCTGGCAAATTGGCGTGCATACGCCCTCTGTGCAGTTTTCGCCCGCGTTACACACATGACCACATGAGCCGCAATGGTTCACATCATTCTGAGTACTGGCTTCACACCCATTGGCAAGATTTGCATCGGTATCGCAATAACCAACACTGCATGTATCACAGGATTCGAGATGGAGCAGATTAAAATCCAGGCAATTTTCGCCACACAGTTCCGAACCGATTTCACACTTGCGAACACACGCTCCGTCTATGCATTGTTCATCCTGATCACAATTGCATTTTTTGTCATCCTGAGGATCTTGCTGGTCGTCATGGACATCCTGAGGATCTTGCTGGTCATCATGGACATCATGAGGATCTTGCTGGTCGTCATGGACATCCTGAGGATCCTGCGGATTGTCATCAGGCCGTGTCGTTGTGGAATGATCCGTATTTCCTGCGTTAATGATCATTTCGCTGTCATCGTCGCAACCGTAAAAACATAACCCACAGGCGATCATGATACTTATTCGTGTGATATGTCTCATTTGATGCTCCATTGGTGAGAAACCCTTGTATGAATTGATATGCCAATTCCTCAATCCTGGAGAATATCTAAAATGTCCACACAATTCAACCGGGGCATGGAATACAACAGGCTATGTTTAACCACCGTGGATATGTATCGTTCTTTAGGTTTGGCTATGTTTAACGAGCGTGTGGCTTTTGCGATTGGAATTCTCATTCGAGCTTATCGCTTGTAGCTTTTAGTTTGTCGAAGTTTCATAAAAAACTACTACACACTCGTTATACTTTAAACAGAGCCATACAATACATCATTACACTCTGAGTAGTTGCTCTTGCGGAGTGTAACATGATTGTAATTTGAACTTTCTGACGATGCGCCACGTATATAGGTGGCGCACTCATCTTTTTCGTTCCAGAATCTCAAATCTGATTCATGTGAAATAGACTTTGGCTATTGCGGCAAATCCATTTTTACCCCTTTGGACTCAAGGCAAACCGTGAGATGGTCGTAGGCTTTTTGAACAATATCGACCTTTGATTTACAACTGTCTGCCGTTGAGAAATCGTAGTAAAGGTGATCGTCACAAACTGGAATACCCTTTACCAAACCATGGTAAACTTTGCATTCAAGACCTTCAACGTCCCAATACATATCGTTCAGTTCATCTTCACAATCCGGTGCTTTTTCAAGGTATCCCTTATAAGTGGTGATACAGGCATCATAAGTGCGAATGTTGCAGCTCTTTTCCCATTTGCAGAATTCCTCTATAGCTTATTCGGTTTCTGTACACCCAAACGAGCATAAACAGCCTAAGAGGATAGTCAGTGCAGCAAGTTTTTTCATAAGTTTTCTCCTGTAAACAAATAGATAGCCAGCAATGGCTTTATTTCAAATAGCAAATAGCATACCAATCGTTATAGTTCTCGAATTTTGGAGACAAAAAAAAAGCCCGAACGTACAGGTTCGGGCTCTGAGCTAAAAGCCATCCATGGAGGTGTTATGGATGACAGATACTATATTAGTTCTCTTCGAATTCAGCGTCAATCACATCGTCATCTTTTTTGGCCTGCTGCTGGGCACCGGCACCAGGAGCGGCACCTGCGGCACCCTGCTGATTGGCCTGAGCATACATGACTTCGGCGAGTTTGTGTGAAGCCTGCATGAGGTCATCCTTGGCTTTCTTGAGTTCGTCGAGATCTTCGCTGTCTTTGTGTTTTTTGGCTTCTTCGATAGCGGCCTTGAGAGCATCGACATCGGAGGCCTGGAGTTTGTCGCCATAATCCTTGACGGATTTTTCGGCCGAGAAGATGAACGAATCGAGCTCATTCTTAGCATCGACGACTTCACGACGTTTCTTGTCTTCGGCTTCGTGTTCCTTGGCTTCGTTGACCATACGATCGATATCGTTCTGATTGAGGCCCGAGGAAGCTTCGATCGTGACGCGCTGTTCTTTGCCCGTGGCTTTATCCTTAGCCGAAACGTTGACGATACCATCGGCGTTGATGTCGAAGGTCACTTCGATCTGAGGCACGCCACGCGGTGCAGCGGGAATGCCTTCGAGGTTGAACTTAGCCAGTGTACGGTTCTGGGAAGCCATTTCACGTTCACCCTGAAGGACGTGAACCGTAACCTTGGTCTGATTGTCATCGGCCGTGGTGAAGATTTCGCTCTTGCGGGTAGGAATCGTGGTGTTACGGGGAATGAGCTTGGTCGTGACACCGCCGAGGGTCTCGATACCGAGCGACAGCGGGGTAACGTCGAGGAGCAGGATGTCTTTGACATCGCCGGCGAGTACGCCGCCCTGAATGGCAGCACCAAGGGCAACGACTTCATCGGGGTTCACGCTGTGATTGGATTTCTTGCCAAAGAATTTCTCAACTTCCTGCTGGACCAGAGGAATACGGGTTGAACCGCCGACGAGCACGACTTCATCGATATCGCTGACGGATTTGTTTGCATCGCGGAGGGCTTTCTTGCAGGGTTCGAGGGTCTTGGCAACGATGCCGGAGATCATGTCTTCGAACTGTGCACGGGACAGATTGACATTGAGGTGTTTGGGGCCGGTAGCATCCGCCGTGAGGAACGGCAGGTTGATGTTCGTGGTGGTCATCGAGGACAGAGCCTTCTTGGCCTTTTCGGCTTCGTCACGCAGACGCTGCAGCACCATCTTGTCGTTTGAAACATCGATACCGCTGTCTTTGCGGAATTCTTTGACCAACCAGTCGATGATGAGTTCATCGATATTATCGCCGCCCAGATGGGTATCGCCGTTTGTCGAAATAACTTCGACGACATTGTCACCTACTTCGAGAATGGAGATATCGAACGTACCACCACCG
>DGWW01000281.1 GCA_002395385.1 Myxococcales bacterium UBA4248
TTTCCCGGGGTTACGCTGACCTCACCCACCCTGTCAGGCGTTGCCTGACATCCCGCCCTCTCCATAAATGGCGAGGGCAGGATTTTAAGGAGTGGCGCTACGCGCCTTTTGATTCACCCCGGGCTGTACTCTTCTCGCCCTTTCAGGGCTCAGACCAAGCAATCATCCAGTTTTTTGTGATTTACATATAGTCAAGCATTTTTAAAATTTGACAGCCCAGGGGGGGCAGTCGGGGCGTTGCGGGGTGGAACCCCGCATCGGGGGTAGGCGCGTATCGCGCAAAGCGCGATAGCGCCGAAGGGGGCTCGGCCCCCTAAACAACATTTAAGTGAATCGTGAATAGTGAATCATGAATAATTATTGTAAATACAGGAAGAGGCGAATGCAGTTCCGACAGGGGGCTGTTCTCAAAGTACAATAAAGCATCCATTTGAGGGACTTTATGAAATCGAAAATCATCTTATTTTTTAAAGGTATGGCCATAGGGACGGTCGACATCGTCCCTGGTGTCAGCGGCAGCACTGTTGCGGTTTTGCTCGGCATTTACGAGCGATTTATCACGGCGCTCAAGAACATCAACCTCGCGCTGTTCAAGTCATTTTTTGAGTTGTTTAAGGGCAAATTTTCGAAAGAAAGCCGCGCACACTTTCGTGAGACAAGCAAAGCTGCCGATTTGCCGTGGCTGCTCGTGCTGCTTGCCGGGCTTGCGACAGCTTTTGTCGCAGCCAGTCTGGTTATTCCTAAATTGATGGAGTCATTCCCGCAGATTATGCGCGGCATTTTCTTTGGCCTCGTGCTTGGTTCGATGATCACGCCAATTCTGGATATTAAGCAATGGCGCGGCATCTATTTCATTCCGATCGCAATATGCGCTTGTTTTTTCTTCTTTATCCTGGGACAGCAGTTTTCGCCGCCGACTCAGCTCGTCGAAATCACTTCCCAAGGGAGTACGCTCGAAAGCATTTGCCGCGAAGCGCCGTGCTTTATCCCGCCAGCAGATGTCATGGCCTTGCCGCAAAACGCAAACGTACCAATGCTGGATGCCAACACTATCCCGGAGGGGGCAAGCGTCTTTGTTCCGAAAGCCTACTACCTGTATTGTCTGATTGCCGGATTCTGCGCGATTTGTGCCATGCTTTTGCCGGGCGTTTCGGGGAGTTTTATTCTGCTCGTACTCGGGTGTTACTATTTTATGCTCAATACCGGCAAATCCTTTATTCATGGACTCGCCAACGGTACATTTTACGGGCACCATCTTTTATATCTTGGCTGCTTCATTCTCGGCGCACTCGCCGGGATTGCCATCTTTTCGCGCGTTTTTTCGTGGCTCATCAAGCACTACCGCGAGATGACGCTAGCAGCCATTATCGGCATATTACTTGGTTGTTCGCGTGCGATATGGCCATTTAAAGAAGCCAATGAGGCGGGCAAGTTAGTCAATATACTTCCGTCGGGCGATACACCTCAGCTTGCGGCCACGATCATCGCCGTTCTTTGTGGATTTGGCATTGTCGCGCTGACGTTATGGGTTCAAAAGCGCAGAAAATCTCAGGATTTAACCGAATAGCTCACAACATCGGTCACGGTTTCGCCATCGATTTGAAGGGCACATGGAATATCATATTCGACAGTAATTTCGTGCCCTTCAAAGATGGTGATGACATCTTCGGACTGGACATGGTTTCCCTTAAAGATGAGCGGGAACATGCGCAGAATTCTCAAGCGGCTCAAATCGTGTGCCACCATCAATGTGACAGTCTTCTTTGGGTTGAGCCGATCCTGATTGGGGGTGACCATCATACCGCCGCCAAAGTACCGACCATTCATCGTCGGCGCCATCCATACTTTGCGAAATTCGTGTTTTTGGCCATCGACGGTCACTTTAGCCGTTCTAGGATGGTAATCATAGAAGAGCCCCTTGAGTGCAATGGCCGTATAATTGACACGTTTATGTGTTTTTTCGCGCTGGTTGTCGCCTTCTTCGCAGCAGTAGCCATCGATGCCGTAACCGATACCGTTGATAAATCGGCTGGTTTTACCCTGGACGGTCACTTCGGGCAAATTGGCCAGAAATGGATTGAGCAGGAAGGGTTTTCCCTGTCCGATGTCGCCGACATCGCGAAAGAAATCATTGCCGCTGCCGGAGGGATAATACAGGATTTGTCGATTTCCGACGGTATCGCCATTGATAAAATGATTGAGTGTCCCGTCTCCTCCCGCAATGACAAAGTGCATATCCTGGTCATATTTTTCAAAAAACTGACGGTATGACTCAATCTTTGTAATGTCCGTAAATTCGAGTTCATTGCCCTGCATCATCGACTCAAGTTTTCGGGCATTTTGTTCTCCTCGTCCATTATCGGCGAGTGGGTTAAAGAGTACGGTATATTTTGACATATCAATCCTCAGAAGCCAAACATTCGTTCCGAGTTTATTGTATATCATGTTGTCGTTTTGTTTCAATCACAATTCGACGTCATGGGGATATGTCGTTACTACTCAGCCGGGACTCTGCCCCGGACTAAGTAGTAACAGCCCTTGGCTCATAGATAGGTTTAGTCGTACCTCGGGGGGCATTTCCTAATACTCGATCAGGAAATCTCTTACGACGGGCATGTGCTGCATGTGGCTGGCCTTAGAATCGTTGTACCGAACCGGAGAAATATCTGACAATGGCGTATGTACGCGCGAATCGAGTACATAACCATAGGGGAATTCTTTCGATCCGATTGAAACAGGAATTGCTAAATCCTGTAATTTAGAATCGACGAGAAGCCAGTCATAATGTTGTTTGCGGTTAGCATTTGTCTTGAAATTACCATTTTGATCTCTTGGATAGGAGACATTGGTCGCGAGCAAAGAGTTCCAATTCCGGTTGACCTGATAATTCGAAGTCGTGTTAAAATCGCCGCCGACAGCAATATAATAATCGCCTTGATTTAGAATTGATCGAATAAATTCTGCGACAGCAGGGTATTCATCTTTTTGGGAGTATCCTTCAGAGTCCGTTTTTGTATAGAGGTGAAGAGAAACAGCGAGTAGATCTTTATTACCAGGAATATCGATCACAGCGGCATCGTATTGTCGATTTGTAATTTGTGGAACTGCGGATGCCTGAGAAAAGGTCTTTTTGATTTTGATATCGCCCTTTGTAATAATCCCATTGCCGATATGTCCCTTACCGGCATAATAATGATATTCAACGCCGAAATGTTCTTTTAATAATTGGACGACATTTTTTGCAGAGGGTGCAAATTCCTGAATGAGTATAATATCAGGATCCATGGCATAAAACATATTCATGCCAGGATCTTCATAGCGTTGATCTTTTCCAGATGTCGTATTAGCAGCCATGATACGCAGTTTTCGTGTGCGTGGTGTCTGCTGCTGTGTGGAATCATTATTGAGATAATACATCATAGCGGTGCATCCATTGGGATCATCGCCTTCATAATTTTCATCGGCACTCGTCATTGTATAGGCCAATGAGATCAATTTTTCGGAATCTGTCTGTTGCTTGAGCGGTACGATCTCGATGGTCTGATCGACATCGTAGTTAGAAGGTTTAAAAGTTAGATTATATTTATTATTTTTAAATTGAATCCAATCTTTATATTCATCTGGGATACTGAAAGTCACTTTAACATTATTCTTAGGCTGTTTAGCTAAATGCACCTTGTATATTTGTGATTTACCGTCATACTGAACAGCGCCAACGGAATTACAGATATTGGGTTCAAATACCAGTCGTGGCTCATCTGATTGAATATTATTGACAGGAGAGGGTTCTACGGGTGTTTCTCCGCCCGCAGATTCAATATATTCAAATGGGATTTGAATTCTACTTAATGCATCGTACAGCGGATCTGTTGAGACAGGACTTTTGATTCGAATTACAAATTGGGCATTATTGGGAATATTATCTCTGAGGATGAGTTTCACTGCCTGTTTTTGATCATAATTATCCGGGGTGAATTGATATGTTACAGAATTTGTCGGTTTATCGTAATCAGAATAATTCAGACCTGCGTATTGGATGTTTGTGGTTGTCAACTGAATGGAGACATCATCTTTTGGTTTTTTAGCGAGTGATAGCCAGAATATCTTTTCACCAGAAACGATATTTGTATTATTTGGGTCAACGCCCGAAACGAGAATTAGATCTGTATTTAGATAATAATTATTATTTTCGATTGAATTATCTACTGCAGGTGTCGCAGCAGCCTCATCATTGTCAAAATTGATGAAGTTGACGACAGGTGTGGCAATATGATTAAAAGCAGGATCGTCGCTTTCGGTTACAAAGGACAAGTGATAATCGACGTTGCCATCGACGTCCTGATCATCCTGCCCCTGAATCATCAGTTCCTGTTCGACATTCCAATCGAAAGGAGAAAATTCGATATAAGGTCGTTTGTCGTCATAGTTAATATTGGAGACCATATTTGTGACCACTTTTCCTTCGGATAGGTCTGAACTTGAAAAGTAGACACGTACATTTTCGGATGGCTGTCGATTGAGTTTGAGGTGGATGGCTTTAGACATGCCATCTTCACCGGTATAGAGGACGTCATGGGCTTTGCGCACGATAAGTGCAGGTTCCAGCGGCTCTTCGAGGACGCCATCATTATCGCGGTTTAAAAACACGAGCATGTCGCCGGCAATTTCGTTTTTGGAGAGATCGTCGCTATAAGTCACCAATTTGACGCCAAAGAAGATGTCACCATCTATGACTTGATCATCCACCCCATAGACGCGGAATGTTTTTGGTTGATCCCAATCCTTATCGGAAAATGTGAGCGAATCAGGTTCGATGCGTCCTTCGTTGTGATCTGTGACGATTCCAGCGACTGTGACTTTTTTTTCAGAGAGTGGTTTGGACTCCAAATGGGCGGAAAATTCCACATAATCGCCATCTTCGGAGACCGTTCCGTGAACGAGGAGATGTTTGTCGTCCTTATTGGAAATATTTTTAATGACAACTCCTTTTTCATGATCCTTGCGGTCGTAGGTTATGCCGGCAATTTCATTAGAATAGGCATTTATATTATAATCAACAGCATGGCTGTCGATGCTGGGATCATCGCTTTGCACGCTGACAATATTGATCGTAAAGGGTCGATCGCCCTTCTGGGCATTGTCATCGACACCAATCACGGGGATTTCAACGACATCCCCCCATTCATCGGGCGCAATGACAAACCGGGAACGCTCGGGCACAGCAACAGAGGGATCACTGCTTTCGAGTTCGACGATGACATCGTATGCCGGGCGATTGGAGAGTCCGAATTCGAGATAAGTGCGCGAGCCATAATCATCTGTTTCGAGGCCCAGATCCGGTCTGAGATAATGGAGGGTGTTGGGAGCGACGAACCCCTTGTCGATGTCATTGTCGACATTGACGATCTCAACGGGATCGATGGTGAGGTCGCGATAATCGGGGTCATCGGTCATGACTTCGAAAGAGACTGTAAAAATCTGGTTACCATCCATGAGGTCATCGTCAACGCCCATGACCCCGACATATTGGGATATCTTCCAATTATCAGGCGTGAATACCAGTTTGTCGAGCATGACCCTGCCTTCGGCAGAAGGCGAACCATAGAGGACGACGGTTACATTTGACGACGGAGCTTTCGAGAGAGAGACACCAAACGAAGCAACCGTCCCATCTTCGTGGGTCATCAAACGTTTTCGAGGAAAGACACTGATTGCATACTTCTCAGTCTCTGGTGCCTCCATTGATGTTCCGGATTCTTGCGGCTGGGATTGGCCATCTTGTTGGGCTTGCGTCTCTCCCGAAGGGGAAAGAGTCTCTTGTTGCTGCGGTGTTTCGAACGGCTCATTCGATGCGGGATCAGAATCGAACGATCCAGAGTCAGTACATCCAGCGATAAGGCTTATACATACTGCACAGATTAAAATTGTTCTATTCATTTGCCCACTCCCGCTTTAGCATTCAATTTCGTTTAATAAAAAAATAATTATTATCCAGCCGGACAGACGAGTACCCCATCAAACACTCCCATTATATAATAATGTTTTTGGATAGAGCGATC
Source organism: Myxococcales bacterium UBA4248 (assembly GCA_002395385.1). Lineage (GTDB taxonomy): Bacteria > Myxococcota_A > Bradymonadia > UBA4248 > UBA4248 > UBA4248. The sequence continues at coordinate 6,060 of DGWW01000281.1, forward strand.
AAAAAAATTAATGTATACGATTGTAACAGTTTATTTAACAGATTCCTTTACCCGGGGTTACGCCCTTCGGGCTCACCACGGGCTATAATATTTCGACTACCCGGGGTTACGCCCTTCGGGCTCACCCCGGGCTATAATATTTCGCCCCTTCGGGGCTTTTGTTAGAATTATTTAGGGGATTCCTTTACCCGGGGTTACGCCCTTCGGGCTCACCACGGGCTATGATATTTCGACTACCCGGGGTTACGCCCTTCGGGCTCACCCCGGGCTATAATATTTCGCCCCTTCGGGGCTTTTGTTAGAATTATTTAGGGGATTCCTTTACCCGGGGTTACGCCCTTCGGGCTCACCCCGGGCTGTGATATTTCGCACCTTCGGGGCTTTTGTTAGAATTATTTAGTTTTTGGAAATATACCAGTTGTAAATATAATCAGGATGTGACGTTTCTTTGGATTTAACCGTTAATATCATATTTTAGCGACACCAGGGCTGTTATTATGTATGCGTGATATATTAAAATATATTTTTGCGTATGCCCGCAGGGCATAGCAAAAATGGCGTGCGTATCGATGATTTTGCGATGAATATCGCAAAGATTCGATAGCACGCCCTCCCTCAAAATTATATCAAATATTATTTTTCCATAAAGATCTGGAGTGGTCTGTAAACGCGTGCGGCCCATGCCTTTTCATCATGACGCGCCCCGGGCTCATACCAGTGATATAGATCGTTGTCGAATTGATATCCGATATTTTGCATTCGATTGAGAAAATCTTTTGTATAGCACATATTATCGAGTGCGCTGGCGCCATCGGATTCGTCGAGATTTGCCGCGTCGATACCGAGGAAGGATGCGCATCCGCCTTGTGGTTCGTAGCCGCCGTTATCGAGATAGAGGATAGTGGAGCGGTGTCCGGCTTTTTCGTAGAGATCGGCGATAGTGGTGCCGTTGTCATTGCCGAAGCGTCCCCATGCGGTTGTTGGCGAGAGTGCGAGTACCATGCGATAGCGATCGGGATATTTATAGGCGATGTAGAGGCTGATGAGGCCGCCGAGAGACGAGCCCATGACGCCGGCTTTTGCAGTTGTCTGGAATTTGGATTCGATGAACGGCCGGACGGATTCCTCGACATAAGCGGCGTATTGATCGCCTTTGGATGGGTAGAATGTTCCGAAGGCCGTATCGTCGACATGGGTATATTCGTTCATTCGGTCATCGGTATTTGCGATGCCGACGATGAGGAAATTGCCGCCGATATTGGTCATATTTTCGCGCAGCCGCCAGCCGCCGCTATACCCATCGGTCTGGAAGATATTTTGGCCATCGTGTGCGTAGACAACATCGTAAGGGCCGTCATTGGGTGGCACGAGTACATGGAGGCTTCGCGATTTGAGACCCTGCGGGCTTTTGAAATCATGCCACCGCATGAGATGCTGTTTATTGGCGGGTTTGGTGATATACGAGATCTCGCCATTTTCGTCATAATCGTAGCGCAGTGCCCAGGGATCGGGGCGCCAGTCGGCGTTATTCATGACGAATTTATATGTATTATTGTTGGCGATATCGGCGGGCATGGGCAATTCAGCAGACCAGATGCCATTGCCAGCGACCATGGGTTTGGTTTCCCAATTGGTCAAGCCGCCAGCAACAGACCAATTTTCGCCTGTGTACCAATGTATAAAAATGACGGAATTATCATCGGTGAGAACAGGGAAACCGCACGAGTACGCAATCGTCGGAAAAGCGACATCCGCGGGGACGGTACCCGCCACCAAAGCACGTGCCCAGTCTTCGTCGGTGACGAGCTGTGGGTAACTTGGATTGGCATCGGGGCGGCAATTGGATTGCGTTTGATTACCCGGATTTTGATTTCCCGGATTTTGATTTCCCGGATTTTGATTTCCTGGATCTTGATTACCCGGATTTTGATTTCCCGGATCTTGATTACCAGGGGAAGTTGTTGGTACGACTTCGACGGGTGTTTGTCCGGAATTTGTGGATGAGGTCGTGCCATCGGTTTCGGTACATCCGATGATGCAAGTCACAGAAGCCAGCAGAATGCATTTTTTTAGAAATAAATTCGTCATAAAAACCTCGCCCGCACGAGAGTCTCACGGGCAAAATCGTAATAGAATAGAATAAAAAATCAACCTTTAGCATCTGTTTGATGCATTTTTTTGATTTTATTGCATTTGACAGCTCCCCATACGAAAACCGAAACGATGCCAACGACAGGCAGCCAGACATAATTCATTGGATAACCGCATAAAGGGGCTACAAGTACATATCCCAGTGCCAGATTGACGAATATATTAATGATTCTCAGAATGTCCATGCTTGCATCATAGATGAGTTCCTTCCCCTCCTGTGTGCATCCTTCTGCGCCATTGATGAAATCAATGGCATATTTTCTGGGTATCAACGTAAACCCAACCATAAACAAATCCAAAACTCCCAGCACTCCAAGCAGAATGAAGATATTTGTTTTGCTTCCCCAGCCATTGGGTTCACCGGCCATATTATAATGAATTGGGATTGTTTGGGGTAAATCGGAGTAAATAGCAAGCACCCAAATCGATAATCCGATCAGCAACGCAAGTGGGATGAGATTGAGGATTGTACGTTTTTTATTTTTCATGACATCCTCCGAAAAGAATGTATTTTAGCTATGTTGAACCGACGTGAATATGCTTCTCAATACAATCATTTGCGCCTACGCGGCGAGCGGTCAAGGGTGTTGCGTGACACCCTTGACAATCCCCACGTCGGGGGACGGCGTTCGAGAGGCGCCGATGGCGCAAACTCGAACGCCTTTCCCCCGAACCCCCTTGAACGGTGTTATAAGATGAAAAGCCGAACGTGAAACGACATCGTGTCGTACACGTTCGGGCGGCGAC
>DGWW01000045.1 GCA_002395385.1 Myxococcales bacterium UBA4248
CCACGTCTCTACTGCTCGCCAACGCCGCTATCCCTGCGGGATACGCTGCGTTATTATTTTGGTTCCCATGGTTGTGGCTCGCATTGAGACGTGTCACGACACGTCTCTCGCCATTTTATTCCCAAAAGAACTATCGCTCTAATGTGCGTGTCTGCGCGGGTTCTGTCACAGCCTTTTGGGTGTATGAACTTCGGGGACGGTGCTTGGGTTTTGTCGTCTTAGAAGTCGCCTTCATGGATGATTTGGACGAACCCGAACGTTTGGAAGATGATTTCGTCGATTTTTTCGATTTAGAGGATTTGGAACTGCTTTTGGATGATCTGCCCCGGCAATGCGAGCCGGACTCGGGAATCCCGATATAAGGCCCGAGGTCGATGCGTTTCCCGGTGGGGGATTCTGCATCAAGATGGAGATGCGGCCACGAATCGAGGACTGCTGTTCCGCCCATGAGCGCGATATGTTCACCGGCTTTGACCGTGTCGCCAACTTTGAGATCGGGGCGGATGGCCCCCATGTGCATATAACGGATCGTATAGTCTTTGAGCGGTCCATCGAGAACTTTGGTCACGATGACCATACCGCTACGCCACCGGCCATAATTGGTAGAAAAGGGATAAACAATCCCATAACCGGGAGCAAGAACCTGACGAGGAAAAGACTTTTTGGTGCGAACGGCATATCCAGAGCGTTTATCGAGTTTTCCGAATTCACCGGTATCTTCGCCTGTGCGCCCTATCAGGGTAATGACAGCATTTGCGGCAGAATTAATGACAGTTCCCATGCCATTATTTTTTTCGCCGACATAACCGATATCATGGCCCCGATGTCGGCAATTATTGCCGTCGTACTGGCGCAACAAATTGCTATAGGGATAAGGCTGAGCCATGTTTTCGGCGATAGGAAGCCCTAATTCTGATTTACCCGTCGGGCTTTCCCATGTTTCGAAAGGCATTTCTTTATAACGATTGATTTCGGCCTGTGAGAAATGTGACCTCGATGTATTGGAAATATGAATTTCATCCTCGCGATTGGATTTGGAATGAGATGATTTAGATGATTTATGTTTAGAAGATGAGGATTTACTTTGAGTGGATTTGGCAGACTTGGATTTTTTAGATTTGGATGATTTAGAAGAATCGGATGATTTTGTGGAAGATTTGGAACCTGCTTTGGATTTATCAGATTTACCGTCGAGATTATTATCAATGGGCGGGATATCTTTTGGGGGCGTCGATTTTTTTTTGGCCTTGGGATTGGCATCCTTATTGTTGGACGCAGGGGTGCTTTTGCCATGGCTTTCTTCGGCACAAGCAGGCCCCGAAAGACACAGGAGCGTCCCACTGAGAAGCATCAGTGCGAGCAATAGGGTATGTATGCAATGGTGTTTCACGTAAAGGCCCTATGGGGGATATGTAAAAAACAGGCGCAGCGTATATCGCGCAGCGATATAGCGAGCCAACGCGGCGTATATCATAGCCGCGTTCGCGTTCTTATTACCATAGGTAATTGAACGCGAAATATCAAATTTAATGTGTACCTATGTAGGTGAGTTGAGCCATCTGCATTCGTTTTTCGTCGGAGCCCATGTAAGCCATGCGAGGCAGCACTTTTTCGATGAACTGCAGACCATTTTGTGCCAGTTGTTTTTGAGGAATACTGAGGATTTGAGCGCTTTTGGGATCGAGGAAAGTCTGAATGAGTGTATTTGCCCAAAGATCTTCATCGATCGTCCCCAGATCGATTTCACTTTGATAGAGTCGTCTTGCAAAATCGGAATTTTGAGCAAGCGCGCAAGCTCGAATGAGATTTGCAATCCAGGGTTGTGTGTCGAGCGACAGACTACGCGCCTGAAGGTAGTCGTTCCATGCGTCGTCCAGCTGGTTCTGAGCCAGAGCATAAACCGCACGAGAAACATAGGGTGTATAGGCATGCGGGAAATTAGACATCATCTGAGCGATTGCCTGTTCTGCCTGGGGCCATTGTTTTTGATCGATATATTTTTGAGCGATTTCCGCGTAAGTTTGAATGGGCCATGGTGACGTCTTAGCCGCCAGAAGTGTTTTTTCCTCGGCAGTCTGCTGATTGCCCTTTGCCAGCTCAATACGTGCAGCGCATGAGAGTTTGGAATTTTCGTTTCCAGTGCATATCTCTTCAGGCATAGATGCGAGCGCATTATCCTGCTCGTAGAGTTTTGTAAGTTTGGGCAGAATTCGGTTTTTGCCGGATTGATAGGCTTTGACGGCAAACGCGTTTGCCTGCTCGGAGTTTCCGTTCTGTAAGGCCAACCCGGCACGTTCTGCAAGAATATCCGGATTTGCGGGTGAAAGTGCAAGCTGTGCATCATTAATATACATGCGCAGTTGGTTTGGGGAGGTCCGATGAAGTTTGGCTGTTTCATCCCAATACTGGATGAGATTATTCGTGATTCGTGCGCCAGTTTGAGCAGTATTCCATGCTTCATCGGTCTTCCCTATGCGAGCTTCGGCTGCAGAAAGCATGCGATAATAGTAATCTGAAGCAGGAACCATTTGCATTAATTTTTGATAATTCCGATAAGCATCCTGATGCAGGCCAATTTCATACTCGGTTTGTGCCAATGTCGTGTAAAGTGAAGTCTTATTGTGGCGATTTTCGATCTCCTTCTCGACCGCCTGCAGAATAGCATCATGCTGTGAAGGATTGACAAAGGCGCAGCGAACGGCGGTTTGAATCACAGGGCCAAGTTTGCTGGTAGGCGTGTCGTTCAACCAGGATTGGATTGCATCCACGGATATCAGCTGAGCCGACTCATCGTCTGTCAGCATGGGGAGATCATTTGGAGACTGTCCCGGCATATTTCTGACAAACACCTCATCATGACTGCCCAAAAGGATAGCCGATGCCGAGATGTATGTTCGCGTATCTTCGGGGATATTCTCCATTTGTTCTTTAGCGTATTCATTGGCTTCTGTGGCATATCCAGCTGCAGCCAGTGTCACATAGACATCGCGAATTTTTTCTTTTTCTACTGGATGTTTAGCAACTTCCTTTAAACCAGCCAATGCTCCCGAAGCTGCGAACGTTCTCTGGAATTGTTCAAATGGGGTATTCGCATACCCCATGGTATTGGCATACAATTCGGCAGAATCAACCTTTTTAGCATTCAAAAGAGATTGATATAATCGATTATCGAACGATGTTCGTCGATAGTGCGTCATGGAATTTCTTAAATCCTCAATGGCACTGAGGACATTTTGCTGAGCATCCGTACAACGTATGAGAATGTGTGCCCATATCTCGGGGGATTGGATTTCAGATACATATCCCATAGCGCTGCATGGATTTTCTCCCATGAGTGCGTGTCGAGCCAAAATGTGTGCGACGATACTTTCATATCCGGGAGCGGCATTGGAATAATCCTGCAATGCCCGCAGAGTGGCACTGACACCACGTGTCTGAAGGTACTCCTCAAGAACGCTCAATAGAGAAGATATGGCCATTTCATATTCGCCATTCTGCTCAAAGAGATCGATTGCTTCGAACGCATCAAGCATCGATCCGTTATCGCGAAGAGGATCCATGACTTCGGTAATCGGTGCAGAAACGGCCTCTTCGAGACTTTGTGCAATTTGTCCGTCGGACTCGGATTCGAGTGCCATTTCGAGTTTTCGCCTTTTAAGGGTTGTCAGCGCAGAGGGATTTTTCTCACTATCCGGTGCATTCGCTATCGCTTCGCGCATCCATGACTGTGCGAGATCCGGATACCCTGCCTTCTGCGCATCTTCGGCCATACTGGCAATATTCTCGGATTTCCAGTAACTCGAGGATTTGAGCTGTCCCAATACGTTCTGACAGGAATCTGAATCAACCTTGCCAGCCAGAAGATTGAGCGTCACCAGACGTCTTCGCATGTCGTTATTGGGCACAACCGAAGCAGCATAAGCTTTTTCGGCATAATGCAATGCCCTTGGATAATCCCCCGTCTGCTCGAAGAATTGAGAGATCCAGTCGAGACGATGATAAACTCCTTCGGCTGCTTCGAGGGTTGTTTCGGCGAGTAATTGTGCATCTTTATGATCGGGAGCGCGATTGGCGAGTTTTAATTCGAGTTGAATGACTTCCCGGGAATCTGGACGCGACATCTGAACCTGTGTCAATTCATGAACAGCCAGATCATAATCGCCGATATTCAATGCAGTTTCGGCCAGTTTGATGTGCAAATCATCATTATTGTCGGCAATTTTTTCGAGTTTTGTATTGTAGTCCCGAACCTGTTTCGTATCACCATCTGCCATCGCCATACGCACGAGATAACCATAAGCTTTCGCACGCATCTGGGCATTGGGGTTATCGAGCTGCCTTTCAAGCAGTCTTTGCCCAAGATGGAGCGATTGCTCATATTCGAGGAGCTGGATCATCTCGAACATTTCTTTGTCGGCATCACGCGTGTCGTTGTTGCCGATCTGCCTGGGTTCGCCATTGCCATAGCATGGCGACTGTCCATTCTTGCAAAACATCATGGACAAAATATTTTTGATTTGGGATTCGGATTTGCCAGCCCTAATCATGGCACGGATATTTTCGCGTTTTTGCCCGGCATTAAATCGCATTTTTTGTTTATTGGCTTCTTCAAATGCCTTGCATGCCCCATCATAATCTTCCAGACTGGCGAGCGTCTGAGCGGCCGACAGTGACTTCTGCGGGTCGAGTTCAGCCATCTTTTTGCTGCTTTGAATGGCTTTATCCCGAAAATGATGCGCTTTGTCATCATTTCGATGATTATCATATTCGAGTTTATATACCGTTGCGAGCGAACTTATGTATTCGGCATTCTCCGAAGTACTCAAAACCGTGGGCACCTTGTTTTCGAGCCATTCCAGGCCAGCTTCATTTTCTCGTCTTTGACTGTACATATTGTAAACAGTATCGAACACATTGCCGTAATGCGTTTGTTTGGTAACGAGTTTTGTAAAGCTGTCATCGGCTTGCGGAATCTGATGATTCTCCA
>DGWW01000307.1:0-25828 GCA_002395385.1 Myxococcales bacterium UBA4248
AACATACAAGGCTGGCGGCTGAGTGGTATCACAAAATCGGCTAGATTTTGATCTGGACGTGCAGACCGGGATTGAACTGGTGTATAGTCGATTCAAAGTTTGACACGTTGCCCCATATATTTTTGTTGGGTTTGACGAAATTGAAGGCCACGTTGTAGTCGAGATGCAGACCGATTCCGATGAGGTCGCCGAAGAAGTGGGTAAAGCCCATCACAAAGCGGACGGCAAATGCGGCGCCGGGGTCCATGTCTTTATCAATAATAATGGTATAGCCTTTATTGTAGTCTGCGTCGCCCCATTTGGGACCGGCAGAATACATGGCGCCCAGGCCAATGCCGAGGTCAAATTCCGTTGCACCCAGCGGCGCGATGAATTTGGCCGTCAGGAAGGTGCCTCCCAAAAAGGATGAATCTTCGTATTGGTAACCTTCTATTTCGCTCGTCGGGCCGGTCCACCAAAGCCCGCCCATGACCTGCTCGATATACAGACCAAACGCCGTCCAGCGATAGCCAACCGATAGGGTTCCACTCGCGCCAATCATCGGATCTTCAAATTCGAGATGCTGGCGATAAATTCTGCCATTTTCGATCATGGCCGAGTCTTCGGAGATTCCTGCAACGGTCAAATCGATTCCTGCACGGATATCGATATCTGCATAGGCGCTTGTTGCAAAAAGGAATGTGGCAAGAAGTACAGCTGGTGCCAGTGCAAATTTTACGATTTTCATGGGAATCTCCTGTCAAAGTGGTGTTTTTTTTGTCAAATGAACTATTTATAATGATAATGGTTATACGAAGTGTCGCATCCTGAGTGATGCTAAACCACTTTATAACGCAAAAGTTGTTCCAATTATTCTACTTTTTTTGTTCCCTTTTGGTTGCGCAAGCTTTGGGTGTCTGACCGTTTTTGGGGCGGGGCTGCGTGCTATTGGCTTTGCCAATACGCACTGCGGGCACCGCTATTGGCTTGCGCTCAATACGCGGTGCCATTGATATTTTTTCTGTCATGAAAAGAATCTCTGTATTTCTCTTTGCTGTCATGTTGAGTATGGGGTGTACTCAAAAGGTAGAAGTTGCCATTGACCCGCTTCCTTCGATGCAATGGCAGGACAAGCAGATTACGCCATTTTTGACACCCGAAGCGTGGCAAACTGCACAACAGGACTGGTCCCGTGTGAGTGTTGCCTTGCGTCATCCGATTGCCATGCCCGATGCGCTTGAGACGCATCTTGTGCGGGAAGACAGGGAACTCTGGAAGGAAGCGCTTCGTAACTATGAACAAAGTGTACAAGAGCGCAAATCGGCACTTGTCCTGTCCAATTTACAGATGAGTCCTGCGGTTGCGTGTACGCCCCCGAGTTCGGCTTTCAGCCTGAAACAGCGGTCACAGCTTCGGCTCGCCATACAGCTTCATCGCAATGTTTTATGGCGTCTTGGCCGGCTTGAAATGTCCGCGCGCGGAATTGCCACGATGATAAAACATTTTTTGGCAATGTTTTCGGGGGGGCGCATCAAAGATGCCGAGCAAGCTGTGTTAAATCCCATTTTATCGATGGTTTCCCAGATAGATGATTTGCGTGCAGGCCAGCCTGTTCCCAAAGGTGAGTGGAATCCGGGGGATTTTCATTCCAGGATGGCGCGAACAGCCCATGCGGAAGTCGTGTTTATTTCTGCAAAAACGATGTTGCAAAATTGGGATAGGCAAATTCAACAGAGTGAGCGTTGGCAATATCTGGCAAATTCTGCGGATTCTTTGATTACGGCGTTGGATGAGTGGCAAACGGAATTTGAAGCGTTGATTTCGGCTTATCGTTCACTGGCTGTACATACCCAGGCTGTAGAACGGGATTTTGCTCCCCCCAATGCGCTTGTTGCCTGGCCCTGTGTGAGTCAGAATTTAAAACGTCAGCGCATCCTTTCTGAATTGTACAGCCATATTTTGCCGATGCAGTGGGCTTTATCCAAAGTTCAGGATGGGGCCGTTCAGGTTTGGACACGCCTTCATTCCCCGGATTATGCTTCCATCAATCACAATTATCTCGCCAGTCAGCTTGAAACTCTGATGGAGCAAATCAGTGCCCAAAAGGCGTTGCTTTCCCGTAGCGAGGATTTGGTACTGAAAGCATGGGATGATGTGAATCATGCGATTTGGAGCGGACTTCCTGAGTTCATAGATCCCATTCACTATTATTCGCATCCGGCGGTAGAAAATGCCGAGAAGTGGAATGTTTTGTACCAGGAAATCAAAACGGAGCTAAGCCATACGGCAGTCAGCGTCGAACCAGAACCGGAACAGCCTCTGACAAAGCGAGGAAAGCCGCAGAGTTCTTTCATCTCATCTGTCGTAGAAACCCTGCATGCGCCATCGCGCATCGATGAGGCTGAACGCAGCCTTTTGGCCATATCCGAGTTGGAATCCCACATGCTTGCGATTCGCGATGAACTCCTTCGGCTTTGTAAACAGGGGGCCTGCAGGAGTTTTCCTGAGGCAGAAATAGCCCATTCTCCGCGCACGAGTGCCTGGGTCGTTTCATGGCGACAGAGCAAAGCCAATGAACGCACACTGGGACACTCCCTGATTGTGATTAAACTGTGTCAGCTGCATCTGAGTCGTTTGGTGCAGCGTTTGACCGAAATTTATGCGTGGTTCAGTGAGACTTCAAATGCCGACCTGAGCTGGAAAAAGCTCAAAACCTGGCAGCGCATCTGGACATTGTATGCAGAACCGAATGGAACGTATGCAAGTTTTTTGAGGAGTGTGGCCACATTGGATAAGAGTATCAATGATATGGCCCACAGCAATCGCGTTCAGTCGGATGAATTGAAAAATCTGCTCGAAATACAGAGCCGGTTTTTCGATTTGACCATCGACTATGCGCGTTTTATCGATCGCCGCAATGCGCCGCCGACTTCATTTGATGATTTGATCGAAACCTGGGAAATGCTCGATGGCAAGCTGACAGCCATTGAAAAAGCGACGACAGAGCGTGATATGGCGCTGCATCCAGAATTGTTCCCGGACAAGAAGCGCAAGCAGGTGGATATTCCGAGATAAAAAAAGCCGCGTATTGGCTTTGCCAATAGCGGCTTTGATGTCCGGCGCATTGGGCTGTGCCCAAAAGCCGGACCACACAGAACAAATCCTAAGCGAAGACGTCCCGTGGAACGTCTTCTACGCTAAGGTGCGCTCGTCCAGCGGATATCGTCGATGAGGACGCGAGCTGCCGAGCTCTTGCTTACCGGCGAAATGGTGATTGTCTTCGCACTCGCATTGTTGAGTGTGAAGGATGCCGTTTGGGCATATTGATTGGCGCTTGAAACGGTCACCGTCTTGGTCGTCGTTCCATCTGTGACATTGAGCGTCAGGTTATCACCACTTGCGCCCCAGCTTTGATATTTGAATGAAATGAGACCAACACCGGAGCTCAGGTTGCTGATGACTGCGGAGGTCGAATAGGTATTCTTGGCATTGAATACTGCCGTGACACCATCGATGATGTGATCCGCAATGTAGAATGCACCGGTTACAGTGATCTTGGAACCATCAGACATCGTTTCGGAATGATTTTCACTATAGCTGGTCTTATTGGAAGCGTACCAATTATTCATCGTTACGAAATTATCGTAAGATGCACCCGCTGCGACACATTCACCGATGTTGGCATCGCACACTTTGTTGCTTGCACAGACTTCCATTTCGCCCCAGGTGCCATCGATGCACATCTGGAGAGAGGAACCAACGCACTGGAATGTATTTTCGGTGCAGGAACCTCGTGTGAACTGGCGCGTCTGATCGGCTAAAAGTTTGGTTGTGCCATCGACAATATGAATCGGTTCGGCTGCACCGGATTGAATGGGGAGACAGGCAAACTTGTTATTGCCATTGCCTTCGATGAAATCGAATATGAATGTGCAATAGTTTGTGCCACCAATGCCGGCATAGGGATCGACTGTCATGAATTCAGTGTTGGAATAGCAATCTGTGCAGGATGCATTGTGATAGGCGTCCACTGTGGTCCAGGTGGAAACGGGCTTGGTCAGATCGTTGGTACAGGCCATATAGGCAATCACGTCATCGGGGGTTTTACCGTCTGGCAGGAGAATACGGCCATAACCAAAGTGATTGGCGTCATTCGTTAACCACTGGAAGTTGCACCATGCCGGATGGACTGTCGGTTCAGTGGTCTTTTGGCATTTTTCCGCAGCGGAATCACAGTAATACCCAGTCGTGCATTTGAGTATTTCGATCCACTCGCCGAGTGTGCCGTCGCAGAGCTGGAGAGATTGACCTTCACAGCGAGCTTCCATATCGACCGTGCATTGTTTGACGCGCGTGCATTGAGAAATGTCGAATTCACAGGCACTGTTGCATTTGAGCGTACCTGAATTGTAGGCAGAGCTGTAATCGGAGCATTTGGTGATGCCGTCGAAGAATTTGGTTCCATCGCACCATTCGTCGTCATCGAGCTGGCCGTTGCCGCATTTGGATGTGCTGGGTTTGGTGCAGCTGCTCGTATCGATCTTACATTCTGTGCATTTGAGCGTACCGGATGTGAAGGTCGAGCTGTAATCGGAGCATTTGTTCGATCCATTGAGGAATGTGTTGGTATCACATTCTTCGTCAATCCGATTGATTTTACCATCACCGCATTCCACATCCTCTTTTTTGACGCATGCGGCTGTAACGATCTGGCAGTCTGCGGAACAGGTTACAACGCCGGATGCGAAGTCACCCCATTGTGTACAGCTGTCTTTATTCTCGACGAACTTCGTTCCGTCGCAGAGTTCACCGGAATCGAGTTTTCCGTTGCCGCAGGTGTTGGTACTCTTGAGGACGCATTCATTTGTGTCGATCTTGCAACTGGAAGTACATTTGAGATTGCCGGATTCATAACTGGAGCTGTAGGCCGCGCAAGTCTTGATGTTGCCGGCAAATGCGGTTTTGTCACAATCCTCGCCAGTTTCCACTTTGCCATTGCCGCAGGTGGCGGTGGGATGCTTGACGCACCCGGATTCGTCCATCTTGCAGTCATTGGTGCATTTGATGGTACCCGAAATATAGGTCGAGGGGCTCCATTCGACGCAGGATGTCGTCAGGATATCGTTGCCGTCGCAGTCTTCGGCAGCCGTGTTGGCAACGCCATCGCCGCAGTAGGCACTTGGGGCGGCTTTACAGCCGGTAGTGACTACTTCGCAATTGGAATTGCAGGAAAGCGTGCCTGTCGAACCGGGCAGCCAATCGTTACAGGTGCTGGCACCTGTCTGGAATTTGTTGTCATCGCACCATTCATCATCGTCAAGTTTATTGTTGCCGCATTTGAGCGTACAGCTGGAAGTATCGACTTCGCATTTGACACATTTAAGGGTACCGCCGCCATATCTCGGATCGGCTTTTGCGCATGTATCCCATTCTGGCTGGAATTTTGTGCCATCGCATTCTTCATTATCCGAAAGAACGCCGTCGCCGCAGGCCTTTAATGTACAACCGCTAAAATCCAGGTCGCAGTCAGCATCGCATTTGAGTGTGCCTTTCGAATAAGCAGTGCTGGCTTCGGCGCATTCGGAGATGAGGAATTCTGTGCCATCGCACCACTCGTCATCATCCAGCTTGCCATTGCCGCATTTGGTGGTCGGCTTGAGTACGCATGCCGATGTCGAGAATTTACAATTGTTTGCACAGGTCAGTGTGCCGGAGGCGTAAGCCGGATCATAGTCGGTGCAGCTCCAGGAGAGACCAGTACGAATCGCTTTGCCGTCGCACTCTTCTGCGTCCAGATTGATGATGCCATCACCGCATTCCGGCTGGGCCGGGGTAACACAGGCTGATTCATTCATGGTGCAGTCGGAATTGCAAGTCATATTCCCGGAAGAATAGGTGGAATTCCAATAACTGCATGAAGACTGATTATTGAGGAACTTGGTGCCATCACATGATTCATCACCATTGACGATGCCATCGCCGCAATATTCAGAGAGCTTACATCCCGTTGTTATAATCGCCGAGCAGTCGTTTGAACAAGCCAGCGTTCCGGTATAACCAGCGCCCATGACTTTGGCGCAGGAATTCGAAGCTGGCAGGAATTTATCGCCTGTTGCGCTGTGATCACAGGCTTCGCCTTTGGTTGTATTGACACTGCCGTTGCCGCAATAGGCTACGCATGCAGAGGTGTCGTAGGTGCAGTCGTTCTTGCAGGTGACAGATCCACTCGAATACAAATCGGGGAAGATGGTCTTGCAGGAAGTTCTGTTGCTCACGAACTTGGTTCCGTCGCAGACTTCACCATTGTTGAGGACGCCGTCGCCGCAGAATTCTTTCACCTTGCAGGCTGAATCGTCGATCTGGCAATCGCTCGTACATTTGAGGGTACCGCTGCCGTAATTGGGATCCCAGTCTGAGCATGATTTGATATCATCGTCGAACTGGTTGCCATCGCACCATTCACCCTCATCGAGCTTGCCATTGCCGCATTTGGCGGTCGGTTTGTCGATGCATGCGCTGAAATCAATTTTACAGGTCGTATTGTTGCATTTCACTTTGCCAGAGGAATACTTGTTCGGATCCCATGCAGCACAGGAATCTTCGCCGAGAAGGAAGGCATCACGGTCGCATTCTTCCGAATTGTTGACAATGCCGTCACCGCAATAGGCCTTGACTTTGCATGCACTGGTATCGACCGTGCAATTGCTCAAGCAGCTTACTTTTGTTCCGGACTGATACAAATCACCATAGGCGGAGCAGTCGTCCGATCCAAGGCGATATTTGCTGCCATCGCAATCTTCATTGCTCTGGTTGACAATTCCGTCACCGCATGAGGCTGGGGCTGTACACATGTTGGTATTGATCGCTTTGCAGTCATCTGCGCATACCAGTTCACCGGTTGAACCTGTGCCCACAACTTTTTCACAGGTGTTGGATGTGGACGGGAATTTCTCTCCGTCGCAGACCTCGCCAATGTAGACCCCATTTCGGGATGTGTTCACGACACCGTTGCCGCACCAGGATTTGCAGGCGCTGACATTGATTCGGCAATTCTTGTCGCAGGTGACTGTTCCGGATTCGTAGAGCGAGGGGGCGTAAGCATTACAGGTTGTAATGTTGTTGCGGAAAACTTTGCCATCGCATTCTTCATTGTCTTCGATCGTACCATTGCCGCATCCGCGGGACGCTTCACAATTGGTCGTATTAAACTGACAATTGGAATCGCATTTTAACGTGCCGGTTGAACCCACGCCGACGACGGATTCGCAGGTGGCGCCATTGAGGAAGTTGGTATCACACTGTTCACCGCTGTCGAGTTTGCCATTGCCGCAGGTGAGTGCTGCGGTGCAGGTGCCATTCGTAAAGCCTGTGCAAGTACTGTTGCAGGCAGGTGTGCCGGTCGAACCAAAGCCAACCTGCTGAGCACATGTTTTGCCATTGAGCAGATAGCCATCGCAAACTTCGCCTTCATCCAGGACACCATTGCCGCATGTTTTAGCTTCGGTACAGCTGGATGCGTCAAAGTCAAATCCTGTACACGTTTTGTTGCAGACCAATGTTCCGGTTGAACCATAACCTACCTGCGCCGAGCATGTCGCGCCGTTCAGAAGCGTGCCATCGCAGACCTCGCCAGCATCCAGTTTGCCGTTGCCGCATGTTTCTTCTGCGGTACACTTGGATGTGTCAAATTTCATGCAGTTGTCCGCGCATTTGAGCGGCCCCTTAGAACCAAAACCTACCACATCCGCGCATGTGCGGCCTGCGACATTCTCGCCGTCGCAGACTTCTTTATCATTGATCTCACCATCGCCACAGAACTGCGATTTGGAACAATTGGAAATATCGAAATGTTTGCAGCCATCGCCACAGGATAGCGTGCCCGAAGAACCTTTACCTACGACGGTTTCGCAGGTAGCTTTGTTAAAGTTGGTTCCATCGCAGACTTCACCGTCATCGAGTTTGCCATTGCCACAGGATGTAGCTGCAGAACAACCCGATAAATTCAGGGATTTACAGTCTGAACCGCACAGCACTGTGCCTACAGAACCACTGCCGACGGCGGAATCACAGGTTGCGCCTTTGAGATTGGTCGTATCACAGAGTTCAGTGCTTTCGAGTTTGCCATTGCCGCACGTCGTCGAAGCACTGCAGCCGGAGGTGATAAATCCTGTACATGTGCTGTTGCAAACCAGTTTGCCTGTCGATCCAAAGCCTACTTCTGTCGCACATGTTCTGTCATTTAAACGTGTTGTATCACAGGCTTCGCCTTCTTCTATGATGCCGTTGCCACATTTGGAGGCAGCTGTGCACCCGGATATATCATAATCTGAGCAATTATCACGGCAGCCGAGTGTGCCTTCCGAACCCTCACCGACAACATCGTGACAGGTCTTGCCATTTAAGGCAGAGCCATCGCATTTGTCATTGCCATCGATGATGTTGTTGCCGCATGTCGAGGCCGCACTGCAGTTTTCTGTCGAAATCACGCAGCTGTTGCATTTGAGTGTGCCGCGGGATCCTTTCCCAACCAGGGATTCACAGGTTTCGCCATTGAAATTCGTGCCATCGCATGCCTCACCGGCCTCTAAAAGCCCGTTGCCGCAAATCGATGCAGCGGTGCAGTGGGAACGGTCATAATCATAGCAGTTCACGGCACATGCCAAAATGCCCGTCGAGCCTGGGCCAACGACGGTTTCGCAGGTGGCTCCGTTGAGATTGGCGCCGTCGCAGACTTCGCCTTCATCCAGTGAGGCACCATTGCATGTGGAGGGCGCGCTGCAGAAGGAGGTGTCGAAATCTGAACAATTCGAATTGCAGCCGAGATAACCGGTAGAACCCGAACCGACAACACTTTCACAGGTTGCACCACCTAAATCACCACCATCACAGACTTCGGCACCATCCTTAATTCTGTTGCCGCAGGTTGTCGAGGCGCTGCACATACTTGTGTCAAAACCCAGACAATCCGGTCGGCAGGTCAATACCCCCGTCGATCCTTCTCCTACGATCGATGCACATGTGTGATCATTCAGACGAAGACCATCACACATCTCGCCCAGTTCGACTATGCCGTTTCCACAGGTAAACGTGACCTGCGTCTCGCATCCATTCGCAAGATCCTCATCTTCATCCACATAACCCGAAGAACACTGGATTTGGCATTCACCGTTCGAACAATAACTTCTCGAAACATGCAGATCCTCGGATGGTTCCAGACATTTTGTGCCACAACTGCCACAAAAATCCTTGTTGTTCTCAATGTCCACACAGGAACCATTGCAGTTCGTCAAATCCGTCGGGCAGTTGGTCGAGCATACCCCATCATTGCAAACTTCACCTTTCGCAATGTCACATTTGATATCTCCCGAACCACAATGATTGGGGTTGGTACGAACATCCACACAGCCATCCGGGACACATGTCAGGGAACATTCTGTCTGCGTGTATTCGCAAATACATTTGCCTTCGTCAGTACATGTGCTCCCGGGACCGCATAAATTCCCGCATGATCCACAGTTAAACTCGTCCTGGATGACACAAATACCTTCACAGCCGACTTTACCTTCCTGGCAGTAGTAGACTTCGCCATCACTGGTGACCCATTTTACCAGTTCTTTTGCTGGTTCACCGCCTGCTTCGCCTTTACTCCCGCCGTCGGAAGCACAACCGCTTGCGGCAAGTACGCCAAGCCCAAATAACCACAACAACCTCTTTCGCATGACTTCTCCTTATTTGGTAAAGATAAAGAGGAAAAGAAACAATTTTAATGTATAGCATTTTTTTACACGATTCTACAACAGCGCCCGACCCAATTATTAATCGATTCGTAACCATTCAGCCATTGGCTGAACTTTTTTACCAAGTCTCTGCAATGCCAGGACATCAGGCATCAGGCAGGCATTTATCAAACACATTGTCCTGTCTGTTCTCAGAAATCCTATCCTTTTCACTAAGGAATACTTTCTGTCGACTCCTGCCTTGTCATGGTTCAACCTCTAAGCGTCACAAATGGCATAGGGGCTGAACTGCTACTTTACATGTTACTGTTCAGTTCTGGAATGGGGACAAGGTGTGTTATTCGTTATTCACTATGACGTATTCACTGGAAATCATGAGCTGTGAGTCATTGTTAGGCCCGATTCAGGGTAAAATCTAAAGAATCGTCATGATTGGATAACATAAGCAGTGAATAGTGAATAATGAATAATTATTCGTTAAATGCTCTGGGCTGAACAGTTACCTTTACATCGGGGGTACCTTAAAAAAATCTTGACGCACAGCGCGCGCATTGTTATAAGCCCGCCGTCCGATTTGAGGGAATCGGGCGACGTGTAGGCCAGTATAGCTCAGTTGGTAGAGCGGCGCATTCGTAATGCGCAGGTCTTCGGTTCGAGTCCGAATACTGGCTTCCCTTGAAATACGCAGTTTTTTGTTGGCTCTTTGCCAGTATAGCTCAGTTGGTAGAGCGGCGCATTCGTAATGCGCAGGTCTTCGGTTCGAGTCCGAATACTGGCTTCTTTCTTCGGAATATGGCTCATAGTCATATACAAAATTCTGGTAGCGGCGTCTGGGGCTCTCCCATGCGCCGTTTTTTTATGTCACCGGAATAGAAATCCTTACTCAATTGTTCGTTTGGCTCGTTTTTTATAACCTTTTATCAGCGAGGAAATATGAAAAAACTTTGGAAATTCCTGCTCGATAACTCTTTGCTGCTCGTCATCGGGGCTGTCATTGCGCTTATCTGGGCTAACTGCGGTGAAGCTGCTCGGGAAGCTTATCACCACATCCTGCACGCTCATTTCGGATTTATGGACAATCCATGGTTCGGCTCGGACATCGGCGATGGAAGCGGGCTGAAACACTTCGATGTTCACTTCTTTATCAATGACTTCCTGATGGCTTTCTTCTTTATGGCCGCAGGCAAGGAAGTTTTTGAAGCTACTTTCCCTGGCGGCGCACTCCATAACCCCAAACAGGCCGCAACACCGCTCATTGCAACCGCCGGCGGCGTCCTCGGTCCCATCGGCATCTATCTGCTCATCGCTTTCCTCTTCCATAATACGTTTGGTTACGAAATGGGCACCGGCACCCCCAATGACCTCATGCACGGATGGGCTGTCCCCACTGCGACCGATATCGCTTTCAGCGCCATGATCGCCCGCATCATCTTCGGCGGCCGCCATCCCGCTGTCCCATTCCTTCTCTTGCTCGCCATTGCTGACGATGCCGTCGGACTCGTCATCATCGCACTCTGCTTCGGTTCGGGGTTCGGCATGAACACCGTTTACGGACTCGGCGTCACCGTTGTGGCCATGCTCATCGGCTATTTCCTGTTCAACAAAAAACTTCACTGGAACAGCTGGGTACCTTACTTCCTGCTCATGCTCGTGACCTGGGCCAGCTTCGGTTATGCCGGCATTCACTGCTCCCTCGGCTTCATCCCCATCGTCGTATGCATGCCGCACGCTGAAAAAGACGAAGGTGTTCACTCCGACGACGAACGCGGCAAAGAAGACGCGCTCAACAAACTCCAGACCTTCTTCTATGTCCCGACGGAAATCATCCTCGGCCTCTTCGGTTGGGCCAGCGCAGGCGTCGCATTCACCACGATCGGTTTCCCGACTGCTTGCGTCGCACTCGCTCTGATCATCGGCAAAATGATCGGCATCTTCACCTTTGGCGGCATCTCCGGTAAAGTCCTCGGACTTCCCGAAGGTATGTCCTATAAGGATTTGCTCGTACTCGGTTCCGCTGCCGGTATCGGCTTCACGGTCGCACTCTTCGTCGCCGGCGTCGCCTTCCCCGACGGCGAAACAAAAGACGCCGCAAAACTCGGTGCTTTGCTCTCTTTGTGCAGCATGTTCGTTGCCTACGGCCTGTCCAAGGTCTGCAAGACCGAACGACGCGCATAGGAAATTGGATTTTTTTGTCGCCGGCCTTTGCGCTGCGCGCATACGGCACGGCCTGAGGCTGCCTATGGGTTGCACCCATACGGCAGCCTTTTTTGTGCCTGCTCGCACCATAAATATGCGCGGCGTATCGCAGATAGACGCGCACGCAAAGCCGTATCGCCGTAAGGCGATAGGCTGCGCCAAAAGGCATGCCATACAATTGCACATTGCACATTCCGCATTGCTAATTTTATTGACGTTCGCCCCCCTAAAAAGTACAAAAGTGATACAGTTGTCTCAGGTGCGATGGGATACCTGTGTGAACTTTTTCGATGTTCCCGGTTTGCCGGGTAGGTATATCAATATGGCAGAGATTCTTCAGACTTCCGCCCCAAATTATGGGCAGAAAGGTGTTGCAACCATCGAGCAAAATACAAGAGGAACCATTCGTTCCGTTGCACTCGTGATTGCGGGGCAGCGCATTCTCATTAAAACAGATCAAAGCGAAGAATACATGGCTGCACTTGCTGCCGAAGTAAACTCATTGATCGATGAATTGCGCAGAAATTCACCCGGGACAGGGCTTCCTGTTCTTATGGCACTCGCTTCGATACAGCTTGCTGATCGTGCTCTGAGTGCTGAACAGGCGGTTCAACGTGAAAATCTCAAGGTGGAACGCCATATTGAGCGCCTCAGCGGCATTTTAAAAAATCTTGAATCGGGCGATCATCTCATTTAATTGGTAATCAACTGTTTCTCGGGAATGGTGCGCGTAGTTTGCCCATATACCCGTGGAATATCCTGATAAATTTAAACTCCTGGAGGTTATATATGACATCTTTTATTTGGGCTGTTGCTGCTCTGTCAATGGGAGCCGTCGGCGGTGTGATGGTCGGCAAAAAAATGGGCCGAAGTGCTTACGAATCTGAAGTAACACGCCAGTTCGGCAGTGTTAAACAGGAAGCTGATCGCATTCGTACAGAGGCCGATAAAGAGGTTGCTAAAATCAAGGAATCCGCTCTGCTCATTAAAAATGAAGCGGATGAGGTTTTGAATCAGGCCAAATCTGAGGCAGAAGTCATTCGCCAGGATGCTGCAAAAATCGAGGAAGAGGCACGGGAAGCGCTCAAACGGATCAATGCATCTGCAGAAGAACGTTACGAAGCCAGACTTAAGGAAGCCGAAATCGAAATTCAACGAAAAACCCTCGAACGACAGGAAAATCTCGACAAAGAGGAAAAACGCAGACTCGAAGGCATCGTTCAGAACGAGGCGCGCCTCGTCAAAAAAGAGGAACTGCTCGATAAACGTGCCGAAACACTCGATGCCAAAGAAACTGAGCTGAAAACGGTCGAAGCCAATATCAAAAAAGCAGTTAAGGCCACGAAAAAACGCATCAAACAAAGCGAAGAGATGCTCGAGGCCGCACAGCACAAACTCGAAGAAGTCAGCGGGATGAGCACCGAAGATGCCAAGACCATGCTGATTGCATCCATTACAGATGAGGCCAAACTTGAAGCTGCCAAACTCGCTCGACAAATCGAAGATGATGCGACTGCCGATGCCGAAAAACGCGCCAAGATGATTCTGGGCGTCGCAATGCAGAGATTTGCAGGCGATTATGTCGTCGATCGATGCGTTCGAACCATTACGCTGCCCTCTGATGAAGTCAAGGGACGCATTATTGGACGCGAAGGACGCAATATCCGTAGTATCGAAGCGGCGACCGGCGTCGATCTCATCGTCGATGATACGCCCGAAACGGTCGTCATTTCGGCATTTGATCCCATTCGTCGTGAAGTCGCTGCACAGACCCTCAAACGACTCATTGCAGACGGCCGCATCCATCCGGGACGCATCGAAGAGACGGTTGCCAAAGTCAAACTCGAGATCAATGAACGTATACGCGAAGCTGGCGATCAGGCATTCTTCGAACTTGGAATACAGAATGTCGATCCCGAAGTTATTATGATGGTCGGGCGACTCAAATATCGTACGAGCTATGGCCAGAATATCTGGCGCCACTGCATTGAGGCAGGATGGCTATGCGGCATTATGGCTGCTGAATTGGGCCTCGATGTCAAACTTGCACGTCGCGTCGGTTTGCTCCACGATATCGGTAAAGCGATGGATCACGAACTCGAAGGTTCACATGCCGCCATCGGTGCGGATTTCCTCAAGAAACATGGCGAATCCCCTCTGGTATGCAATGCCGTCGCAGCACACCACGCCGAAGTCGAACCCGAAAGCGTTTACGCACATCTCGCGATGGCTGCCGATGCGCTCTCGGGGGCACGTCCCGGTGCAAGACGAGAAATCCTCGAAACTTACATCAAACGTCTCGAAGATATCGAAAAAATCAGCCTTTCCTTCGAAGGGGTCGAGAAATGCTATGCCATTCAGGCCGGTCGTGAGATCCGTGTCCTCGTCGAACCAACGATTATCGACGACGAAAAAGCTTCCGTCATCAGCCGCGATATTGCACGACGCATCGAACAGGAACTCACTTATCCGGGACGCATCAAGGTTTGCGTCATTCGAGAAACGCGAGCAGTCGAAACAGCGCGCTAGCAGCCTTTTCACCATAAAAAAAGCGTCCGAGAGGACGCTTTTTTTGTTTTTTTTACGGATTTGTTCGCATCTTACGATGCTCACTGTAAACAATTAGCAATTAGCGATTAGCGATTAGCAATTAGCAATTAGCAATTAGCAATTAGCAATTAGCAATTAGCAATTAGCAATTAGCAATTAGCAATTAGCAATTAATGAGCTCTCTAATTTATTCCTAAAGAATGAAGTTTTTTTAGCTTCAGAGTTGCCCTTGAGTTTTGCATCCCAATTCCGCATTCCGCATTCCGAATTATGAACGTCATTCACCAATAGCTTCAGACTCTTCCTTGAGTTTTGCATCCCAATTCCGCATTCCGCATTCCGAATTCCGAATTATGAACGTCATTCACCCATAGCTTCAGACTTTCCCTTTAGTTTTGCATCCCCATTGCACATTGCTAATGATTATTTATCCGGGTTCATATTTTTTTCGAATTGTTTTGAAAGCTCCAGGATCTTTTTGTGCTTTTCATCGACTGCCTGAATTTCCTCGGGTGTTTTTTCCGAATCTGGTTTGTCGACACGTTCTTTGGCTTCTTCCATGCGTTCTTTGACGTTTTCGATCGGTTTGCCATTTAGAGAATCTTCGACGATCTTGGCACTTTCTATGAGAATTTCACGACCGACAGCCCGATCATGCTTGTCTGCATCGGTTGCTGGTGCCGGTGAAACCTGGGCATTTCGGATGACATCGCCCAGTGCATGCGAAAAATCAAATTCGACGCGATATTTGGACGGCTCATGTTCTCCATTGTCTTTGCCCTCTTCGGCGTCTGCTTTTAATCCTTGTGCCTTGATTTCTGTCTCATTCGCTTCGGCGGTTTCACCGTCTGCTTTGGCTGCATCGGCTTTTGCCTTGTCTTCTGCGACTTTAATCAAATTCTCACCCAAAATTGCCTTAAAGAAATTGCCTACGGTTCCGCGAATGAGTGCTGGAATCACTTCATTGGCATGCTGCTGTATAAATTTACCATCCACTTTGACGACGCGGCGGCCATTTTCATCTACAGTAAACTCATCTTCTTTGAGGTTGGCATCGGCATAGTTGGCAAATTCCCGTTCGACCGTACCTTTTAGATCAAAATTGGCATTTGAGAATTGGGATTTGAGTTTATCAATTCCAAGTGTGACGAGTTCACCCGCTTCTCGGGCTGCAGCAACGGCTGCACCATCTGGTTTCTTCTCTGCATCTGTACTCTCATCATTGGGTTCAACTGCTTTGGCAGCTTCATCCGAATTTGAGGCATCTGCAGCTGATGCTTCGGATTTGGATGCTTCAGATTTCTTTTCTACCGCTTGTGCACCGGATTTTAAAGCGGCAGACAGTTCTTTGAGTGAATTCCCAAGCGGTGCCAATTGCTTTTTAAAATCTTCAAATGCTGCTTTGAGACTTTCGGCAGCATCATTCGCGGCAGCCTGAGCTGGTTTGATAATATCGGAATTGACATGTTGAATCACTTCTTCATTGGTTTCACGAATCGATTCAAATGGAATGACTTTGCCCAGTTTTTTTTCACCTTCGACGTCGGTACCTGTCTCCTTCTGCGTGGTTTCGGCGTTCTCTTTCACTTCCTGGTTGTTGTCGTTTTTATTGTCATCGTTGATCATCATTACCTCCTATTCAATGGGTGAAATAAACATCTGCAAGTGTAACCCGTCTCTGCGAGCCCTTGCAAGCAAGAATTGTATTTGTTGTACTATCCTTGTAAGTATTCAGCCGGGGCGCTGAGCTTTTTTTTCAAAGTCAATACAATTACAAGGCATGAGGCATGAGGCATGAGGCAGGAGTTTGCCAAACACATTGCCCAATCTGTATTCAGAAATCACACAATTTCCCTATAGAGCACTCACTGCAGCCTTCTGCCTGCAGCCTGATGCCTGGGGGGACTCAACTTCAGTCCTTTAGATGAGAGTATCGGGGCTGATAAGTTACCCCGGTTTGTTTTGCCCAATCATTATATGAGTTCACAAAGTTCCGGTGATGGGCTATCACAGGCGGTATATTTGTGTTGGCCTTAACCGAAGGAGGAAAGGATGCAGAAAAAAATTTTGTTGGGCTTGAGTTTATGCATGGCGGCACTTTATGGATGTGATGAGAATAACTCTGGTTCATCCCATGAAGAAGGGACTGCCGAATGTCATCCTGTGTGTCATGCTGCTGAGAAATGTGTGGATGGCAAATGCCTTTGTGGTGATAAAGCGTGTGGCACAGACGAGACATGCGTAGAAGACAAATGTGTAAAATCATCTGAATCTCCCGAAGATGCCTGTAAAGACAAGACTTGCAAAGAGGAGGAGCGCTGCGAAGAAGGCAAGTGCCTTTGCGGTGATAAGGAATGTGATAATGATGAAACTTGTGTGAATGATGAATGCACAAAATCACCAGCACCCGAAGAGGATCCCTGTAAAGACAAGATGTGCAGGGAAGGGGAACACTGCGAGGAAGGCAAGTGCCTTTGCGGGGATGAGGAGTGTGGTGCTGACGAATCCTGTGTGGAAGGTCAATGCGAAAAACCATCCGTCCCGCCCGATGAGGATCCATGCAAAGATAAGACCTGCAAAGAAGGTGAGCATTGCGATGCAGGCAAGTGTCTTTGCGGTGATGAGGAGTGTGGTGCTGACGAATCCTGTGTGGAAGGTCAATGCGAAAAACCATCCGTCCCGCCCGATGAGGATCCATGCAAAGACAAGACTTGCAAAGAAGGTGAGCACTGCGAAGAAGGCAAGTGCCTTTGCGGTGATGAGGAGTGTGGTGCTGACGAATCCTGTGTGGATGGCGTCTGCAATAGTGTACCCCATGATTCGGATGGACCAATATCGGACTGCGATCCGGTCTGCGGGGATAATGAGGTATGTGAGGATGGTGCCTGTAAGCCGATTGTTTCGGAACCTGACTGCAAGAAGATATCCTGTGGGGCGGAGCAGTATTGCGAAAATGGCATTTGCAAGGATGTTCCGATGCCGTGCAGTGCATGCAAAGACGGAGAGACCTGCATTGCGGGAGTCTGCATGTGTGGCAAGTATACTTGCAAAGAAGATGAATATTGTCGAAAAAATGCCTGCGAACTCATCGATCCTTGCTCACGCATGGAGTGTAAGACTGGCGAGATATGTGTCGATGGCAAATGCAAGGTAATCAACGTTACTCTTAGCCCGGCTTCGCTTGATGTCATGCTCAGCTCCGTTTCCAACAAGTTAGTTGCGACCAGTTTGGACGGTTCGAAATTGGTCTGGACGGTAGATGGCAAAGCTGCTGATCAAGACATGCCTGTTCTGAAGTGCAGAAAGAGTGATAAGACCCTGTCAACAAAATTGAGCGAATGTATTATAAAGAAAGACAACACCGAAACCGTCCAGTTTGTTGGCTATACCAGGCATCTCAAGACGGTGAAAATCGCTGTTAAAAACAGCGCTGGAGAAACAGATGAGGCTACACTGACGCTCAAGCCTTATTTCGATACGGGCGGTTTTATAAAGACAAATGACCTGATCTACCGCAATGGTTATTGTCCCGGACAACAGATGATGACAAATCCTAAAAAGGGCTTTATTAAATACGACCCCAAGCTGGACAACACAAAAGCCAACCTTGGCGGGAATAAGACAAAATACGGCCCTAAAAATGAGTACGGTGTAAAGACATTTAGTGAGGAAGAGTTAGCCGTCATCGACAAGGATATGTACATCAAATATATACATGCCAAAATGCTCAAAAAAGATGGCAGCTTTTATGGTACACGTGCCAGTGTCGTTGCTGCGGCACGGTTCTTAATTTTGCAGTTCCCCTACGATATTCCGTACACATCCAATGGGGTGAACAATCACAAAAAAGTACTCAGTCATTATCTGTTCACAAAGGGCGAATTGGACGATGTATTAAAGGTTGATATTCACGGGTTAAACCTGACTTCGAATGCTTATAATTCTACTACAAATCATGACGAATCCAATATTATAAGAGATGACGTCGTTCCCTGGGGCGGAGCGTACAATGAACCATTTAAGTCCAAATACAAGGGGGAAGATCTCGAATTCCCGTACAATGGTCTGGAATGTACGGGATTCGTGACATGGGCTCTCAGAAATGGTTTTCTGGGATTGGGAGACTGGAACACCAACCTATTTGCAAAGGATGGCAGATGCAGAAAAGGTGGAAAGGCCTATCCGGATGGAAAGGCCAGTGGAGTGGTCGAGCGGAATTATAAATGCGAAGATATCGTCAATAATAAAGATGGTAATTATTCCGATACTACCAATAAGAACAATAGGCTGCTGCAGGCATATCCCAAACTGACTAGATTGAAGGACGAAGATTTTAAAGACATTAGCAAGAAAGATGAAAAAACGCTTCAAGCGATATTCAAGGATGCCAAAGCTGGTGATTTACTGGTGCGCAACAATAATCCAACCGATGCAGATCTGACAAAATATCCGGATATGATCTACAAATATGGCCATGTGGCCATGATCATTGGTATCAAACGCGATTCAAAAGGCATAACCGCTATAGAAGTTGGCGAAGCCATGAGCAAGAGCGGCAATCGGTTGACGCTGTTTAAGTCTATGGAAGAATTTGCCAAGAGCAGTGATTGGGTGAATTCCAATGCTTATAAGGCCTTCCTCGTAAAAATGGATAATGTCTATAATTATTACTCTGATAAATATGATATCAAGACGGAGAGCAAAACGAGCGATTGTCCGAATAATGTCAAATCCGGCGGCAATTGCTATAATTACACCGATACTTATAATGATGCCTTTAATGATGCTTTGAAAATGCAATAATCATTCTGCAGAGACGTGCTTCGCGGCACGTCTCTGCTATCAATCATTTGTGTATCGCTAAAATTGATTATTTCAACTTCCCTTCGATATGCTGTTCTGAACCGCCCGAAAAATCATTCTTGAATGATGTGATGCCTTTGGTTTCATCCAGTGTTACTGCATCGGATGAACTGTCGCCGCCATCTGCAGATGTCTCGCGTGCCCAGATTGTATCTTTATGAGTAAGATGGAAGGCGTTACAGAAATCACCGCCCTCATCGCATTCATCACGATGAATGTCTGCTTTGGCAAAGGGAATGAGCGGCTCTTCATCTCCAAATTCTGAATATTCATAAGCGAGTGTCTCGGGTTTGCATTGTATATTTTCTGTTTTTTGGCAATTCCCAGGAGCTGTTTGTTTGTTCAGCATCATCTTCTTTTCCGAAACGAAATGATAGATGCCATTCGAGTCGATAAACCAATGTCCCGCTGGGAAATCGAGGCTCTCCCGGCCTTTCGAATCTGTACAAGTGATGGTCGAACCACAAAAATAGGATTCAGTATGCGTCAGTGATGCTTTGCATTGAATGCTGGCGGTTTTGTTCAGTTCGCACATGCCGTCTTCATCGCATTCCCATTCGGGATCGTCCTTATCCAAATCGCAGCAGGCTGCACGCTCTATTTTGACCTCGTAGTTGAAGACATGGCCGTCTTGAAACATCGGGTTCTTTCCCCATTTTTCGCACTTCTTTAATGGTGCAGCCTGTGCGTCGTCCGGTTTGGGGGCAGGCGCTCCGGGATTGGCTGCTTTTTCT
Source organism: Myxococcales bacterium UBA4248 (assembly GCA_002395385.1). Lineage (GTDB taxonomy): Bacteria > Myxococcota_A > Bradymonadia > UBA4248 > UBA4248 > UBA4248. The sequence continues at coordinate 20,060 of DGWW01000307.1, forward strand.
GCATCAGCCTGTGGGGTTGCGGCTTGGACTGCTTGGGCAGCGTCTTTATCTGCAGCAGCTTCCGGCTTGTTCTCATTAGGCGCATTATCGCCAGCAGCTTGGGCATTGGCTGCAGGTGCAGCTTTGGGTTCCTGCTGGACATCCGCTGTTTTTTTGCATCCGCTTGCCACCATGAGGAACAGGGAAAGCACGATGCATCCATAGAATAAGTGAGATTGACAAAGTAATTGGTTTCGTTTGGAATTGTACATACGCACGTTCATTAGGGATGGGAAAATTGAGGTACGAACTGCACCAGTGGTGAATCATATCACACGATGAAATCTATCGATAGTGGTGATATGTTTTATAATCATGAACGATGAAGCAAGCCGTATTGCCGTCAGGCAATAGGCGCGCAGGCGAACCGTAGCGACGTGTCGTGACACGTCGCAAGGCGAGCAATCCCCTGGGAACAAAAAGCGAGCTGTAGTGGCGACCCCATGTGGTCGCCACTAGGCGAGCAGAGACGTTCGTTCGGACGTCTCTTGCAAGCCGTATTGCCGTCAGGCAATAGGCGCGCCGGCAAAATTATTCCTCTGGTCTTGACGGACGACATTTCCCGATTTCAGATTCATCTTCATCATAAGGATGTAAATCATGACATGGATAATCGGCAACACACTGTCCTTTATAACAAGCTTCGCCATATTTGCATGTATTGTGAATACATTGACAACCATCTTTTTGAATACAAACATTTAAGTAAGTGTGCGCGACGTCTCTATCTGAGAAATAAGAAGGAATGGCGGTCAGACAATCGCGAATAAAATATTGTGAAGAATCGATTTCGGGATCAGATTTGCAGTCATTATCCCATGGTGCATCACCGTAATCACATTCGTAGGATATATAGTTATTCTCACTGATTATTCGCTTTTTATCCGATACACAGCTTTTCATCGAAATATATTGTTCATCATTAAAACAATAATCGCGATATTCGATTTTATTTTTACCGCATTTGCAGCCATTTGGCTGCGCACATTGCCTTAATTTGTCGCTGACGAGATAGCCGGCTTTGGATTCGAAGGGTTTGTCTGTCAAGGGATCGATGCAGCCATGATCGGTACATATCCCCGAGGGCGGACATAGTTTATCATGGCACAAACAACCACGAACGTGTTCGCAGGATTCCATGTTCGACATTACGATATCAGAGGTAAAATGATAGTTATGATTGTCGTATGAGGGACAAATCACGCCTTCACCGAGTTTATGTCCAAAACAAAGATGGTTATCTGCTGTTTCTGCTTTTTTTACCCACTTTCCGTTATGGCATGAGTATCCGTCCCAATTATCTATATGGTTGTCAGAACCGCAATAGGCTTTTTTGTTAATACATCTCGCGCCTTCAGGAAGTGGTTTGCCATTGCAAGTACATGGCTTGTCTTTGAGTGCGCACGTCCAATGACCGTTTTCACATCGGTAATCATCCCATTCGATGAGTTCTTCATCGCCGCATATTGCATATTCCCTACTTAAGATGTGATTCCATTCGCATCGTGTGCCTTCTGGAAGTAGTTTTCCTTTACATAAACAAGGCTTGTCTTCTAAAGCACACTTCCATTGGCCGTTTTCACATTGATAATCATCCCAGTTTTGGCGTTCTTCATCCCCGCATTTGGCATATTCCACAAAGACATCTTTTCCGTCCTGCCATTCATGATACGATGCACAACTTGCACCGGCAGGCAAGGCTTTGTTCCCGCAGTGATGCATACCTTCTTCGCTATTGACAACCCATGCCTTGTCAATACAGTCGTACTCAGATGCTGTCTGTGCGGTAAAACATCCACGCTCGATAGAGCCGCAGCATTGATAGTCATTGTCGTCCCAATGTATACAGTTTGCACCGTGACGAAGTTCTTTGCCGCCGCAAAGACATTTATCGGATGCACAGACCCATTCTCGTTCATTTTCATTACACTCATAACCTGTTACATCCGATATCATTTCATTATCATAACAATAAATCTTATCATCTTTGCAATGGGCATTCTTAGGAAGTGGTTTATTACCGCATAAACACGACTCGTTTTGACAGAACCATTGATTATCTTTATAAATATAATTATTTATATTGTTGGGAGTATGTGGTAATGTACCTTCAAATCTTTCTGGGAGCGCTGTAATATACTCCGTGCCATCACCGTCTCCATGACAAATCATGTTTTGTGGCAATTTCTGGCCATTGCAAATACAATCATTTGGCGCGCTGCATGACCAATATCGGAAGTAAGGATAAGAATTCATATTAGCAGGCAGATACTGAGCAGATTCTTTGGGGCGATAGCTCAGTAGTTCAGAATAGTCTGTGGCACATGTACTTGCATCAAGCATTTGAGGTTCATAGTCCTCTAAATATTCATCGGCAAAAAGCAGCGCACATTTTCCGTTGATGCAGGATGCTTTTTGGGGACATTTCTTGTCGCCGCATTCGCAACCCGCTTCGCTTTGGCAGGTCCACAAATGGATGTCAATGCCATGACAGTCCCCTAAAGTGAATGTTTCGTATTCATATCCATCTTTCTTTTGAGGTGGAATTTCTGACGGACATCGTTTTGGACAAAGATAGCGAATCAAATGTTCGGGGGTATCACTCGTTCCGCAAATATCATAATCATCTTCAAATATGCAGTCACCAAATCCGTTTCTAATTTCACCTGCAAAATAACAGTTGCCATAGGCACAAATCTGATTTTTGCCGCATTGATTCTTGCCGCATTTGCAATCACCGTTTTCGCATAAAGAGACTTCAGGGATATCTGCATTGGCATAATCGCAGCCGTGACCGTTTCGACACTTTTCACCCGGTGAACATGTCACTTCATTGGAACTGTTCCACCTTTCCGCTCCATCGCATCCACTGCATCCATCCAGCGATGCACAGACCCAGCCTTTGTTTGTGCAGGTGTGATCCTTCATTTTAGTCAAATCAATGCCTTCCCCGCCGCAATATGCCATCTCTTCACGCACACGGATGCCTTTGGGGATGGTATAGGTCGTCTTAGCTGTTTCATAGGTACAGGTGTCACTCTGACATTCCCAATAATCGTAACTATCATTCTTGACTGTGCCTTCTTTGGGTATCGGTGCAAGATAGATATTCATTTCGAATTTTGTCTTGCACTGGTTGTCCCTGCAGATTTCACCAAATTGACAAACGGTTTCACCGCACTGCGGGTGGTCATCGTCTGCAGTCTGCGTAATGGGGGGCTGATTTCCCGATGGTGCAGGCTGAGCATCCGGGGCTGCGGGCTGATTATCCGCAGGAACAGCCGCTTCGCATCGATTGTCTTTGCATATCTCACCATCTTTACAAACGGTGTCTCCACATGACGCGGGCTTATCGTCTGCATTCTGAGCAGCCTGTTCCTGATTGGTCACTGTTTCGGAGACGGTGGGATTGGACTTGGCGTTGCACGAACACAGGGTGGCTGCAACAAAACAAAATACGATAATCTGTTTATTTGGCATACGTGTTTCCTTGAGGTTTGACTAAACAAAACCAGACTTATTGTAGATTATATCATGATTTCAATTTGAACGAAAGACACCATTGATGTACGGGGATAATTTGTATGCAGCCCTCCGGAATATCCAATGTGTCTTTTTCGTTCATGGTTAATATGATTCCTGTCGATAGCTTGAGTTCGCGCATAGCCTCGCTCAACCCGCGGATTTCACGATCGAAATTTTCAGAGGTGATCTCGTAACAAACCTGAATGGCTTCCTTCGGGTGATTATTAATATCTGTAATAATAAAATCACATTCTCCTGAATTGTGATAGTAATAGATATGATTGGCATACTTTTGACGAAGACATATATAAACCATATTTTCCAGCAGTCGTCCAGAATCTTCGGTTTGTGATACGGTCACTGCCGTGATAAATCCATTATCGATGGCATAGACCTTTTTGGGGTTTCGGGTCGTTGCTTTTAGTGAACAGCTATATTGGCCTATAATATCAATCAGATATGCATCTCGCATGTACCCAATATATTCCAATATGGTACTGACAGCTTTTAATCTCAGCGTTTTAGCCAGACTGGTTGCAGAAAACAATTTGGTGGTGTTTGTGAGCAGATAGACGGCAAGCTGCCGTAGACTGGAAACGTCACGTATGCCTCTTCGAACGGCAATATCCCGCATTAAAATATCATCGATCAACGATTGAATAACCTGAATATTTCGTGTTCTTAAGTATTCCGGCATCCCTCCCTGCTCCAGATATTCTCTTAATGACTTAGCCGAAGCACTTGTCTGCATATATTGTAAATATTCTGGATAGGAAAAAGGAAATAGTTCAAAATTCAGATGCCGACCGGTCAGATGTGTACCAAGTTCAACGCTTAATAATGATGCATTGGACCCAGTGATATATATTAAGTGCGATTCTCTCAGTAATTGATGAATGAATACTTCCCAACCGGAGACTAACTGTATTTCATCAAAAAAGAGCACCTGAATATCACTGTCCACAATGATTTCATGCAGGCGGACAAAATCCGACTTGTCAAAACTGCTCAGACGAATGTCATCAAAATTGAGATAGACCGATTTTCTCTCCTTGTTTTTATGCATTATTTGTCGCATCATCGTGCTTTTGCCGCATCGACGGATGCCTGTGATGATATGCGCAAATCCGGATGTAACGCTTAAAGAAAGAATATTGCGCTCAATCTCTTTGGCGTCCTCCTGCATCATCTCTTTTGCTTGTTTTTGAATGATTTGTTCGAGATCTAATCGTCTTATCATGGCATCTCCTCCCGAACAATCGATTTATCAGTTTTATTTGATACTGTCAAATGATGTTGTTTGGTAGTATCAAATAACATTGTTCGATAACATCGAAAGATATACCGGGATTGCGTGCTCGCCTTGGGGACGGCCACGCGTGGCCGTCCCCTACAGCTCGCCAGCGGCGGGCTATCGCTGCGCGATACGCCGCCGCACTGCCCGCTTTTAGCTGCGCCAATACGCGGGCAGATTCTTTCATTCTCTCCAACAAATGAGTTTGAACATGCACACTACGAAAATATCAAAAAGGTTTACTCGATTTGGGTTTGTTTGATCCACCGTTGTATCGGCACAATACAATTAATACTTATCAAATCACCGAAAAACAGCTCGTTGGCGAGGTTTATGAGACTGTGGCTAACTATGATTTGATGAGCGCAGTCATGATTTGCCTTGGAACGAAAAAGTTGAACGCTATTCTGGTTTACTGAAGCTCCAGGATTTATTGCTTTTGGGGAACTCGAACGATGGAAAACGTGCGGCACCCAAAGACATCTTTGATGCTGAAAATTCCCGCGCGTCTCCTCGAAAAGGAGAGCAATATGCAAATACAGTGATTTTGTGGAGAATCGATGGCATAAGGAAAGTCAACTATCTGTGCTTGCTGCAAAATGGACAATATAATTTATCTTTCTGTAAGCAAATTATTTGATTTCCTTAGGAAAAGTAATGGGCGATCAACTTTTTCGAGTGAGTTTTTGATCTGTGTGACAACTTTTTCGAGTGAGTTTTTGGCGGGGAATGACATTTTTTCGAGGGAGAAAATGCGCGCCGTATTGCCGGCAGGCAATAGGCGCGCAGGCGAGCAGTAGCGACGTGTCGCGACACGTCGCAAGGCGAGCAATCCCCAGTGAACAAAACCAAGCGAGACGTAGGGGCGACCCCGTGTGGTCGCCCCAAGGCGCGCAGGCGAGCAGTAGCGA
>DGWW01000307.1:25906-28335 GCA_002395385.1 Myxococcales bacterium UBA4248
GTCGTGACACGTCGCAAGGCGAGCCCGCGCATGGCGTATTGGCCGAACGGCCAATAGCCTGCGCCCCCAACAAAAACCATAAAAACGTGTCCCACATGCGCCCACATTTATGGTATAAGCCGCGCGGCGCATTTGCGCCTTATGATTGCGCCCGGTGACCATGCATATTGTGTGCAGAGCCGGACGACACAGAACGGAGTCCTTCATGAATAAACGTCGCCTGCTGATTACGAGCGGTTTACCTTATGCCAACGGTGCCATTCATCTCGGCCACATGGTCGAAGTCATTCAAACCGATATTTTTGCCCGTGCCATGCGCATGATGGGTCATGAAGCCCTCTATATGTGTGCCGACGATACCCACGGTACGCCGATTGAAATCAGCGCCACGAAGCGCGGGATTGCGCCTGAGCAGCTCATTGCCGAGGCTTATGAGTCGCATACTGCCGATTTTAAAGGCTTTGATATCGAATTTGCGAACTATTATTCGACGAACAGCCCGGAAAACAAGGAGCTGGCGTATTTCATTTATGACAAGCTGCTCAAGGCCGGGCATATTCGCGAGCAAGTCGTCAAGCAGCTGTACAGCGAATCGATGAACCGCTTTTTGCCCGACAGGTACGTGAAGGGCAAATGCCCCAAGTGCGGCGCGCCCGATCAGTACGGCGACTGCTGCGAGGTGTGCAAGGCGCATTACGATGCGCTCGATTTGGCCGAACCGCACTGCGTGCTCGATGGTTCGGTGCCGGTCGTGCGCGAGTCGCACCATCTCTTCGTGTCGATTAGCCAGCTGAGCGACTTTTTGCGCGACTTTGCCGATTCGGATGCGCTGCTGCCCGAGGTGCGCAATTTCGTCAAGACCTGGATCGACGAAGGCCTGCAGGATTGGAACATTTCGCGCGACAAACCTTACTTTGGCTTTGAGATTCCCGGCCATCCCGATAAATACTTTTATGTATGGATGGATGCGCCGATTGGATATATTGCGTCGACGGCCAACTGGTGCAAGAAAGATGGCGAGGATCTCGATAAATACTGGCGCAGCAAGGATACCGAGATTTGGCATTTCATCGGCAAGGATATTATCTATTTTCATACGCTGTTCTGGCCGGCGATGCTCAAGGTGGCCGGGTTCGAGCTGCCGCACCGCGTGCATGCGCATGGCTTCTTGACGGTCAACGGCACCAAGATGAGCAAATCCCGCGGGACGTTCATCCTGGCCAGAAAGTATCTCGAAGTGCTGCCGGCGGCTTATCTGCGCTTCTATTTTGCCAATAAGCTTTCGACCGGCGTCGACGATATCGACCTGAACATCGAAGATTTCTATTTCCGTGTGCGTTCTGGCCTCATCGATAATCTTGCGAATCTGCACAACCGTTCGTTCTCGTTTGCCGAAACCAAGCTGGGCGGAAAGCTCTCGACAGCCCGCTTTGACGACGATTGCCGCAAACTTATTGCGGATGCCAAAGCGCGCGTCCTTGAAGTCGCCGATGACTATGCCGAACTCAATACGGCCGCAGCCATCAAGGCAATCTGCGAAATCGGCAACGCCGCAAACCTGTTCTATCAGGAAAAGGCGCCGTGGGCCTATCTGAAAGGCGACAATGCCGATCCCGAGATGGCGCGCGCCATTGTGACCGCATGTGCCGAAGTGGTGCGCCTCATCGCGATTGCCATCAAGCCGGTCGTGCCCGATTTCTCGGCCAAAATCTTTGCGCAGCTCAACATCGGCGACCAGAATCTGGCCGACCTCGACAACGCCCTCGGCGATAACAATGTGATTTCGAACGTCGAAAAAACGTACATCCGCCCCGAGCGCGAAACGTTCGATGCCCTCGTCGTCGAAGCCCCCGCCGAACCTGCGCCTGCCGCCGCGACGCTCCCCGGCGAAGAAAAAGTCGAAGAAACGAAGGTCGCCGAAATCGAGCGCCGTCCACTCAAGGAACTCATCGACTTCGAAGATTTCGAAAAACTCGACATTCGCGTCGGCAAAGTCCTAGCCTGTGAAAAGGTCAAAAAATCGAACAAACTCCTTTGCAGCCAAATCGAAATCGGCCATCCCGACGGGCCTGTGCAAATCGTTTCGGGCATCTCGAAACACTACACCCCCGAATCGATGGTCGGTCGCTACGTCCTCGTCGTGACGAACCTCAAACCGCGCGAAATGTTCGGCCTCAAATCGCAGGGCATGGTGCTGGCCGCGAGCGATGAAGCCGGCCTCGAACTGCCGATGACGCTCCTTCGCGTGCCGGGTGCGCAGGTGAAATAATATATATTAATATATTGGGGGGCGGGGCTGTTTCATTTTGATGAGACGTGTCACGACACGTGCCTGCTCGCCTTGGGGCGACCACACGGGGTCGCCCCTACGTCTCGCTTGTTTTTGTTCCCATGGGATTGCTCGACTTGCGACGTGTCACGACACGTCG
>DGWW01000228.1:0-32653 GCA_002395385.1 Myxococcales bacterium UBA4248
GGTTTATCTTCATCAAACGGGTCATGTCGGCAAATAAAAATAGCGTACAAATCGCTCAATGAAACATACGACACACCACTCTGCAGCGATTGCGCATCGAGCAATCCGGCGTAATACCTTGCCCTTTTTAAGACATAATCTATTTTCTGATTCTGAACTTCTACGTTAAACTGAGTACCCTCAACGTCCACCGCGTACAAATCCAAAATGGCATCATGCCCTTTTAGGCCATGGTCGGCCAGATTAACAATGCGCTTTTGTTCCTGGGTCATCCTGAACGAAACCTCCGACAAGTTGAGAATGATGCACAGAACCAGCGTTGCACAACCAGGATGCCCTCCAAGCACAACGGTCATGAATTTGTCATCGTAAAGGCACAGTCGTTCCAGCCGGTCTATGTTTTTAGGTGACCACACAGAATCATCTGGCATGGATATCCTCCTCGTTTGTTCAAACAGACAAATATCAGGAAGGAGAATTCCTTCATTATTATGATGCCAACACAAATCGAATTGTTACATTTTTTTGCATTTATTTTTACAACAACTTTTTTCTATGTGTAACATTTAATTTGACAAACATCTTTATCCGTTTCACAATACAACTATTGCGTAACTCTGGCGTTATTTTGCGTTTCCTCGCCACCGGGGCATCGCTATATTTTCTTTCTGACACAGGAGGTTCTCAATGCGACATCATTCAAAATTCTCTGTTATTTTCACGGCTTTGTGTTTAATCGGATTCGGTGGATGCAGCGACGATTCGAGCAGCACCCACTCTGATACAATCCAAGAACAAACAGACACACCAAGCACACCCGATGAACCCACTGGTCCCGATGAACCGGACGAACCAGACGATCCGAATGTACCGGACGATCCCGACGAACCAGATGATCCTTATGTCCCTTACGAGCCGGATGATCCCATCGAGCCGGATGATCCCATCGAACCGGACGAGCCCATTGAGCCAGACCCCATTGATCCAGACCCCATCGAGCCGCCCCCAACCGACGAAACTTGTATATCTAAAGAAGATGGCGACATTTGCGGCACAAACCGCGGCTGTTCTCAATTTATCTGCCAATCTGGACATTGCACTCAGGTACCACTCGCCAAAGATACCGTCTGCCGCGAAGCCAAAGGCGCATGCGATGTCGCTGAAACATGCGACGGAGAAGCCCTGGAATGCCCGGAAGATGCCTTTAAACCGGCCGATACCGTTTGCCGCCCTGCCGCATGGGGAGGTGATCTTGCCGAAAAATGCACCGGGTCGTCGGCACAATGCCCCATCGACATCTTCGACGAAAAATATACATGCCCTGCAGATGACGCCAATATCTCCGGCTACAAAGAAAATTCAACCGTGCGTGCGATTAAGGAATACCAGAAGTTTATTCTGAAGGATACCAACAAATGGGAAAGCTATACCGCTGCCATCGATGATTTTGGAAAAGGCAAAATCATCTCTATCGAGGGTCTGTCGTTTAAGAAAAAAATGACCAAATCGAAACTCATCGATTTTACCAATCTCAAGAAAGCATGGGCATGGGATTCACAAGGCAAAGACTCGGATGCCAAAACCAAAGACTGGATGCCCCAGGGAATAGCGGGACTTACCCATAATAAAACAACTTACCGCGTCGTGAGCTGGTTTGGAAATAAGAAGCCTAAGGATGGTATTTACAAAGGCGCGCAAATTTCTGTGATCAAATTTATCGACTACCAAAATTCTCCCGTCGAATACCAAAACGTCATTCTTTCGGTTCCAATTGTTTCTGGTCCAGACAAAGACAAACGTTATAAACTATTCAAATCCCATGCAGGGGGCGTTGCCATTAACTGGCCGTATCTCTATGTTCCCATGGGAAATTTGGGTCTGCGCGTGTTCGATCTTCGCCGTTTCGTCCAAACGGACTCGAGCGACGCATGCAAAAACGTCATGGGCATGAAGGACGGCAAACTCTGCGCTTTTGGCTTTAAGTACATGCTGCCTCTGGTCGGTTCATACAACATCCCGACATGGACTGACGACAAAGGAAATACACACACACCACATGACACATGCATGCCAAATTTTTCTTATATTTCCCTGGACTACACAGAATCAGATCAATCGATTTTATCGGGCGAATATCGCTGTGGAGAAGCACAAAAGAAGAATAAAGAATGTTTAGGAAAAAATAATGGTGACAACAGCGAATTCATAAAAGCACACCCACAAGCGAATATATCTTATTATTCGCGTCTCGTTCGATGGCCCATCGACAAATCGACTGGCCGCCTCGCCACAGACAGCAACGGCATCGTCACAGCAATCGGTGCCTGGTACACAGGCGTTGGCGAAGTCCAGGGAGCCGTCTCTTATACCGAAAAGGGTAAAACAACTTTCTTCCTAAACGGCAATTACTATGAAGGTAATGGCATGATCGCAAGCGAAGTTGGCCCCAATGCAAAACGCAAAGTATTTCGGTATAGTAAAAATTGGGCATATTCTCCCGAAGGTATGTATCTATCGACCAAAGGGACGCTCTGGACAGCTACAGAGCATGTCTCAACGACAAAACTGGATCGCGGCATATTCTACGTCAATCGAAAGGATTTTATGCCGTAAACATTTCGTCCCTCAGAAAACGCATTTTGGCATTTCCAGTTTGAAATGTCTCATGTATGTATGTGTACAGGGGGCAGTCGCCCCCTGCGCCGCTATCGCGCATGCTGCGCGATACGCGGCTACCCCCACTGCGGGGCAAGCCCCGCAACGCCCCTCATGCAAAACCTGCATGGATCGAATCGATTCAAAGTGAGACAAATATCATGATGACGTTTATTTACTACCCCAAGTGCACGACTTGCCAAAAAGCAAAAAAATGGCTCGATGACAATCACATCGAATACACGCCCCGGGATATCAAGCTCGATCCGCCATCTTTACAAGAGCTCAAGGATTTCCACGCAAAGAGCGGCCTTCCTTTAAAAAAATTCTTCAACACCAGCGGAATGCTCTATCGTTCGCTCAATCTCAAAGACAAACTTCCATCCATGACAGAGAGCGAGTGTTACGAACTACTCGCCAGTGACGGGATGCTCGTTAAACGTCCGCTGTTCATCACAGAAACTGCCGTTCTCGTCGGCTTTAAAGAAGCAGAATGGAACTGCCTTAAATAACCGGAGCAACACCCCCATGACACGCACAAATACACTTTTTACGCTGGCAATGGCCGCACTTCTATCTCTTTCGGCCTGTCACAAAACCGAAGAAGCCAAGCCAGAAGCGACACCCGAGCCTGCCGAAGCCGCACAACAAGCGCCCAAAACCGAAGTTCCTGCCAAACCGGCAGAATCCGCTCCAGACAATGCCGATGCACCAAAGGCTGCTCAATCACTTTACGATTTTACAGTCAAATCGTGGGACGGCAAAGACGTCTCCCTCAAAGATTATGCGGGTAAAGTCGTCCTCGTCGTGAACACGGCAACCGCATGCGGCTTTACCCCACAATACGACGGTCTCGAAGCGCTCTATCAGAAATACCACGAAAAGGGTCTGGAAATATTGGATTTCCCGTGCAACCAGTTCGGACAGCAGGCCCCCGGGACGGATCAGGAAATCCACGATTTTCGCGCCAATGAATACAAAGTGTCTTTCCCGCAGTTTGCAAAAATCGACGTCAATGGCGAAAATGCCGATCCGTTTTACCGCTATCTCGTATCGCTCAAAGGTTTTGCAGGGTTCGACCCCGCCAGCAAGTTGACGCCAATACTGGACGAAATGTTGACGAAATCCCATCCGGATTATAAAGAAACACCCGATATCAAATGGAATTTTACGAAATTCCTGTTTGACCGCGAAGGCAAATTCGTCGACCGCTACGAGCCCACGACGACGCCCGAAGGGCTGGATGCCAAAATCGCCGGACTATTATAATGATGCAGCGGTGTATTGAGCGTCAGCGAGATAGCCGCTGCACAAGACCGGCGTATGCCAAAGGCATAGCCGGCAAACATCATAATGATTATAACGGATGCTTTATTGTTGTAAGGATGCGCCTCTTTAAAAACCGCCCACAACACTTATTTTCATCTTAATATTCTACTATATAATCGTATATTTTCAGCCCCCACTCTTCTAACTTACTTTTTAACAATTCAAAAGTATCATTATTTTTTTCATCTTCTTCATCATAATCATCCAGAACTTTTTCGTTTGTATCAATGCATTTGTTTGCTTTTAATGCCTCATTGATGCACGGGTATTTATTCTTTTTCAAACAATCGTGATATTCGTCTTCTGAACCCGAACTATTTAAACATTCATTCTGAATTTGTTTTAATTCGCTTTCATGTTTTTCAGCATAATCGTTTTCAGCAATCACACATTCTGCGTTGTCGATAATTTCGGACTTGCAGACAGGCAAATTGTTGTAATATTTTTCACATGATTTAATATATATTTTTTTAAGTTCTTTTTGTTGATCAGCTGTGAGCGATGAAAAATCATAATCATCATTTTCATAAACGAATGAGCAGATACCATTCACCCCTCCGCCATCGTCATCACCGCCACATCCGGCTAACAACACTGCAGCCAAAACTCCAAACCCCAATTTTTTCATAGTTACCTTCCATGATGAAAACAATCAAATCCAATGGCAATTTGCATTGAACTTTACTATACCTATCCACGTGTCAAAAACACGTAACTTTATTACTATTACATCTTCCCTTATGAAACAAAAATTCTACCTTACATTTTTATTATCAGCCCTTTTATTTGCCTGCAACGAATCTGTCCCGCTGGACATGGCCGAAAACGCGATCATCTACGAAGCTCCCGAAAATGCGGCCGAATCGATCGAAGCGGCCTGGTCTCCGACTGCGATCCTGCAGGCAAACAGCCATGCATTTTATTATGCGGACGAAGCGACGCGCAAAATCATGGAATTCGATATTCACACGCACGAAAAGCGAGTGATGTTTGATTTATTACCTTACGAGAACGAGCTATTTGGTGCAGAAGCCTACAATGCCTATTGGAGTACGGCGCTCATCCGTGTAAATGACGAATGGATCATTTCGTCAGCACAGCAAAGTCCACTGATCTGGATGAATTCCTCGACCGGCGAGATCGTATTGGTTGGCAAATGCAATCAGACACAGGCAAAACTTCCGCAGGAAGGTGTCAGGCTCAAAGAGGTGAGTTTCGATCTGTTTGGTGGCATCGCACGCACGGATTCAGGTTTTTATATCGTATTGGGTCAGCAAATATTTCTCGTCAGATGGGATGGTCAATCGCCGCAAAGTCTGCTGGATTCGACGCTAGAACTTGTCGCCGGATCGATGTCATCCAATGACAGCACGACCACCATTGCCCGCAATATTGCGCTCGATCTCGACGATTATACACATTTAGCCGAACTCAATGGGTGGCTGTATTTTTGGAGCCCTCCCGAGCTCAAGGCCGTCAAGGATGGCATGATTTTCACAATTACAGGCGGGGGGCGTACTTCCTCCAATGAGAACCTGGAAGATTTTTATGCTCAGAGATTGCCATGGAATGTACCTTTGATCGCCCACAAAGGGGTACTTTGGTCGCCGTATTGGAGACAGTCCACCAGTCTGCTCAAAATCAGGGTCGACGCCATCGACGAAAAGACGGGAAAAGTATCTGGGGCCATCGAAGACTACAGTCCCAAAGTCAGTTCACTCCCAATCATTGCCCCATTTGAAGATAATATCCTCTGCAGTGATGCGTATGCCGGCAATTTCTGGATGATCCCTTCCGACGAACCAGAAAATGCGCAAAAGCTCTATGGCCCGGATTCGGAGGAAATACGCCAGGAGAGTTTGGTTACCGATCCAAATTCCCCCTATCATCCGCATGCCATTCTTGGCCCGCTCACGATTCAGACCATTCAGGACGGCAAGGGTGCCCTGATCTATTCACCTACGCACGCCCATTTGAATTATCTGAACATTGACACAGGAAAACCAACACTGTTAATGGATAACGCCATCCATGGGTTTTCGAGCAACGGCCAGAACAAGGCATGGTTGGTATCCGGGCGTGCATTATATATCATGGATATTGCCGGGGATAATTCGATCGACTATCTGTATGCGCCTTCATTCTTTAGAAAAGCGCCGGTGATGGGAGTGCCCTGCGACAGAAGGACATTCCGGCTGAGCGAAGCACCGCAGATTACAGCCACATCCAAAGGCATGCATCTCTTTGCCCCAAATGCACACCGCATCTTTAAATACCAGTATAACAACGATTCCCTCACCATTTTGCATGAGGATGGATGGCTCGTTCCCGAACCCGAACACAATCAGGTTTATTACAGTGCACTGCAAACGGGGAGCATTACCCATTGGACAGCGAATGACACGTTCGAAGCTGTCATTTTTAAATATCATGAACGCAGTTATTTGGGCATTGTCAATATTAGCAAATCCCCCATCACATTTGCCGGAAATGTGATTGAACCAGACAAGCTCCGCATCATATCAGGCTTTGAAGACGCTCTAATCGAAGACGGTCAAAATATCGAATCAACCTCCCCTGATGGGATTGCCGCGATCGCACTCGACATGCATCATCATGTCATTGTAGCTGCGGGCATCCATCTGTTCCGTATGAGCGATGATGCGCAATGGCACGCCATAACAGGTCCCTGCGCGGAATTGCCAGATAAACCAGAATCGATAGGCATCCTCGGGGATCATGATGTTTATGTAGCCCGAATTCATGGTGTATCTTATGCCTGCAGCAGCGAATCGTTCCCGCTTGCGGGAAGCATGCATCAACCCGGATGGTCCCCAATAGATGCCCAATGGCTCACCCCATGCCTCGGTCACAATAGCTATGTCATGACCAGATCATCGGAGATTTGTACAGGGAAACTGAATCAAACCGAAATCAGCTGCAGCGCATCTGAATTGAATCCCGTATCGCTGGCATGCGATGAATCGTCATTATTTGCATCCGCCCAGGACAATCGAATCTACCGCAGTTATGGAAATCCCCCGAGAAAGTTCACGCCCTTTATGGGAATGGGTACCGGATTGCCCGATGAAACCACACTGAATAAAGCCACCCTGGGAATCAGTATCGGAAAACTCGACACAGACAGTTTATCCAATCTCTACTTTTGGATGCGCGATACCTGTACGATATGGAAAGTCCCGGATGCAGGGGAAATACAGGAGAATTCATCCGTTTACCGCACTATCACCGATGATCGTCTGTGCCATGCATCCGCATTTGCAGTCACCCGGGACGGAGATATCGCCATTGTCCACGACAATCGGTTATTCATCATGCATTACGGAGATTTCGAATTCAAAGGCACAGTTCCCGGCGATGTGATAGATATGACTGCGGTTGGGAACAAAATTGTCTTCATGACGACGATGGGTCTGTATGTCTGGAATGGCAAGAGTATCCTGTTACACGCCCGCAATCCCATCGAAATTGAAGGCAAAACCATCGACTATGCCGTTCCCGCCTCCTACTTCCCGCGGCTGGTACAATCCCCCGGCGAAGATGCGGTTTTAATCCCTGTATTCGCAGGAAATCGGATCATTAAGGTAGCGATTTGACAATGCGGAATGCGGAATGCGGATCAGTTCAGGAATGCCGGAATCATTCCGTATTTCGAATTCCGAATTCCGAATTAAAAATACTTGCCATTTGAACAAAAACGTAGAAAAAAGGCGGCTTATTTGGGGGCATTTGTGTCCCTTCATGATTGAATAAAGGAAAGGTAATGCGATATTCACAAGCTCTGATTCCCACAAGAAAAGAAACGCCCGTCGATGCAGAACTTCCCAGTCACCGGCTGATGCTGAGGGCTGGTTATATTGAGCAGCTCACAGCGGGCATCTATACATTGATGCCGCTGGCGTGGCGCAGTGCACAGAAAATAGAAAAGATCATCCGTGAAGAACTCGAAGCGGCCGGTGCCCAGGAGATCCTGCTCCCGATGGTCCAGCCAGCCGAAATCTGGAAACTTTCGGGGCGCTGGGATCATTATGGAAAAGAGCTTCTTCGCTTTAAAGACCGCAAAGACCAGGAGTATTGCCTGAGCCCAACGCATGAAGAAGGCGTGACAGACCTCGCCAAACGGCATATTCGTTCCTATCGTGACATGCCAAAGAATCTCTTCCAGATTCAGGTCAAATTCCGCGACGAGCTTCGTCCTCGCGGTGGTCTGATGCGTGGCCGTGAATTCATCATGAAAGACGGCTATTCTTTTGATGTCAGCTACGAAGCAGCCGAAGTTTCGTACAAAAAGATGTACGATGCCTATACGCGCATTTTTAAACGATGTGGCCTGGCATTCCGCGCAGTCGAAGCCGACTCGGGCAACATTGGCGGTTCTCACAGCCATGAGTTCCAGGTGCTTGCCCAAACGGGTGAAGATCGCATTCTATCGTGCCCGAAATGCGGTTATGCCGCCAACGAGGAAAAGGCCGAAGTCAAACGCACGGTGACTGCCACAGCTTTCTCGCCCGTTGCTTCGACACCGGCGCGCGAAGAGATTTTTACGGGTGATGCGCACACCATCGACGAAGTTGCAGCATTCCTCAAGGATGACGCCAACAATTCGATCAAAACGCTCGTCTATCTTGCCGACGGCAATCCTGTCGTCATTCTGATGCGCGGCAATGACAACGTCAATGAAATCAAACTCGCCCATGTTCTTGGCTGCGAGAATCTCGTCATGGCGAGTGACAATGCCATCGAGGAAATCATGCACGCAAAAGTGGGTGCATTGGGGCCGGTGGGCGTCGATGATAGTATTCCTATCTATGCGGATTACAATGTCGCTCTGATGCACAATTGCATTTGTGGCGCCAATCATACGGATCACCACTTCCTTCATGTCGAACCCGGCCGGGATTTCAATGTCAAAGCCATCGAAGATCTCATTCTGGCCCAGGAAGGCGATGCCTGCCCGCATTGCGGCGAAAAGCTTCAGGGATTTAAGGGTATTGAAGTCGGCCATGTTTTCCTGTTGGGAACGAAATACAGCGAACCGATGGGGGCCACCTACCTCGATGCCAACGGCGATGCCCACCCGTGTGTCATGGGCTGTTACGGTATTGGCGTGACCCGCGTTTTGGCCGCTGCCATCGAGCAGTACAACGATGACAACGGAATCAATCTGCCTGCAGTGATCGCACCGTTCCATGTCATTGTCGCCCCGATGCTGATGAAGAGCGAGAAAGTTGTTGCAGCAGCCGAAAAGATCTACGCCGATCTGAGAGCAGCTGGTATCGAAGTTCTCTTCGATGATCGCGATGTCCGTGCCGGCGTCAAATTCAAAGATGACGATCTCCTGGGAATTCCTTATCGAATCACCATTGGTGAACGCAATCTGAACGAAGGCATGGTGGAATTCAAGCACCGTGCGGATGCGGACAATACTAAAGTTGCCCTTGCAGATGTCGTCGAAGTGGTCAAAGCCCGTGTGATGGCCGATCTCGAAATCGGGCGTCAATAAAGTGGATATACGCCGTATGCCGTCAGGCATAGGCGTATATGAGCCGCGTATGGCCAAGGCCATAGCGGCGAAATGCCGGTTGCAGCCGCAGGCAAGACCGGCCCCACCAAACATTTATCCATCACCTTTTTGTACAGACGTTCCAAGGAACGTCTCTTTGCATTTTATACGGATGTTCCCAGAAACATCTCTTTAGCATCTATTCTCAATGAGCGACGCTGCACAACCCTGGCTCAGGGATGATACCCCAACCAAACATCGCATCGTGCGGGTCATTTTCTTTCTGGCCTCATTTTCCTGGTCGATTCACTCGATTCAGGATTACAGCCAGTCGACCCCAGTCGAAAAGCTCCTCACGAGGATGCTGCCGATGATGATCGTCGCAGTCTATGTGTTCACATGCGAGCACAGGGATAGAATTAAAGCCATATTTCATCCCAGCTTCAGGCCATTGCTGTGGTATTTGATCATCGGTATTCTGTGCGGATTTACCGGATATCAGCCTGCACTAACGCTTTGGAAAGGCGCTGAAATATTTATCACGCTTGCGTGGCTTTTTGTCAGCTGCCGCGATGCAGACTCGACCAAGCGTGAATTAGTCGCATTCACCTGGTTGTTCGAGGTCATGATATGGGCAACCATTGTACTTGCCTTGATCAACCCGTCGCGTGGATTCATTCCATCCTACACGTTTCTTCCCTGGATTCATGGGTATTTGCCGCTCATCAATCCCAATGGCGTCGGATTTATCTGCGTCTGGGTTCTGGTGCGGCTGCTGTTTTTGCCTGCCAAGAATAAGCCCATCCGTATAGCAATTGCGAGTCTCACGCTATTGTGTGCCCAATCGAGAACTTCTTATGCGGTCGTTCTCTGTGCGCTCGTCATCTTCATTATCGATGGCCTGCGGACGCGTCAGCTCACGCGCGTAACCATTGCCTCATTCTTCGCATTAATAGGATTGGCACTGGCATTCGGCTGGCTCGATATCATCATTAAGGTCGTGGCCCGCGGCGAAAATACCGAAGATCTCCAGTCACTCTCGGGCCGAACCAATTATTGGAGTTTTGCGTTCCAATATGTGTCCTGGTTTGGAAACGGACTCGCCACAGGATCACGCGAACTCATTTTTATGGGTGGTGGGGATGTCTTTCGTTCGGGACTCGTCGGCCTGCACAACTCCTATCTCGAAGCACTCATGGGAGCTGGCTATATTGGTGGCATCCCCTTTATCGTTCTTTTATTAGTCAACACCATACGACAGGGACTGCATTCCATTCAAAAACCAGACCCCATCGAAAGTATCTTTCTGGTTTATACGGTTGCTTTTATTGCACGCGGCATGACCAGCATTTCACTTGCTCTATTTTCTTCGGACTTCGTCCTGTTTATGATGTTCTACGTCTGGCTCTATACAAGGCAATTTTCTTCCGAGCCCAAACCCGTTTATGAACGGCCCAAGCCCAGAGCCTATGAAAAAACACTCCGGGAAATTGAAAAAGAATCTGAGAAAATTACTTGTCAATCCACCCATTAGGGGTAAAAAGAGCGTCCGGACGGGGGGAACTGTTTTGGATCATTATGAAACATCAATTTTTCGTCGATTTACGTAAATTTCCGAATCTGCTTTGCATTTACAGGCTTGTTGCCATTATCGTAAGCGTTCTGCTGTTTGTATTTGCGGGCTTGCCTGTTATCGCCGCACTCCTAGGTTTAACTGCAGGTTTAACCGACTATTGGGACGGTATTTATGCACGCAAACACAACATGGTGACGAAACTCGGTGCCCTGCTCGACCAGATTTCCGACCTGATGTTTAATTTTTTCGTCATTTCGGCAGCGGTCTACATGGGAGTTTGGGGTGTCTGGGGCATCTGGATTCTCTTTTTGTGGGGATTTCGCGATCTCGCAGTCCTTTCGATGCGGGCGAGTGCGGGCCAGCTTGGATTCATCATACCATCGAGCTATCTCGGAAAACTGGCTTCCAACTTCATTTTCTATGGACTATTTCTCATGCCCATCGATTATGCACTCAACAGCCCGGATTATATGTTTCATGAATTCGTCGAAGCCCATATCCATCCCTATATCGGTCATGGCGTGCATTGGATTGCCATCCTTGGCGGGATGATCCCCGGCATCATCATGCAGTACATTTCGGCCTATTCGTATGCAAAATCGTACATCCAGCAATACGACGAAATTCATAAGCGTGAAGAAGAGGCTGCCGATCCTGACTTAAAAAAAGAAACAGAAGCTGCCGAAGCCGAGCTCTCTGCTGAACTTTCTGATCATTAGTTGTTATGCGGCCTTTTCGCCTTACGGCGAATACGGCCACACTGGCCCGTGCTATTGGCTTTGCCAATACACACGGGCACTTTTCAGGCTTTGTCCATCCATTCATTAGGATAAAACACTACAATGAAATGTCTACTTTATATCCCTCCATTTGAGTGTGAAGGAACGCACGTCGCGAATATCGCCTCCGTCCGGGTTGGTGGACTGACCCTGTTTCAACGTGTCTGTAGAAGCCTCCAAAAAGCTGAATTCGATGAAATTATCGTTGCCAAACCTGACACACTTGAGATTGTGCCAGACAAACTGGTAACGATTCCCATCCAACAACTCGAATACAATCTGCGCATTTGTGAGATTTCCGAAGAACTGCTCAAGATTTTCGAAGATGATGAGCCCGTGTGTGTGTGCATACTCGACGGCATGATTACACCAGAATGCCTCACCATGCGCCCACATGGTGCCGATGTACGCATCGTTGCAAATCAGGAGCAGACTGGCATATACTTTATTTGTCACAATACGCTCAAACAAATCATCAAAAGCGAGGAATGCCTCGATGAAATCGAAGGCACCATTTCCGAAACATTCGATGCCCCCGAAAAAACTGTCTATCATCGCATGATGAGCTCGGATGATGCCAAGATCGCACAAAACCTGCTCACGAAATCGCTCAAAAAACCGCTCGGAAGAGATTCTGATGGACTTGTGGCCTATTTTATCAATCGGCCCATCTCACTTCAGATCAGCAAACGCATCGCCAACAGTTTTATTACCCCCAACATGGTCACGGCTTTCGGCCTGATCATGGGATTGGCAGCAGCAGCACTCATGTTTTGGGGTGTTCCCATGCTCATGATCGTTGCAGTCATTCTCTGGCAGTTTTCATCCATCATCGACGGCATCGACGGCGAACTGGCCAGAATGCGCATGTCTCCAAGCCACAAGGGCGAATGGTTCGATACCGTCGCAGATGACATCACCAATATCACATTTCTGGTGGGTCTTGGACATGCCGTTACGGTCTATTACAATAATCATCCCAGCGATATCTGGTGGATCGACACATTCCACCACTGGTTCTTCTATATCGCATGCGGCGTTGCATTGCTCATGACAATTACAGTGCTCTGGTTCTACCGCGAATTTGTCAAAATGGGCATCGCCAGCCACAACCACTTTGAATGGGGATTCGAATCCGAAAACAGACTAAATAAATCGGATGAAAAACGCGGCATTCTTCGAAAAACGGTCGATCTCATTGCAGGTGGCTTTGCCTGGATTGCAAAACGCGATTTTTATACCTTCCTCATTATGTGGCTCGTCATCTTTGGACTTTATCTGCCTGCCTTCGGCACCATGCTCATTGGCGCGTCATTTGTCGGCATCGGTGGAATCATCGCACTGACGATTCGAGCCATACGAATGAGCTCAAAAAAACGCAAAGAAAAAAAATAATGCTATCTTTAATCGGCGTGGTTACGGTTCCTAAGACGACGCCATTTCATGGCTTTGAGCTTTGAGCTTTGGGTGATGTA
Source organism: Myxococcales bacterium UBA4248 (assembly GCA_002395385.1). Classification (GTDB taxonomy): domain Bacteria; phylum Myxococcota_A; class Bradymonadia; order UBA4248; family UBA4248; genus UBA4248. The sequence goes on from DGWW01000228.1 coordinate 13,339, forward strand.
TCCCTTCTCGAAGCGCTAAACTCCAGGCTCTAAGCCTGAATGGGGTTATTCGACGGTCAAATTATCTACACTCGTTAAACAGCCCCCAAAATCACGCCCTCATCGTTCGGAGCAATTGGTGTAAACTTTATCCAATTCAAAAAAATCGGAACCCTCTACTCCACTTTTTTTCACACCTATTGAACGATTATTCTCACAAGCTATTGTTTTTAAATAAGTTTTTTGTTTATTCAATACAAATTATCTTTTGGCTTAAAATGTGCTAGATGTAGGCGCGTGTTTACCTCAGTCTTACGAGTGGGATTGAGTTTTACCATTTCGGAGAAGTGAATTTATGGATGATTACGCGAAGTGTTACCGTTTGATGTGCCCAGGACCTGTCAATGTGTCCAAGCGCGTCTTCAATGCCATGATCAGCAGTGAAATCGGTCACCGTGAAAGGGAATTTTCCAACCTTTTGAGCGCTATCCGCCGCAATTGTCTGGAAGTCATGAATCTTTCAGAAAAAGAATACTCTCTTGTTGTCATTTCTGGATCAGGTTCTGCGGGTAACGAAGCGGTGATTTGCAGTGCCATCCAGCCACAGGATCGCGTTCTGTCACTTGCAACAGGTGAATTTGGACAAAGACTTGGTCAGATTTCATCCATCTATAATCCCAATACAACGATTCATAAGCAGGACTGGGCAACGCCACTGGATCTGGCAAAAGTCGAACAAATGCTCAAAGAGGATCACTACGACTGGGTCACAATGGTTCACAATGAAACCAGTACCGGCGAACTCCAACCTGTCTACGAAGTTGGACAGCTCTGCAAAAAATATGGTACCAAACTGTTTGTCGATGCAGTTTCCAGTTTTATGGCCGATCCACTCGATCTCAAAGCATGCAACATCACGTTCATGAACACATCCTCGGGAAAAGCGATCGGCATGGGGCCCGGACTCGCTCTCGTCGTCGGCCGCGTCGATGAATTCGAAAAACTGTCAACCTATCCTGTCCGCAATTACTATCTGAGCCTGGCCAGACATTACGATTTTTATAAAAATAAGCTCCAGACGCCCAATACACCGGCAATTTCACTCTTCTTTGCACTCAACGAAGCATTAAAAATCATCATCGAAGAAGGTGCCCAAAATCGTTTGCAATACCAGGCACTCAAAGCTCGCACACTGAGAGCCGCAATCGAAAAACTTGGCCTCCGTATTTATCGCCCCAGTCACGTCCTTTCAAATGCCGTGACGACAATCTGTCTGCCAGAACACATGGATTTTGACACGCTTCGACAGGCCCTCCGGGAACGCGGTTTTATCGTCTATGGCGGAAAAGGCCCACTTGCCAATAAGATCTTTCAGATTTCCACCATGGGCTACGTCGACTGCAGTGATATCAACGATTTGGTCGAAGCCATTCACGAAGCCATTTGCGAATCGGTCAATACATCTGTAGCTTAATGAATGTTCTATCATGGTGAGGAAACCCGTTTTTTATCGCATGCTTCCCTCACCATCTTCCACCTTTTTGTGGGGATTGCTGCTCTGTCTGCTCTGTCTTCTGACGGGATGTGATTCATATCGCGCACGTCAGGAAGCCGATGCCGGCATAGAAGCCATCCAATCATGCCAGTTCAAGATCGCTTACAACCATTTTAAAAAAGCGGATGAATATTACCCCAATCACCATGAGATTCTCATCGGCCTGTCTATCTCGGAATTTCTCTACTTCCTCGACACCCCGGATATAAACACGATACTCTCCAGTTTGGGCTTTCGATGGAACGTCCATTCGCTGTGCAAAACGTTGGCAGATCAAGATAGCGACCGTTCCTCTTCAGATCTTCAGGCATGTCACGCATTCGATAGCTCTAAACTGACTGCCTCGATAGCTCCAAATGAAATTAACGCGCTTGATCCGGCTTTGATCAATCCCAACCTGACCTGGCAACATATTATCTCATCTCTGCAAATACACCAGCATCTGTTGGATCAGGCTGCAGAACACGCTTATGCAGCTGCAAAAAGCAACATTCCTCACTATCATGCAGGCAATTTCTTTGGGTATGACATTACCATCCATGCCTCCGAAATCGCCATGCTATCCATAACGGCCAATCTCTTATCCACTTTTTTGGATATCGTGGGGTTGTATGAGTGGGATTTTTCTGTCAAAAAAACAATCGAATCCCTCCAAAATGATGAAGATAACTGGCTCATTCAAACCATGAGCAACAAATTCCTCCAAAATAAAAAAAATAAAACGCTCCCACACACACTGGACAAAATTCAACAGACCATAAATGCACTCGGATTTGTCGTCCCTTACCTACAGTTATTTAAAACCTACCTACCAGAATCAGACGCTCATGGCTGTCCCATTCGGAATTCGCTGTTTCATTGGGAAACACTGCCTGCGGGGATCATTATGGATTTCGAGAAGGCATCCCATATTCTAGATGCATCACCATCCATCGCGTCCCTGAATGAATTTTTTGATCCAGAAATCTCTATCGATCTCGCCTTTATATTGCAGAATCCACCTGCTCTCACCATGCCGACAGCAGAATTAAATGATTCTGCATGGCAATGGCATTTTCAAGAACTGCAGCAACAGCTCAATGCCGCGTTTGATCCCCCCATTTTAGATGAAAACAATCCGACGTTCCAACTGCGCGATGAATTCAGTTTTCGACTCAATTCCGCCTGGCTCAAATGGAATCCACGTAATCTGCTTTAAGGTAGCCATCCACCTGATCTGACGTGTTTTTACAAACGGATTTGCGCAAGCATTTTCAATTGGAAATTGGCAATGCGCAATTGGCATGCATCACTCTGCAATACCTCTAAAGTTGAGAAAAATTCGATTCTTTAGGCAGAAGTCTGAGAATCCATTCATCATCTATCAATTATCAATTGTTAATTATCAACTGTTAATTATCAACTGCCTACTGCCTAGTTGATTCTGCTTCAGGTCTTTAGATTAAATCATTTGGGCTGAGCGGTAACATTAAGTGTCAACATGCATTAAAAATTTTAATTATGGCATACATTGTGCTAAACATAGACTGACTGTTTGCTATTGTTTTATAGCCTACAAATATTTGTATTATTTCTCTCGGTCAGTATTTCCCCATATTTTCTGGAGTTCCTATGAAACTGAATCGCTTTCTTTCGATTTTGGCAGCAGCATCACTCGCTTTTTCGTTCACATCATGCAGCGATGACAAAGATGACAACGACAATCAGGGCGACAATAATCCCGTGGTCAATCCGGATAAACCCGGCACTGGCACCGAGGATCCTGTTGCAAAACCAGACCCTGTTGCCGCAACATCTGCCGCAAAAGAAGCCGAAACTTATCTCGACACCTGTGATTTTAAAACAGCAAGCGAAAAACTCGAAGCAGCCTACAAAGCTGACAAAACCAATGCTGACATCGCATTTCAGCGCTCCATCCTCGGTCTGATAAACCTCGTCAATAATGCCAATGTACAATCTGTGTTAAAAGACTTTGGTTTTACAGGATCCCCTGTTGATTTCAGTGTTATCATGCAATCCGATGGTATTTTTAAACAGATGGTCTCCGAAGAACCAGAGTGGGATACCATTGGAGACAAAATCCCGCACCCAGCCATCAATGGCGACAAATCTTTCAGCGAAACACTCAACAGTTCATTGACCTTTGGCAAAATCATCGATGCCCTCAATAATATGGATAATGATCTGCTCTCTCTGGCAGAAAGCTTCGAAACGGCTGCCAAAGGCGTGACAGGCAATCAATTAATCGCCATCGAAAAAGCAGGATGCAGCCTGAATGAAATCAAATTCAGCGCAGCCGATCTCTATTTATTCGCGGCCCTCATCCGAACGACGATGGCTGCGGTCGATTGGGCAAGTGCTTACGATTTCGACATCAATGTAAAGAAATATTATGACTTTGAATATGGCGATTTTGAAGAATATACAAACATCGCAGATGCAAACAAATCCTGCAACAGCTTTAAATCATCGACCAAATTCATTACAGACCATCTTTTTAAAGTGAAATCAGCCGATGCAGGAAAAGATGGCCGCAAACATCTCGCAGCTGCAGCCCTGGATATCAAAGCAGCCGCCGAACTAGCCCCCAACGTGAGCAAAGATGCCTTTTTCGGATGGTATTCACTCAAATCGGGCGCTCTGACGGATATCAAATCCATTGCTCAAAAAGTCATCGACAGCGAAGATGGTTCCAAAGTCATTTCTATTTCACAGATTACACCGGCGCTCAACCTCGATTTGACCAAACTTTTTGACAAAGCAATTGCCCCATCCAGAGCACTCGAATCCAGCTGCGAGATTGACTATTGGTGCAATAAATACGACGATGACTACAATTGTACAGAATACAATTATTATATAAATCAAAATCTAGTCGATGGCGGTTTGCTCAAGGCATTTTTCGGTGAAGATATCCTGAACACGATTTCCGGAGCTAAAATATATTCCTATGGCACTGATCAGGAATGTATAAATGTGTACAAGCAAGAATTGGATTTACCAGCCGAAGTATATACACAATACTGCACTTATGGCAGCTTTAATTCGGAATACTCACACAATTTCAGCTCTGCATGGAATGACTTTTACCCCCATCAATTATTCTATAACGTCATTCTATCCGACGACGACAAACGCTAAGCAAATTCATACATTTTTGTTCGTTGCAGGCCTATCTTCGCTTTGCTGCGATGCGGCCTGCTTTCGCAGCTATTTGCACTCTGTGCAAATACGCTGCTTTTGCCCTGCTATGGCTTTTTGCCATACGCAGGGCTTTTTTGTTACGATTCAACCCTAGAGTATGCTCCTGTTTCCCAAAACACTTAAAATCTCTTTAATTCATAATGCTGAATTCATAATGCTGAATGATTTTGTAAGCCCAAAGGAATCATTCAAATCCTCTGAGTATGACATTTCATTATGCATTCATCATTATGCATTATGCATTTAACGAATGATTTGAGCTTTCGAAGAAAAAACAGCAATAGGGGCTGAACAATTGCCTTTTTTATGTTCATTTCATTCCCAAAATCAGTTACATCCCTTCAGGCGCAACTCCGCGCATCATGAAGGAAATGCAAGATGGACACGCAAGAATTTGTTAAAAAATATAGCATAGTACGCAAAAACACAGATTCTGTCAAATGGGACGGCATGGAAAATTCCTTTGACGGCAACACTTCCCTTATCCCTATGTGGGTTGCCGACGCCGATTTTAAATGCCCCGAAGAAGTCGTACAGGCCGTCGAAAAATTTGCAGCACTCGGCGTCTATGGTTATACACTTGCTCCTAAAACCTATAAACAGGCTTTTATCGAATGGGAAAAAGAACAACACCATTTCGATTGTAAAGAAGAATGGATCCGATTTGTGCCCGGCGTCGTCTCGGGATTGTACATTACCATCAAAGCACTCACCCATCCCGGCGATGCCGTCATCATACAAACACCAGTCTATTATCCTTTTGCAGATTCCGTTAAAAATACAAACCGAAAATTGATTATCAGCGAGTTAGTAGACAATAACGGAAAATATGAAATGAATCTTGATGATTTTGAACAAAAAATCATCGAAAATGAAGTTAAATTATATATTTTATGTTCCCCGCACAACCCTGTCGCGCGCGTCTGGAGCGAAGAAGAACTCTCCGCTGTTTTTAAAATTTGCCAAAGACACAATGTCATCATTGTTGCAGATGAAATCCATCAGGATCTCGTTTTTGGCGATCACAAACATACGACGGCCTTTAATGTCGAACAGGGTAATTATATCGATTCCATCGTCATGCTCACTGCAGCCTCCAAAACCTTTAATATTGCAGGTCTGCAAAACTCCTTCCTCGTCACAGCTTCGATTGAACTCGGGGAAAAAATAGACGATGAATTAAAATATGATGCACTCGTTTTTGGCAATCCCTTTGGCTATCGCGCAGCCGAGGCAGCCTATCGACACGGACATGATTGGCTCAAAGCTTTTCTAAAAGTCATAGAAGAAAATTATCAAACCCTAAAAATGATATTATCTCAGAATGCCGGAATCCATGTCTATCCACTCGAGGGGACTTATTTGTGCTGGGTAGATTTGCGCGACTGCGTGACAACGGATGATATTCACCACATCGTACAGGATATCGCCGGCATCGCAGTCGATTATGGCGAGTGGTTCGGTGACAATGGCATGGGATTTATCCGCATCAATCTGGCGACCACACCAGAACGCGTCAACGATGTCGCAAACCGACTGCTGAAAGCAGTTAGCAGTTAGCAGTTAGCAGTTAGCAGTTAGCAGTTAGCAGTTAGCAGTTAGCAGTTAGCAGTTAGCAGTTAGCAGTTAGCAGTTAGCAGTTAGCAGTTAGCTAATTAGGGCATCCTCGATTTTATTCCTAAAGAATGGAGTTTTTTTTAGCTTTAGAGTCGACCTTTAGTTTTGCATTCAAATTATTAATTATCAATTATCAATTATCAATTATCAATTATCAATTGTTTAATAGTTTCCCTTTAGTTTTGCATTCCAATTGCACATTGCTAATGATTTACAAGTTTTCCTTCGACGTCCCTGATTTCTGGCTCAGGTAGTTGTAAATCCTTGATTTGTTCGAGAATGAGAGTTTTGTCTCCGACCATTACAATGGTTGCCTGATCGATTGTCGGGAATTCTTTGGCAATAGCATTGAATTTGTCGATATCGTAGTTTTGAAGTTCGCGTGCAAATCCATTGATGGCATCGGTCGATTTTTTATTGAGGTATAGTGCGGCAATTGTCGCTAAAACGCCCGATTGTGTTTCGAACGACTGTACGAGTTCGGATTTCCATGTTTCGCGGGCGCGTTCAAATTCCTCTTGTGTGAAGTCGCCTTTGGGCAAGCGTTCGAGTTCATGGATGAACTCTTTGAGGGCAGGGCCAGTTACATCGCTCGAAACGGCCGACGTGGAGAGCAGTACCCCTGCGTATTTTTGGGGTGCGACAGCGGCGTTGGCTCCGTAAGAATAACCTTTATCTTCGCGGATATTTTGCATCAGTCGGCTGGTAAAGCTCCCGCCGAATGGGATGTTGACGAACTGCCAGGTCAGTGTTTTCATCGAGGTGGCCTGTATGGCAGGCTGATAAATGCGGATGACGGTCTGCGGGGCATTGGGTTTGTCGACTATGACTACCTTGAGTTTATGTTCCGGTTCGACGGGTTGGGTATTCGTGTCGGCCTGTTTTTCGTATTTTATGTCGCGATAGCGATCATTTAAAATGCGTTTGAGCTCTGTGGTTTCGATGTTTCCGACGGCGATGAAAGCCGCTCGTGATGGTGCAAAAATCGACTGATAGCATGCTTTGATATCATCGAGCGTCATGGCTGAAATCGTGTCTGTATAGCCATCGACGGATCGACCATAGGGGTGTTTCTCACCAAAATAGGCGCGGTTCGAAGCGAGTTTTGCAATGGCATTGGGCGAATCTTCGCGTTGCTTGAGGCCATTGAGTATGATTTTTTGCAGGCGGTCGAAAGATTCCTGAGTAAAATCGGGCTTGAGCCAGATATCATTCATGATATCGAGGCTCTGTTCAAAAAACTGTGACAGTGACTGAATCGTAATTCCGGCAGAATCCTGTGTGACAAAAGGTGAAATTGTCGCTCCGAGGCTTTCGATATCATTCGAGAGCTGCTGGGCAGTCTTGCCGTTTGCACCTTCCTTGAGCATGGCCGAAGTCATCGAAGTACGGCCGGATTTATTGGCAGGATCGTCGGCTGCCCCATGATCAAACACGACGCGAAGGGTCATGAGCGGAATCATCGGGTTATGGACGTACCAAACGGTCATTCCGTTATTGAGTTCAAAAATCTCGGGTGTGGCATGTTGAAAGAGTTTGGCTGGTGGAATTTCGGGCAGATTAAAATCGGTATTATTCATGGCATTTTGCGTTGCAGAAACAGGTTCCTGGGTGGGTTGTACGGACTTGCAGGCTTGCAGCAGCATTGCGGCAGCAAGTGCAGCAATTATCATAAGGATTGGGCGTTTCATTGTGCATCTCCCTGCTGTCCCTTGGGCATGACAATGAGCGTGCTTCGCAGACTTTCATCTTTAAAGAGTTTCTGCACGATTTGCATCATGTCGCCGACAGTGGCATTCCGATATCTTTTGAGGTCGCCGCCCGGGAAATCGGTCGATTTGGCATAGAAGAGGTAGCTGTTAAAATTGTCGGCACGTGTGCCGATCGACTGCATTTGCTTGACAAATTCGGTTTCGATGCTGTTTTTTGTGCGGTTAAATTCGTCGTCTGTGACACCTTTGTCGACGATATCCCTGAGTTCTTCGAGAATTTCAGCTTCGAGTGCTTCGACCGTCACGCCGGGCATGGGCATGGCATCGATGAGGAAGAGCGAAGCGAGTCCTGACATCTGGCCGCACGAAACGCTGGAGGCCATTTGCTTTTCGTAGACGAGGCGGTTGATGAGGCGCGAAGTCTGTCCTTTGCACAGGATATTGGCAAAAATATCGAGCTCTGCGTCGCCCTTTTGCATGACAGCCGGCGAATGCCAAACGAGTGTGATGCGCGGCACCTGTACGTCATCCTCGACCGTGAGTCGTGCTTTGACGGGCTTTTGAACCTGAGGAATTTCGGCGGTTTTGGGCTTTGGACGTGCCTGAATGGCGCCAAAATACTTTTTAATGAGCGTTTTGGCCTTATCCGATTCGAAATCGCCGCCCACGACGAGCGTCGCATTTGCGGGAACATAATAGGTATTAAAGAAATCGATGACATTCTGCAGCGATGCCGCCTTTATGTCTTCGACGGAACCGATGACCGGATGTGCATACGGATGCCCCTCGGGGTAGAGCGCCATCGGCATTTCGAGCCAGATTTTTCCATAGGGCTGGTTTTCGTAGCTCTGTTTGCGCTCGTTCAAAACGACATCGCGCTGTTTGTCGAGTTTTTCCTGTGTCATGGCATCGGCCAGGTGCGCAAATCGGTCGGCTTCGATGAACAGTACGGTTTCGAGCATGTTTTCGGGTGCAACGGTGTAATAGTTGGTGACATCCTCGCGCGTCGAGGCATTGTTCGAACCGCCGCCGCTTTCGAGCAGAATGTCGATATTGGGCACTTTGTCCGTACCCATAAACATGAGGTGTTCAAAGAGATGCGCAAATCCCGTCCTGCCCGGCTGTTCATCTTTCGAACCGACGTCAAACCAGAGGTTGACGCTGATCATGGGCAGCGTGTTGTCTTTGAGCAGAAAGACGCGCAGACCGTTGTCGAGCGTCATTTCTTCGAATGGAATACGGATATCTTCCTGGGATTGGGTCATCTTGGTCTCCTGGGCCAGTGCATGGATGGGGGCAGTGAACGACAGTGCCAAGGCTGCCGCACAGAGATATTTGAGCAATTTCATCATGGATGTTCCTATTTTGGAGTAAGCAGCGCTATTTGGCCGCATCTCGAAAGATTTTAGGATTCAAATTGGGATTTGTCACGATAAAGAAACGGCAGGCGGCCAAATACGCCGCTGCTCCGTCCGCTATCTGCGATACGCGTCCGGTTTTTTTTAGAACGCAGAAATATACTGTCCACATCCCAAAAGCGAGTGCGTATTGGCATGGCCAATAGCACGAGCACAAAGGCCGCATCGTGCGCAAGCACGAAAGGCCGATGGCAGAGCCGCATTGCTGCAAGCAAAAGGCGGCCGCCCGTCAATCGTCTTTTAAATTGAGTTTGGCGAGTGCTTCGTCAATTTGGATTCCTGTTTTTGTCAATTTTTGCTGGCAGCGCTCGATGAGCACGGCGGCTTCGTTGACGTATTCGAGCATTTTATCAATATCGCAGTCCTTTTGGCTGAGTCGTTCGACGATCTGCTGTATGCGCTGGATGTCCTGGTTGTACGAGGATTGCGTGTTGTCGTCTGGCATGGTGATGATCCTGATGGGGAGGGGGATAGAGAGACGTGTCACGACACGTCTTTTACTTGGGGGTGGGGATACGTTCGATGGTGTTGACGGTGGCACCGAGTTTTCCGTCGATGAGGCGGATGGAGACGCGTTCGCCGTTGGTGATGTCTTCTACGCTCGTCAGGGGGGCGCCATTTTTCGATATGGCAGCAAAACCTCGCTCAAAGAGTTTGGCAGGACTGAGGAGATCGATTTTTTCGCTGAGCGTTTGCAGTTCCGTTTCGGCGCGGTTTTTTTGTGTTTGTGCGCGTTCGGAGATGATCGAAGCCGCATGTCTGAGCGTCAGAAGCTCTTTGTCGATGCGCATTTGCGAAACATTTTGCAGTTGGGTGGTTAGGGTGTTGAGGGCGTATTGGTGTTCATTCGTGATTTTTTCGCTGCTCTGTGTCAGTTGCGTGGTGAGACTGTCGAGTGCGCGCTGGTGGTTATGCAGGTTTTGACGAACGTTATCGCGGATTTGCGCGATGATCATCTGGTGGGCGTTTTGGGCCATGTTGAGACGATCCTTGGCGTTTAGGCGCAGATCGGACTTGAGCTGTTCGAGTTGTTTTTCTTCGTAGGCGCGTTTTTTTTGGATGGCATTGGCACTCGCGGATGCCAGGGCATTCAATGCACTTTGAAATGCCTGCATTTTAAATGCCGTCTGTGTGCGTATGAATTCCTTCGCATTGTTGAGGAAAATGAGGTGTTCGTCGAGCTTTCGGATGAGCATTTCGGCCACGGCAGTCGGCGTTTTTTCTCGGTTTGCGATTTCATCGAGGACATTTCGGTCATTTTCGTGACCAATGCCGACGACAAATTTGAGCGGGCTGCGGGCGATATATTCTGCAATTTTCAGATTGTTGAACCAATCGAGGTCGGTAATGCTTCCGCCGCCGCGGACGATGATGCCCAGATCGAAATTCTGAATGCCGTGTTGTTCGAGCTGTGCAAAAGACGTTAAGAACGAGGGTTCGAGTTCCTTTCCCTGAACATGGACTGTAAACAGCGTGATTCTAAAAGGATAATCGGAGTTTCGCAGGCAAGTGATGAAATCGTTCCAGCCTTCGGCGCTTCGATTCGAAAAGACGGCAAGACGCAGTGGCAGGATGGGCATGGGGAGGCGTCTGTTGGTGTCATGTATCCCCATTGCTGCGAGTTTTTGTTCGATTTCAAATTTCTTTTTGAAGAATTCGCCTTCAGCGAGGTTTTCATCGATATCGAGGATCGAAAAGCTGACCTGGCTGTTTCCTGCGTAAAACTCGAGTTTTCCGAATGCCCGAATGACGGAGCCCTTGGTGATTTCGAGTCCTTTTTGGTCAAATTTTTCTTTTATCGGAAGCCAGTTGTTGAGCCAGATTTTTGCTTCAAGTTTTGTCTTTTTATCGTCAGACTGGCATTCAATTAAAGAAAAGTAGAGTCCCTTATCTCCGGGTTTGAGTGGATTAAACTTGGTGATTTCACCTTTTATCCAGATATTCTCGGGGAATGCTTTGCGAATGGTTTTGTCTATCTGTCCGCAGATTTCCCGGATGGAATAGGTTTTTTCGAGCGTCTCGATAATGGGCGGAATGAGTGGAACTTGTGGTTTGGGAGAGGATATCTGCGTTGCAGGATAAACCGCTGGTGTGCGGTAATTGGCTGTTTGTGGTTCTTTATTATAATCAGTATATCCGAGAGCATCCAAAAGCGGTTGAATCTTCGGGAACTGATGTTCCTGCAAGACCCAGTATTGTTTGAGCGTGTGGTTTTGTGTGATGATTTGGGCACCTAAATCCTGCATGTTGAGTGCAATTCCCGTATCGTTGGAATGTGAGATGATCCAACACCGTTTGTCCGGTTTGTGCATGTAATGCAGATTAGATGTATTTGCAGGATTGTCAGACATGGTAGATTTTTAAAGCATGGGATAAGCCCCTAAAACAGAATGATCAAGTTACAATAAAACAATATTGCGCGTAAATCTCAATTTTGATAAAGAAAGAGTTGATTTTGTAGCCGGAAAAATAACCGGTATTTTTTTGATTCATTTTGGACAAAGGAATTTTGTAGGTACATGAGGCGGCGTCAGACAGGTCCCGGAGCCCCGGGCGATGATAATCAGTATAGAATTAACCACCAGATTCGCATTGCACAGATTCTCGTCATAGGTCCCGAGGGTGATAAGCTCGGAATAATGACTCCGGACGAGGCACGGGCAATTGCGACGGAACATGGATTGGATTTGGTGGAAGTTGCTCCGAACGCTAAGCCTCCCGTTTGCAGAATCATGGATTTTGGCAAGTTCCGCTACGAACAGGCCAAAAAAGCTGCAAGTTCCAAGGCTGCAAAAGTAGATCTCAAGGAGTTGCGCCTGCGTCCCAAGACCGATGACCATGATATGGAGACCATGGTTCGCAAAGCCAAAGGTTTCATCGCCCATGGTGATCGTGTTCGTCTGGTGATGCGCCTGCGTGGTCGTGAGCAATCCCATGCCGAATTATGGCTCACCAAGATGGAAGAGATTATCGAGCTCTTCACCGATTGTGCTCAAGTTGCTCAGCCTGCCAAAATCGAGGGCAAAATGATTACAGCGACCATCGAGCCACTCAACAGCTCCGATAAATCGGATAAATCCGATAAAGCCGAAAAAACAGCGGCTCCGGCAGAATCTTAATCAAAGCGCCGAAAGGCGCTTTTTTTATGCGTTTTTGTTACAAACAGATTTGTTCGCAGCCTTATATTCATGTGTAATTTGTGATTATTGGGGCATTTCCTGTAGACGTGTCGCCGCACATTTTACTTTATTTACGATCTCCGTATTCTAGTTTTGCTTTTGTTTCACCCCTACAGGGTGAATTTTGTTATGGAAAATTCTTTTCCCGGGGTTAGGCCCTGCGGGCTCACCCCGGGCTGTGACATTTCGCCCTTTCTGGGCGAATTTCAAGCAATCATAGGTTTTATGATACCAACATGGGGGTGGTTGTTCTCAATTACGCATTACGCATTACGCATTGCGAATTAAAATAAAGCTCGACGGCCAATCGACGGTTTGATTGCGCAGGTAGAGATGTGCCCATTGGGTAATGGATTCACAGGATTCTTTCGACAGGCAGCTCCCGAGTTTATCCATGTAGCTCGGGGATTGGGGCGAATGGGCAAACCAGTGGTTAAAGACAGACTGCGTGATCGTCATGTTTCCCGATAGCTCGATCTTGCGCAGTCGAATGCCGAGATGTGCTTTTTGCGCAGCAGCTTCGACCATGCCTGGGGTAAAGTGATACCCCGCTTCCTGCTTTAAAATCTCTTCTTCGGCATTCTTCCATGCCGTGACTAGATTGGGGTCGAGATGTTTGCCTGCATCCATTAGTTGATAGATTCGTGGCATGGAATTGGGCAAAATGTTGGTGATTGCGATTTGACCTTCTGGACTGAGCATTTCTTTGACAGATGCAAGAACTTCGGGCAAATCTTCGACGATATGCAGGAAATTTCTGCCCATGATGGCATCAAACTCGACGCCAGGGAAGGCTTTGATCGAGTCGTGTGTAATGGCTTCGACGCGGGCAATTTGTGCTCTTTCGAGTTCTGGCTTTTGTGCCATGAGCGCTTCGAAATTATCGGCGGTTTTGGAAGGCAGCAGGATCGAAAAAACGCCGCCATCCGGGCATGTTCGCAGTGCCTCGAAAGACAGCAGTCCCGAAGCGGCATGGATGTCGAGCACACGGGCATTGGGCTGCAGATGTAGGGATGAAAAGATCTCGGATCGTATGGCTTGTGCCCTGGCTGCACCGCCGTCGAAAGTGCGTCCAATCCAGCGCTCTTCGGAGGATCCTGTGGATTCATCCTGTGGGTCTTCTGCCAGAGCGAGCTGGGCCTCGCGGTTTCGAATGACCTTGTCGGCGATGGTAGCTTCGTAGCCCATATTGGTAGGATGGTAAAAAATGCGTCCTTGTAAACCATCGGGGAGGTATTGCTGTGCGACCCAGTGATCGCGGTAGGCATGGGGATAGAGATATCCCTGGCCGTGTCCGAGGCCGTCGGAATCCCGTGAGGCATCTTTAAGCGGGTTGGGTACATCGTAGGAATTTTCCTTTTGTACTACCGAAAGTGCATCGAAGAATGCCATGGAGGAATTGGATTTGGGGGCTGTTGCGAGGTAGATCGTCGCATGGGCAAGATGGTATCTGCCTTCGGGCAAGCCAATGCGATCGAAGGCCTGCGCGCAGGATTCAACCACAGACACCGCATGGGGATCGGCCATGCCGATGTCTTCGCATGCGCTGATGAGCAGTCGCCTGAATATAAAATTCGGGGATTCTCCAGCCTGCACCATTCTTGCGAGCCAGTATAAAGCCGCATCCGGGTCACTTCCGCGCACGCTCTTAATAAAGGCACTGATTGTATCAAAGTGGGCATCGCCCTCTTTATCGTAGAGTACCGCGCGTTGCTGTATCGATTCTTCGGCAACTTCGAGCGTGATCTCTATTTGACCGTTTTCATTCGGTGGCGTAGTCGTCACGGCGAGTTCGAGTGCATTGAGCAATGCACGGGCGTCGCCGTTGGCGACGCTGACCAGATGGGCAATTGCATCTTCGCGCATGACGACGGGCAATAAGCCGAATCCGCGGTCTTCATCCCTCAGAGCTTGTAATGCAATTCCGCGAAGATCGGATTCCGTCAGGGAATTGAGCTGAAAAACTCTCGAACGGCTGACAAGTGCCTTGTTGACCTCAAAGAAAGGATTTTCGGTGGTAGCACCAATGAGCGTAATGGTGCCATTCTCGACCCAGGGGAGCAAAGCATCTTGTTGGCTTTTATTAAAACGGTGGACTTCGTCAATAAAGAGGATACTTTTACGTCCTACGAGCCCAAAATTCTGTTTTGCCGATTCGATGGCATCGCGAATGTCTTTTATGCCAGCAAGAACAGCATTCATCGATAGAAATTTGGATCGCGTCGTGTTTGCAATAATGCGTGCCAACGTGGTTTTGCCTGTTCCCGGAGGGCCATAAAAAATGACACTCGACAGCTGATCCGCCTCGATGGCGCGGCGCAAAAGTCTGCCTTTGGCCAGAATATGGGACTGCCCCCAAAATTCATCGAGTGTCCGCGGGCGCATACGGGCTGCAAGCGGTTCTCGATTCGGTAATGGCTCTGATTTTTTAGGGGGAAGGTCGAAAAGGGACATGGAGGTTTTGAATGAATAATGAATAATGGATAATGGATAATGATGAATGCAACTTCTTTAGGCCTTTAGGATTGGCCTTAGTATACTATTCACATTATTAATTATTCATTATCAATTATTAATTAATAACAATGCATCCCGCCGGGCAGACATCGGCAGCTTCCTGGCAATCTTCCGGTGTGGCATCTTCGCGAATAATGATGGCCTGACCATCCTCGTTAAATCCAAAGGTTTTGTCGTCAATACCGACACAAGCACCGCAGCTCAGACATTTGGCCGAATCGATGTAAGGCTTTTTGGGGGCTGCTGGCTCGATGGGGTGAAGTGCTTCTTCGGGAATGACTGGCGTTTGAGATAATGGCTCATGCTCTGGGATGGTCGTGGGGGCAATCTGAACAGGCGCATCTCCGACTAAACCTTCGATATAGGCAGTTTCATCGCGCATGGCCTCGTTTTGATCCACGTCGAAATCCTCTTCTTTGCCGAGACCAACCCGGATTTGATTTAAGCACTGTGAAAGTGCATCTTCGACGTTGCATAAGGTTTCTTGCGAGAAATTGAGTCTTTCCTGCAGGTCGTCAATCGTCCGCTGTGATGCTTCGAGGGCCTCTGCATGCTGGGATTCTCTGACTTCGTGCGCCAATTGCAACTGGGCCTGTGTACTCATCGAAAGTTCGCGCAGCGTTTTCCAGCGTTGCATGCGATCAATACAGGCATTGGCGACATCGCGTGTCATGATGCATTTGCGCAGATTCGAATCGACGACACCCCAGATAAATGGGATTTGTGGTTTGTCAAATGTCGGATTCTTGAGGAAATCTCCGATTTCAATGAGCTCGTCGTTCCATGCTTCGTTCGGCAAAATTCTAAAATACCGATGATACCCGGGTTGTAGTGCCAGTGCATGTGCAAACGTAAAAGAACTCGACATTTTCTGCGTTTTGCCCTGTTCATCGACATACGAGAACTCGCAATCTGGCCATAAACTGTCGATCTGGGGATTGCCATTGACGTTGAATCGTTCGACGCGCGTTTCTCCGATGCTCGGATCGTACTGAAATACCGGGGCTGTGCGGCCATAGTGGGCAGCCTCGAGCTGGACACGTGCCGGAAGACGCCATTCCCATGTCGGGCAGGCTACAACCGCGATAGCAGGTCGCAGAATGCGGTTCATGCGTGAAAGATTGGAAGCCAAATGCTCAGGGCGTGCCAATGTCGTCTGTGTAACAAAGGCTTCGCGATAGGCCGTCGCCAGATAGCTGAACCCAGGATCGTACCGCGTTTGCCCATGGGAATCATCGGCATTCATGGCTTGTGATGTCGATTCAAAGACGAGGACGTCCAGCGGTTTGCCCGATCGAATCAGTCGGGAAAGCGGCGTCAATTGTTCATAAAGCCGCCCCGATGTTTCGGCGATACAGATGACCGGGAGCAGGCGAAGCTCATCTTCGGAAAGATCCTGCCATGTAAAATGCTCAAGGATATCCCCGTGGTATGCCGGATCGTATGCATTGTCGATGTCGAGTCTGGCCATTCTCATGGCCTTAAATGCTTCGATGTGCGTTTGGCTGATGGCGTCAAACAAGCCCGATGCAATGGCAATGGGTTCATCATGACATACAGTTTTGACGCGGTCGTATGTCGTCTTAACCTGTATTTTGGGGGGGTAGGCAAAAATCAGGTCATCCGATGCATCGAGCGTTTTAAGGAATGATTCGAGCGTATGCAGCGAATCGTACATGCGCGCAATTCGAACAGGATCGTGCAGCACATGCCCGCGGTGTTGGTGTTCAAGATCGTGCGCAATTTCTGCGGTGTTGAGCAGTTCAAGTGCAGCCGGTCCAAAGGCATCGTTGAGTGCTGACTCGGACGTTCCAATCGGGCCGTAAGCATCGTCGAGCCGGAGTGCTTCGCGAAGCAGCGTAATCAACCCACGAATTTCTGCCCGTACATCGCGCATTCGGCTCCTGCGTGCTGCACGCACGGCGAGTACGTATAGATCGAGCAGAGTGTGAGGATTGAGGCCGACGAGATGGCATTCCGGCGGGAGTGATGCAATGAATTCTACAAGATTGGTGCGCAATGCATCGCTGCATCCTGCATTTTGTTTTTCGAAAATCTGGAGCGTTTTGTCGAGCAGTTCTTCGGCCAAAGTGATATGTAGCGAGGCGTCTGCCGTCTTTTCGGCGCATTGGATAAACGCTCTCAATTCATCCTGAAGGTTCTGGTTTTCCAGGAGATTTCCAAACTTTTGGTGCAGTGCAGTATCGAGGCGCTGTGTCTGTAAAGTGGGGTTGCCTGTGACTCGCGTGACGAGCAGCGGGTAATAGTGTTCGTTTTCGAGCGTTTCTAAATAATGATTGAGTGCTGCAGGTCGGATTGAAAGCCCGGGCAATGGGTGATGATGGGCATCTGTCGATTGACCGCGTACATAGAAATTGCGGATGATTGAACGCCATTCGGCTGATTCTGCGCGGTTTGGTTTGGCCGAAAGCATCTTTGGCAGACCGATTTGTGGCGCAAAATAAGGATCAAATTTGACGCCTGTTTGAATCGTTCGATCAACTTCTCTTATGGAACTGCGGCCGATTTCAATACGTTTGTAGGCATCATCGCTCAAGAGATGGTTATTCAGAATCTCGACAAAATTGAGTTGTTCTTTGCAAATCTTTTCAAACAGCTCGAGCAGAGCTCCATGGACGACATAAGAACCATAGCGCTCTACCGTCCGGTATTCATCGAGCAGACCACCTGCCAGTGAGTATGCTGTGATATTTTTGCGTGCCATCCAGTCGCGCATTTTCTGAGAGAAAAGCGGCCAAATTGAGGTCTCATCGACGCTTCTTCCAAGTACCAGAATGACTGCATTGTCAGAGAGTTCGTCGAGAATGTCCTCGACTTCGAGTACGCCCGGATGCGATAAAAATAACAGATCTATCGTTTTTTCGGGGATTTCCGGATGCTCTTTGCAGCCTTTTTCCATGCCCAGTGAAGCAATGAGCGGGTGTCTGCATTGCGTCTGAAATGCCGAATAGCCATTCATTTTGTCGAGGTATGCCGCCAGATCGAACAACAGGCTTCGGCTCATCTGGCCCCCGGGAACGGCACCAATGACAAAAGAAGGCGTCTCTATGTTCTGCGTTAAAGCCTCTTCGAACATCCATTCGGGAATATCCAGGGTTCGAGCGAGTTTGGCAAAACGCCTGTTTAACTGCATGGGGATGTAGATGAGCGGGATGTCCAGATGGAAATCCGAAAGCAATTCGTAGAGCAGCGAACGCTGTGCAGATTGCTCGGGATAATCGTGTTCCCCCAAAACGATGAGACACTTTTGGTTTTTTATGCGTTCTGCAATATCTGCCGTGGGATACGGTTTTATGAGTTTAATGACCAAACTACTCGCCGGAACCCCCTGCGCCATCAGCATTTGGACGATTTTGGGGGCATTCTGGATATAACGTGTATCGGGAATGATGCAGATGCCATTTTCATGAAGATCATCCGCATCAATCATGTTCGTCTTGATGTTGAATTTGTCCGAAAAGCTTTCAAAAGCCGTTTTGACCGTTTGAATTATGACGTTTTCGTCGACCGTTCCGCGAGGGTATTCCTCTAAAATGGGGGCAATTCCGGCAATCATTTGCGCGGATGGCATGCGTGCCCCCTGTATTTTCTGAGCATTGGCATCGTCAATTGAGCAAAGTCCAGGGATCCCCAACTGGGCTGCGACATCATGCGCAATCAGACAGTGATAGATGGCTTCCTGTGCATTGGCTGCATGCAGTTCAAACGGGAATCGGATATCCAGCGGATCGGCCAGCTTGAGCGTACGATGATAGACGAGTGTTGCCGGTTTCGTCGGGACGAGATTTTCGATGTTGTTCGATTCATTGAGCAGGGCCGCCGCTCTCTGATGCAGCAAAGAAAATCCTTCGGCTTCGGCGATCGAGTAACGCGCACCATTTTGGCATATCAGCGATTCGGTCAGATTGATGAGCCTTTGTGCGCTTCGCACCATCCATTTGTCGAGCAGTTCTTTGGATTCCATGATGATAGCCGTATAGAGATTGGTGGGGATGCGAGTGGACGTGTCACGACGCGGGAGAGACGTTCCACGACACGAGAGAGACGTTCGACGGAACGTCTTTACTTATGGGCAGAGAGACGTTCGACGGAACGTCTTTACTTATGGGCAGA
>DGWW01000228.1:32722-32878 GCA_002395385.1 Myxococcales bacterium UBA4248
TTATATTCTTTTTTTTATTGTTTGTTAAGCGGCCTATCGCTGGCGCGATACGGCACGCCTGCTGGCGCTATTGCATACGCGCCAGCCAGCTTTGCGAGGCGTATTTGGCTGCAGGCCAAATAGCCCGAGAACCAATTAGCAGTTAGCAGTTAGCAG
>DGWW01000222.1 GCA_002395385.1 Myxococcales bacterium UBA4248
ACGGCTTAGAAGGCCGTTGCTCTATCCAGCTGAGCTATGAGCGCTCATATCGGGGCGATAGGATTCGAACCTACGGCTTCCTGCTCCCAAAGCAGGCGCGCTACCAGACTGCGCCACGCCCCGAAACGGGTGAGCCTTTTAGATTGTTTTTGTGCGCAATGCAAGTTTTTATTTGAAAATATTTTGGATTCCAAATTCGCCCCTTCCCCCCTCTACCATTAATCCCCATTTCCAACGCTGAATTCAAATCGCTGATTCGCTCCTTCTATCAAATGAAACTGAATGATGATGTTCAATCAGCCGGGCTATGCTTTGTTCCCCAAATGAATGGCTCTGTTTAACGATCGTGGAGATTTTGTTCACAAAAGATTGCAATTCTGGCTTGGAGCTTAGAGCTTAGAGAAAGGATTAGCCACTCAAAGCCCAAAGCTCAAAGCTATAAGCAATGAAAAGCCGAAACCTAAAGAATATGGCATATCCACAGTGGTTAAACATAGCCAAATGAATTGCGGATTACGGTAACGATTTGTGCACCGCGTTACTCAAAAACAGGTTTTAATCACCACACATACAGAATCAGGATGACGCCAATCCAAAAGCAAATTTTTTTTAAAAAGAATTTGGCATCCTTCGTAAAGCTACCTATAAATACACCGCAAACTGAGCAATGGCGCGGATTTTCTAACGCACCGCGTCATTTTATCATAGGGAGCTTTGTGGTTTATGGAACGGATTCAGCGCTTAGTCATTGCGGCAGCGGTTGCTGCTTTATGCGCAGGTTGTGCAGAAGCTAATTCAGAGGATGGTTCGAAGAGTCCAGTGATTGATCGTGAGCAGACAATACACAAACCGGGTGAAACAGATCCACTCACGCCTCCCGTGCCTCAGCCACCACAACAGCAAATTCAGGAACAGGAACAACCGCCCGTCGAAGATCCGCCTGTCGAGGATCCACCTGTCGAAGATCCGCCCGTCGAGGATCCGCCTGTCGAGGATCCACCTGTCGATGCCCCCGTCAAACCACCTATTGTCAAACCGCCAGCCGAAGAACCGGATGATACCCCGGACGATGCCGCCATTGAGCGATCGGTCGACGGTGACCCGGTACTCCCCATCACTTACCGCCCTTACACGACACTTCAATTGACGCACCGTCCCTCCATCGGCACCAAATATTACACTGCCGAGCGCGTCAAGGAATTTATCGCCGCACATGAATTCAAAGTGACCGAACTCGATAAATACGAAAAATACGGCATGGGCGTGACAGAATACGACCCGGAACCCTGGATTCTGCGCCAGACACTCCTCAAAGCCACCGATCCCCAAATCAGCCACAAAGGCAAAAGTATCGCCTATTTCTGGCAAATTTCCGATCCGCAGATCATCGACGAAGAAAGTCCATGCCGCATGGAAGGCGTGAACATTTATCCTTATGTTGTCGCGAGCGCATATCGTCCCGATGGCATGTTTTCCACTCACATGTTTGATTTGCATGTACAAACTGCAAAACGCATCTCCGACCTCAGTTCACGTCCATTCGATTTCGCACTCGTTACCGGCGATGTCGCCGACAATGCTCAGAAAAATGAAATACAATGGTTCCAGCGCATGATGGGCGGCGGCAAACTCAACCCCGATACCGGCATCGACGACGATCCCATTCCCGGCCCCGGCAACGACTACAACGATCCCTTCTACGCCCAGGGAATTGGCGATATCCCATGGTATCCTGCTATCGGAAATCACGACATGCTCTACATGGGATTTTCAAAAGTCGATGACAAAATCCAGAGTGCATGCACGGGTGATGAAGTCGTCAATCTCTTCGATTACATCAAACTCGTTGCCGATCACGACTATCGGGAAGGTTATCAAAACGGTTTCCTCGATGGCTCCACACCCGAGGCCAAAGTTGTCACCAGCGGCAAAACACCCGCCGATCCCGATCGCAGGCTCCTGACAAAACTCGAAGCTTTGCAGGCATTTCACGATGCACCGGGGCTGCCCAAAGGCCATGGCCTCGATCCACAAATCATGGCAAAAGGATGGGGTTATTATTCCGTCTATCCCATCCCCAACAAACCACTCCGGCTGATTACACTCGACACCAACAGCGGCGAATTCTCAGAAGCCAGCATGACCGCCGAACAGTTCGAATGGCTCGAGAACGAGATCGCCGATGCCAAATCCAAAAATGAACTCGTCATTGTACAGTCTCACCACGGCACCTCCGGCATTTCCGGTGCTGTCACTCAGGATAAATTCCGCTCCCTACTGGCATCTTACGAAGGCGTCATTCTTCATATCACCGGACACGGACACCGCAACAAATCGAGCGTCTACAAAACCGGATCAAAAGGTTATTGGGAAGTCATGCTCGCATCCGTCGTCGAATTCCCATCCCAGACCCGCATCTTCGAAATCGTTCACGAAGGAAACGGCATCATCTCAATCTATATTACCAATCTCGATTACAATGCCCCCAAAGGAACTTTTGGCGATCTCGCACTCGGTTATGCCTCGACGCGCCGTTTCTTCAGCACCGACAAAGATCCCGTCAAAACCTGGGATGACGAAAAAGAACACCGCAATCTCATCCTGCGTACACGCGTTCCCGAAGAGATTTACAAAAATCTCGAGCAGTACGAATGGTCCGATGTCATTGAATCGGAACAGACTTTGAACAAATTCAAATATCATCCGAGCAAATAACGCCATTAAGTACTTCCGCCGCAATGGAATTTTTTTGGATGGGGGGCAAGCCCCCCTACGCGGCTTTTTGCGCGGCGTATGCAATAGACG
>DGWW01000086.1 GCA_002395385.1 Myxococcales bacterium UBA4248
GGGGCCCAGGGCTGTCGAGTTCTATAATTACTTGACTTTATGTAAATCGCAAAAAACTGGATGATTGCTTGTTCTGAGCCCTGAAAGGGCGATCAGATTACAGCCCGGGGTGGAGCGTTAGCGAAACCCCGGGAAAAGGGATTTCATCAATAAAATCACCCTGAAGGGGTGAAACCAAAAAAGCAAAAAAAATAGAACTCAACACCCCTGGGGTCCGGGGCAGAGCCTCAGCTGAACAGTTACAAAAAGCCGCGTATTTGCGTAGCAAATAGCGGCTTTGCGAGCCGTATGTGTGGTGTGCATTTGCGCACCACACATAGGCGAGTGCCAAAAAAAAACCGCTCATGAAGAGCGGTTTCTTGTTTGGGCATTAGGCTTTTCGGCGTCTTGCGATTCCCAGACCGGCAAACCCGGCGAGTAGGAAGAGCCACCCGAAATGATTGGCATTCGAAGGTGTCGAGATACTGCAGGATCCGCCGCTGGCGTTATTGTATTCTTCTTCCTGGGAAATATTGTTCCATTCTACTGTAAACGATATGGTGTTGGAGGGGATAATTTGGTCGTCGCTTGCATCATCTGCATAAGCTTCGTGTACCCCCATATCAAAGAAGAGATCCTGGCATGCCCAGTATTTATTTTCGTTAGCGGTTGTCATGCATGCGAGCACGCCGTCCACATAGACGTCGACAGGCGTGTTGGGAGCGGCGGTACCCGTAAAGATAACGGGATAATCAGCACTCAGAACGGAACCATCCGCCGGCGATTTGATCGAAATCTGGGCGACTTCGGCACCTTGGGTTGTGAAGGTGACGGGTTCGGACATGGTACTGCTTTGATCGGTGCCGTTCGACCAGCTTGCGCGGATCGTGTATTCTGTAGAATTTTCGAGGTTATATCCGACGGTGCAGACCCAGGTGTTGTCTACCACTTCAGCTTCGCAGAACAGTGTCGAAACGTCGCCTTCGACGATCCAGACATAAACCCTGCCCTCTGTAGCATTGACGGTACCCGATGCGGTTGGGCGGATTGAGGTTACGTCACCGTTGAGTGGTGTCAGAATGACTGGTGTACTGTAGGACATGGCGTCGAGAACCGTGAATCTGGAGATACCGGACTGTGCCATTTCGACTTTGTTCGAAATGGCAATGGCCTGGACAGCATAGTCACCCACGTTGAGAGTCTTGGTGCAGTTCCAGTTGCCATCGATGGGATCCGAGTTGGCGTCGCAAATTTTTGCGCTTGTTTCTATATCGATGACCTGGATATCCACGTCGGGTGTGGCTTTGCCCGAAATGGTGACGGGATTGGAGCGTTCGACGGAGGTGCTTACATTTTGTGCAGGATCGGTGATTTCAACGAAATAGCTGTTCTCTTGTTTGGTAATGAGGACGGTTGTTTCTGCTTCAGAGGAGGCACCTTTGTCATCCGTGACAGTCAGGTTAAATTTTAATTGATCCCCTTCTTTGACGGAGTCGGGAATGCTGATGATTGGGGAACTGTCGTGGGTTCCGGAGAGCATATTGATATAATCGCCGCTCCATTCGAAGGAAATGGTATCACCTTCCGGGTCGTATGTAGCGGAAGCATCCAGAACAAAGACATCATAAGGTTTGGCTTCATACTTGTCTTGCAGGATGATGACAGGTGGCTGGTTTGCGGGTACTGACGATGCGATTTCGATATGAACCGGGTTTGAAGCGACTTTGGGATCGGCGGCCCAGGTTGCGGCGATCGTGTATTTGTCGGGTTTTAATGAGGACTCACAGCTCCATGCCTTGTTGAGGACTTCGGCTGTACAGAGGGTCGCATTGGAATCCACATCTACGACGATGACTTTTTGACCATTGGGCATATCGGTCGTTCCCGAAACGGTAAACGTATCGGTTTGGATGACTTCGCCGTCGGCAGGGGATGTGATTTCGAGAGTGT
This sequence comes from Myxococcales bacterium UBA4248, assembly GCA_002395385.1. Classification (GTDB taxonomy): domain Bacteria; phylum Myxococcota_A; class Bradymonadia; order UBA4248; family UBA4248; genus UBA4248. The sequence continues at coordinate 1,930 of DGWW01000086.1, forward strand.
AGTCCGGGCTGATGACGTAAATCGTTATATTGGACGAAGCAGATGCTTTTTTATCGTCTGTGACTGTCACCGTGACGTGGTATTCCGTCCCGGGAACTGCATCATCGGGGGCATAAAACATGGGGTATTTGCTTGTGGCATTTGAAAGCCGCGAAACATCGGCCCCAGTCCATGCGAAGGTAATGGGATCGCCATCAGGGTCATAGGATTTGCTGGCATTGAGGCGGACACTGCCTCCGGGTTCTACATTAAATGTAGGATTGACGAGGAGAACCGGCGGATTGTTTGCCAAAGCCGGATCCTCGATGGTGAAGCTGACGGCCGAGGATTTCAGTGCAACATTATCATCTTTATAGGCCACAATTTGATAGGAACCGGGATCCAATGTCGTGGTGCATGACCAGGAGTTGTAAGAAATAGTCGCTTTGCAGATGCTTTTCCCGTCGGTCGTTTCGACGTTGACGCCGCCATTGATGTAGGTGATGTAGGAATCAATTTTGCCGGCGATGGTGACATTGGTATCGGTCAGTGTCTGCCCATTGGTCGGGCTGGTGATGCTCAAAGAGGATTTGGGATCGATAAAGGAGAAAATGATTTGGTCTGTCCTCTCTTTGGAATTGCGGCTCCAACGGGCATAGGCACCCTGATTGCCCGGGGAGTCATAGGTGTAAGAGCAGGACCATGAGCCGTCGGCCTGGATGGATGCCGTGCACAGGGCGGATTCATCTTCATCGCTGGAGACGATGATGGAGCCTTTGCCTGCGCTCAGGGAAGTTGTTCCCGAGAAGACGACCGTATAGCTTTCGAGGGCGGCATGATTCTCGGGGGTGGTCATGACCAGATCGATGCCCTTGATCGTCACGGTGGTGGTGGCAGAGACGGTGTTGCCGGCGGCATCTGTGACATCGAGTGTGAGCGTCATCTTGTCGCCGCTAACGGCATTGTTGCCTGCATGAATTCTGGGGTTGAGCGTATCTGTATAGGATGAGGTGACATTTGTGGTGGGCGTGATCGTCCAGTTAAACGTAAACTTGTCACCTTCCGGATCATTGATCGTGGGTTTGATGGTGATGGTTTCGCCCAGCATGAGGGAATAGCTGGACGCGAGTGTTATCACGGGAGGCAGGTTGATGCATTGTCCGGATTGGCAGGTATAGCCATTCTGGCAATCGTCATTGGTTGTGCAGCCGGACAGACATCCCGAAGAGGCATCACATCCGTATCCGTTGCATGTCGTTGTCGTTGCCACACATACACCGCTGGCACATGCATTGGTGATGTAATTGTTGTCTTTGTCACAGCTGGTGGTTCCGCATAAGGTACCATCTGGTTTGTTGCTCATCGTACAACCGAGGGCTGCATCGCACGTGGCTGCACTTTGGCATTCCGTCTCTGCACCGGTACACGATACGTCACTCCACTCAAAATTATGCTGTGATGGATCGCAGAACTGGCACTTGTTGCCGGAGGGCGTTTCACCCGACTCGTAGCAAACGCCGTCTATAAGGCAGCGGGATGCGGCATAACAGAAATTATCCGCTTCATTAAAAACCGAAAGGCGTCCCTGGTTCAGATTGTCTTTGTCAGGGCTGTAATTCGGGGCGGCGACAATCAGATCCTTCCATCCGGCTGAATCCAGATTTGCAACAACGACACTGCGTCCAAAATCATCATTCAACGAAGTGGAGACATTCGAATTATAGGTCCAAAATGCTTCTTTTGAGAAAATGGTTCCGTCTTTGGTCCCCATATAAATGTAGACATCACCCTGGGCTTTGTCAGTTCCATCTGCACGGTATCCAGGGGCCCCTACGATGAGATCGTCCACCCCATCTTGATTCAGATCGGCGATGGTGACGCTCGAACCGAAGCGTGCGTTGCTGCGTCCAGAGGTCACCGTCCATAGAGAGGTTGCGTCAAAGCCGGAGGCTGCACCGAGGTTGGTATACGTTCGCACGCGGCCTTCCCGTTTGGCAACTTCATTCCACATGGGCTCGCCAACGATCAGGTCGAGCTTGCCGTCACCGTTGATGTCCGAAAATGCGACCGATTCGATCGCGGCACCTGATTTTGCACCAAGTTCGCCGATAATGGGCGATCTTGACTGCACCAGTCTGCCACCGGAGAATTTGTAGAAAAATATAGCACCATTCTGGGAGACCGTATTGTCACTCGTTCTGTAGAGGTTGTCGACGACGATAATTTCATTCGTCCCGGTACCGTCCAGGTCTGCAATATAAATTGAGGAACCTAGCGTGAAATCTACGGATTCTGATTCTACGCTGTCTGCAATGACCATGGATTCTGCGTTGCAGATATCCAGCATGACGTTGACTTTTGTTTTTTCACTGTTGTTTTCATCGTCCATAGGGGATGAACGGAAGACAATGTCATTATTGCCGTCACCATCGACATCACCGACGGCAAAGGCACCGCCTGCAAGTTCTTTGTTGGTTCCGCCATAGACGAGTTTTTTGGCAACTCGGTAGCGTCCGTCTTTGTAGATGAATCCAAAGGCACCCTTGTAGCTGCTGTAACTGGGAGCTGATGCAATGATAATGTCATCGGCAGAGAGATTTGGGCAGAATTTACCAACGGCAATGGCGGCACCAAAATCATCTACCCCTTTGGGACTGATTTCAAAAACGCTTTGTGAGGAATTGTTGTCCCATGCAACAATGACTTTGCCATGGGAAGTGTTCCCTCCTGTCGAGGTTATGATGTCAATTGACTTATTGGGGTTGATGTAGCCCGCTGCCAGCGCGCGTCCAAAATAGGCATTGTTGGCAGGGGCACTGTCTACAATAAAAGAAGCTTCTGCGCTGCCATAGGGAAGGCCACCTGTTTCTCCGAACAGCGCCTGGCTATGGGCGGCTATATCTTCATTATTATTCGATTGTGCCTGGTTCTCGGATACGGAACAGCCGCTCAGGGCTGCAAGTGCTACGCATAATGCGGTAATTGTGATTTCTCTTTTCATGACATAATCTCCATCACGGAAAATAAAAAAGCCATTTAAGGATACCACAACCGCTCGATCATTAAAAATAATTTCGGATTCAAAAATAGAAGAAATTGTTACGACTCAGCCCCTTTGATTTATGCAATGACTTGAAGCTAAGTCAAACCAGGCAGAAGGCAGCAGGCAGTAGGCAACAGTAAGTATTCTTTAGGGAAATGGGATGATTTCTGAATACAGATTGGGCATTGTGTTTGACAAGCTCCTGCCTGATGCCTCGGTATTGTGGTGACTTGAAAAAAACTCAGCCCCCGGCTGAGTGGTAATTTCGTTCCTGGCCATGCCAAAAGAAGTGGGAGGCTAAAAATTTGACCTTTTGTGCATGGAACGTATCATTCGAAGGATGGAAGTGCCTCTTGACAGCGGCGGCCATAATCAGTAGTTTCGATTTCCGGAGTATGCGAATGCTTGGAGATTTTTCGGATAGACCAATGGATGACCTGGGCGAAAGAACTCAATTATATGAAGCTCAAAATGAGTCTGACGATGCCATAGAGGACATCCTCAGTACGGCGAACTATAATTCGCCCTACGCACAGGATGGTTACGATAAACCTGCCCCCGAATACGTTCATCGTCCCTCATCTGCGGATCAGCCCGCCCTGAGCCAAATATCCGGCGCTTTCCAAATGCCCGGCTCTGCTGTCGAGTCGATGTTCGCTGCTGTTGCCGAAGAATATCGTGAGATCTCAGGCGATTATAATGTCGGGGAACCAATCGGACGCGGTGGTTGTGCTGTCGTGCTTGAAGCATGGCGAAAGATGGACAACATGCACGTTGTCATCAAGGTCCTGCAGGTCTCCGGCGGCCTCGATGAAAAAGAAGCCAAAACCGCAATCGCACGCTTCATGCGCGAGGCAAAACTGATCGCCTCTCTGCATGAGGAACATATCGTGCAGTGCGTCGATTACGGATGCTATCAGGGAACACCCTGCATGGTTCTCGAATTCATCGATGGACTCTCACTCGATAAAATCCTCGAAAATTACGGCGCGCTTCCACTCGCACAATCCACCAATATCATCATCCAGCTCCTCAACGCGCTCGTCGAAACACACAGCCGAAAAATTATTCACCGTGATATTAAACCAAGCAATATCATGGTGTTCGACACACCTCCGAATTTTGAAATTCGCGTGCTCGACTTTGGTATCTCCAGCGTCCTCGACGGCTTGCAGAGCCAGACACTCATGACACAGCAGGGAAATGTTCGTGGTACGCCTTCCTATATGGCTCCCGAACTTTTTACCGGCGATACACATGCCAGTATCGAAAGCGACCTCTATGCCGTGGGGCTCGTTTACCTCGAATGCCTCACCGGCGAAATCGCCGTCAATGATAAATCCTTCATGCGCGTGGCCTATAAACAGGTCAATGAAGATCTCTTCATTCCGGGAAGTATCCCGCCTGATATTGCTACCATCATTCGAAAACTTTGCGCAAAAAAAGCCGAGAACCGATATCACTCTGCACAGGTCGTACTCGAGGATATCCGCGCACATATCGATAAGGCGCTTGAACAGGAAGAAAAATGCCAACGTGATTGGGAAAAAAATAAGGATGTTGCAAAGGCGAAATATGCCGCATCCAAAACCGTGCTTATTACAAACCCAAGCAGAAAAGTTGGCGGCGGACAGCTAAAATACATCATTATTGGGGTCGTTATCATTATCTTGAGCATGGGCGGGCTTTATCTTTACCTCAACCATCTCAATGATCTCAAAAATCAGCCCGCCGAACCCGTTGCCGCTCAGCCGGAACCCACGCCCGCGATCGAAGAGACGCCTAAACCGGATCCCACTCCCAAAGCTGATTCTGAAATCAATTCTAAATTGAACAATGAAAATCTGCAGCTTAAAACTCAAATCGCTGTTGTCGATGCCGCCCAGGGCGTTTCGTCTGCTGTACAGGATGCTTACAGTAAAGATGTCGCCAAAACTGGTGGCGGAAACAAAAGAAGGCCTAATAGGCCTGCCACGAATCCGTCTTCGGGTAAGGTGGACACTCGTCCCAAAGACTCACAGATCGATTTGCCATTCTAGTGCTTTTGTACTGTCAGGAATGAGGGTTTTTCGATAAGATGCTGTCGTTGCCGTGCTTTTGCCTAGGGCAATACGCACGGCTTGCGCATCCTGTTCGCTGCGCGAATACGGATGCGCTTCTGTTTCGGTAACGATTCAACCCTTGATCAATGTCACGAAATACGCTTGCAATAACGCTTTGCGCTATCCTTTCTATAAACACGGCATGCAATTCTTCCGATGGTGAACGATTTAGTACCCAGGAGGATGCATACACCTTCGAATCGACATCCTCTAAACTCATTGCGTATGGGGCCAGTCAGATTGAAGATGATTCACTTGATGTCTTCCGTTGCCCGGCTGTCTCCGGAATGAGCGGTGAAAATAATCTGACTGTCTTTAATGCTCAGGCGAATGCACCGTTCCCACACTTTACGCTCGAAACGATTCAGGGCATTCGTGGCGATACAGATGGCGCGATTGGCATTTCTCTGCATAATTTGCAGACGACGCTCTTTGATCTTTATGAAAGATGCAATTCCACTTCTTATGAACGCTTAAGCACCACCTGTGAAGGAGGAAGTGTCGTAGAAAAATGCAGCGATGCACCCAAAGAAGGCAAATACTGCGAACAAATATATGAAGGCATGTATCAACTCGTGATTTCTGCAGAAATGCTCGACGATGAGAATTGCTTCTCCGAGGAAGTAGACAGATCACCTTATAATTCCTCTGTACCCTATGCCGCGTATGCATGCGATGCGTTCTCCCCCATATCACTCGCTGCTGCCTTTCGTGGTACGCCACCGCTGAGAGTCTTGACCACGACGGATAATAACGGAACTCCAGAAACGACAATGAATGCCTGTTGCGATCTCTCGGATTCGGGCGGATCTTTCGATTTCTGTTTTAAACCCTGTGGATGCCGTAAACTCACTGTTAAAATCGTACCCAAAGAAGAGACACTCGCTGCTGCCTCCGAAAAACAAAAAGACGATACGTTGTTCGATAATACACTTCGTATTGCCATCCTCTCGAATGTCGAAAATCATACAGACAAGTTTAAGTCCCTGCTGGAGAGCGTGCTCGCAAAGGATGTTGACAATATCGTGTCTGCCATAAAATCTGAAGATGATTTGGAACACATGTTTGAACTGATGTCCGAACGTGGGGTGAATGTCATCATCAGTCTGGGAAATCTCACCGAAAATGGATCCGCTAAACAGTTTACTGCCATGAATGATATCATCAAAGAGGAGTTCATCATCAGAGATGGGGATCTGTGCTTCGATGAATCGCTCTTCTCTGGCTTAACTCAGCAGGAATATGATGAAATCAATACCAACTGCTGTTCTGTAGTGAATAATAATGTCTGCTGTTCTGAAAACCGGACACGTGTATTTGACAATATTTGTAATGCCATTTTCTTTAAAAAATCTTTTCTCGCAAGTCTTGGTGAGGACGAGTTCGAAGGTTCAGGATTGTCCGAATTCACCTCTTTGTTCGGGCCTTCCAATAGCGCTTCAACCATAGGAAAAGTTCAGCTCATTGTTCTGGATACCGCAGATGCTTCGCTCGCTTCCGGACAAAGATCCTGGCTTCAGAATGTGCTCGATATCCCCGAACATGACAAATGCAATATTCCCGCCCCAACGCTCTTTGACGAATGGCCTACCCTGGCTGAATGCCGCAATATACTTGGACGCTCTGCGGGAGAGAACGTGACATGCCGCGAGTGTATTCAAAACGAAGCTTACTGTATTCCACCAGATGCAAGCCGTTCCAATTATGAATTGGGACCCGAAAACTGTGTCTGTGTGCCTGCAACCTCTAAAATATGTAAAAGCAACTTTACATGCAAAGACATGAATGGGACTGACAGTACATGCATTTGCACCCGCGATGAAGATTGTGGAAATGGTGGCACTTGCGGAAGTGATGGCATGTGTATTCATCCGGTTCGCCTGGTTTTCAGCTATACACCGTTGTTCGATCGGTACGGCTCACGCGGTAATGCTTTCTCTTCCAAAGATAATGCCGCTGCCCTTCTCTCTACTCTGCTCAAAGCCAATGTCTCCGCCATCTTTTCCGGACGCTCGCACGAGTACAGCAGCTACTCTATGGGCGGCATACCCATGTATATTACTGGCGGTGGCGGCGGCAAAATGGCTTCGTTTTCGGATAAGGGAAACCACTGGCTCTACGTCGAAATTCCCAATGCCTTTACCAACCCGAATCCAGACGACATTTCTGTCGAAGTGGTCGAGTTTTAAGGAGTTCACAATGAAAAAAATATATTTGCCGCTTTGTCTTATGGCTCTATTCGCAACAGGATGTCAGCAGAATATTCAACACCCGTCTGCCGGTGTCGAGTTGCCCGTTTCACGGGTCGTCATGTATCAGAGCGGTATCGGATATATCGAAAGGGCCGCTACCGTGTCCGGCGATGAACTCGTCCTGCGCATTCGCCCCGATCAAATCAATGATATCCTCAAATCACTCACGGTCATCGACCGCGGCAAAGGAAGCCCCGTCTCGATTTCGCTCCCCGTCGATCGCGATACGCTCGATAGCCTCGCGCAAATCCCCGATCAGGTACGAAGTGGCGGCATTCGCTCCCTGCTCGAAGCATTCCGTGGTGCCAATGTCAAAATTAAAACCAGAAACGGCACCTACGAAGGCCGCGTCGTCGGCATCGATGAACCCAGCAGAGTCAGCGAACTCTCCATCACCGAAGAACAAAAAGACCTCACCAGAGTCACGCTCAAGACGAATCAGGATGTCCTCGAAGTCCTCTCACTCGCCGATATCAAATCCGTCACGCTCTACGACAAAGGACTCGCCGATGGCCTCGACAAAAGCCTCAATATCAGCCTAAACGAAGGCAACTGGAAACAGCTCGAACTTCGAATTCGCATGGATTCGGACAAAAAACGTGAACTCGCCATGAGTTACCTCGTCGCCATGCCCACATGGAAACCCGCATATCGCCTCGTCCTCACGGATAACGAAAAAGGCATCCTGCAGGGATGGGCTGTCATCAGCAACGTCTCCGGCGCCGATTGGAACGATATTTCTTTCTCGCTCGTCTCTGGTCAGCCCATGAGCTTCACCTATGACCTCTACACACCGCAGTTCCTTTCCCGTCCTGATTTGTCAGGACTCGCTGCACAGCGAGCAACGGCACCCGAAGTCGTCGCTTCTGCATACGGGGCAAAGCGTGATGAACCCATGCCCGCTGCTGCCCCCATGGTCAAAGAAAGCAAACGTGCTGCACAGAAATCCAGAGCTGCAGGCGGGCGAGCTACCAATTCCATGGCCTTGATGGATATGGCTGCCGCCGAATCCGTGGTAGCGGATGAAGAAGCCGAATATGGATACGATGAAGCCATGGACGATGCCGATGCCGGATATGCCGTACCTCAGGCCATCTCGACCTCCGAAATGGCAAACAGCTTTACAGAACTCGCTGCGAAAGCACAGATCGGCTCGTTCGACGTCTACGAAACCAAGTCAAAACTCACCATCCCAGACGGCAGTACCGCACTTGTCAATATCATCAACGAAGATATGTCCGCTCGCGACACGCGCCTCATCAAAGCAGATGGCATCTACGGTTTTGACGGCTTCTATAAAGGATGGAAAAACTCCAAATCCTTCCAGACCATCGAACTCAAGAATTCTAACGGGCTCGCCCTCGATTCCGGCCCCATCACCATCTATCGTGACAGCGCGGTGATTGGCGAGGGGTATCTATCCAGAACCGAGGCCGACGCAATGGCCTATATCACGTTTGCCAATGAGGGCAGGCTTTCGGTCGCCGTCGTCGATCAAAATTCGACTCAGAATTATCGACTCGATTCCATTCAAAATGGCCGCTGCACTTATACGGTCGAACAGTCTTTGACCAATACATTCGATGTCGACAGCCATATTGGCAACGATACCACCGCGCTCATTCAAATTCAGAAATTCCCCGGATGGAATCCCGTCAATTTCCCGCAGGATACCGCCGATACGAGCGATCATTACATCATTCCTGTCCTCGCAAAAGCCAATGCCAAAACCCCGCTGCCGCTCACGATGAAACGAGATATCCCAGCCTCTCGCCCGATGACGAGGGCCGGGGCCGATCTCAAAGAATGTCAGCTCGCAATCCAGACCGCGCTGCAGAATAATCAAATTCCCGCAGAACTCGCCGAAAATATCACTCAGTTCAACGAAGATGCACAGGCACTCGAAACGATTAACGTCAAAGTCAATTCGCTTCAGACGCGTCGCAACGAGATTCAGCAGGATCAAAATGCACTCTCGCAGACACTCGCCGGGCTTAAAGACATCAAAACGTCGAACGCAGATTCTCTGCGCAATCAGCTGATGGCACGCCAAAAATCGAATGAACAGGCACTCGTTCAGATTACCGGCGAACTCTATGAACTGCAGGTCCAAAAGGGCGAAATCGAACTCCGAATGAAAGAATACGCCCGCACGCTCGAATATGTGCGTCATTAAATTGTGAATGTCCGCATAACCCGGCGCTGTACCACGCTCGTGTTTAATTGTATAAGTTATAGATATTCCCCTCAAAAGAAGTCCGTAGGACTTCACTATTTGTAGCCCCCGGTTGGAGCGTAGCGACTACCGGGGGATCATACGGTTTCCATTCCAAAGATCCTCATAGGGGATCAATCGAAATGGTAAACCGGTGGACGATGTACAGCGTTTTTTGGGGGGACGCGGCTATTTCCCTTCGGGAAATACGCCTCGTCTTCCGGTCTATTTGCAGTTTTGGGCGGCGTCGCGCGCCCAAAACTGCAAATACGCCCTTTATGTCATGTTTGAGTGCCATTCAATTCTGCGAATCAAGGCGTTGATTCTCCATCGCAATCTGACCATTCATTATTGCAACGCGTTGCACAAGGAAGTACTTCAGACGTCTTGTTGTTTTGGGCAATTTTATATGAACTTTTTACATAATAATCATTATAAATATCGACACATATTTGTGTGGCATTTTCTAATTTGCATGTATTGATGCTTGATTCTTTGGAGGGGATTGTGTGGCAATTTGCTACGTTGTCTCCTTGTTTGTAAAATGATGGTTTGCCACTCGTAGCTGTATACCAAGACATAAAGATGCCATTTTCAGACCCACCATCCTCGGCACATGCCGTTCGATCACTGTTACAACCATATTCGCATCGTTTAACGGTGCGCTTTTTGTCATCAATTTCTGGATATATCTTTGCAGGAACAGAAGTAATAGAATTCCCCTCGGTTTCTGTTTGATATATAATGGCATCGACACATGTTTGTTCAATCGTACCGTCAAATAACCACCAAGTGAAAGGCTCACTAGTTGTATTGAGATCGTTTATAAAACCATTTGGTTCTGCTGCATTTAAATCTTCAATAGAAAAAGTATTAGAATGCTTTTTAGAATACAACGTGGCGCTAAAAGGTACGGTGTCGCCTTCGATTATTAAAACTTTATTATACTCTGGTATATCCTCTACCCACTTCTGATCAGCACAAAGCTCAATTTCATTTTGATCATTTAGTCTATAATAACCGTTTTCGCATTTTTCAGAAGACGTTTCTTCTTTGCAAATTTTAGATAAAACAGTGGTCGGTACTCCACTCTCATTATTGCAAATTGCACATTTGCTTTTGTCCTCCAGCGCAGTTTCCCAATTATCCTCCCATTCACCTGCTATACATTTTTGCAATTGTGCAGGAGTGGATGATGAGCATCGATAAGTGTCATCCGTGCATTCACCGCAATCAGTCTTTTCTGAATTACATGAATAATTATTCTCACATTTTTGAGGCTGGCTCCATTTGCTGTCTTTACATGTATACACTCCATTTTCATCACATTTGGTTTCGTTGTCTTTGCATCCAGCTTCGGATTCGTCCTGGCAAACTTTCGCGTCATCGCTTTCGACTTGGTTTTCACAACTTGCACAATCTTTCGTTTTAACCCATTGCCCATTTTGGCATTGTTCTAAGCGAGGCTGACCATCATCAATACATCGATATTTGTTTCCTGTGCACTCAACACAAGTGCCATCATTGCAGATAGGTTTGTTCGAATCAGTGCAATCATCGTTGGTTTTACATTGAGACGCGTCGTCATTGCATTTGTTGTTATTTGTATCATCTGCCACCCATTGGTGATTCTCATCGCATATAAAATATTTGTAATCATCTCCCTCATTTTTACATTTAAATTCGCCATCCTCACACACAGGAACAGTTGGTTCAGTATCGCTAATCTTACATCTATCGTTGATGTCTTCCGCTTCATTCCATGTGTTATTATTGCATTCAAAATATTTGTAATCATCTCCCTCTTTTTTACATTTAAATTCGCCTTCGCTGCATTGAAAGATTAATGAATCATTCTTATTGCCCTTGCATCTTTCTTCTTCATCGACTTCCTGTTTAGACCATTTTTTGTTTTGACAGATATAATAAATTTCTTGGTTGCATTTGTATTCTCCAGCGGAACATTCTGCTTGGATACATGCGGTTTTTTCGTTATTGCATCCCAAGTCTGAATGACATGTTACGTTCATCTTTTTCCAGTTTTTATTATTACAATACTCTTGTTTATAACTATCCCCTTCTTTTAAACATCGCGTCATTCCTTCATTGCATTCTGTAATGTCATTACATTCAGCCTTTTCGTCTTCATTTGTAATCTTACATTCATTTGATATACACTTCGATTTGATTTCATAACCATTGTTGCATTGTGTGAGTTCCGCTTTTTTATTCCCTTTATCATCTGTTTTGGCTTCACATCTATCTTTGAATATATCATCGTCACATGGTAGACAACTATATATGACTTCTCCATCCTCTTGTTTTTCTGAACATCCAATGGCACATTGCGTCGTTACAGGTACACCATTTACATACTTGACGATAGCTTTCGAATCGAGCTCTTTGTCCTTATTATTGATACACGCTTTGTATTCGTCTGTTCCTGCCTTTGTTGCATTACAACAAATCTCTTTGTGTATTTGGGTGACATCTGTGGATTTACATAATTTTCGGTCTGGGGAGCAACTACCCGTCGGGCATGCCTGCTCCTGCCATTGTCCGCCAATGCAGACATGGATCTTGCCGTCATTGCAAAAAGAATCTTCCTCTTTGCAACTGCTGCACGCCTGGACGTTTGCATCGCAAACATCTCCGTCTTTGCAGATGACTGGATTGGAATTGCTATTAAAAAAACATAAGCATTGTTCTTCGCCAGATTTATCCAGCTTATATTGCCCTTGCGAAGCAATACATGCATCTCGGTGTACTTTGTATTTTCCAGAAATATCAGACGAACCACAGCCGATTTGCAGCGAAATGGCAGATAAAATCGAAAATAATACAATTTGCTTACTATCTATTTTCATGTTTGTACTCCTTATGCAATCATTCTTTAAAATGTCAATGAAACATTCATACCCATTGGAGATAGACTAAACGACAGCGCGTTTTCATCTTCAATGCTGATATATCGATATCCCATAATACCTGCGATTGTACCACCAATAATGGCCAATCCTATGCCTGCTCCCATCATTGCCACGGATGCATCGTTCATTTTGTTGACCGTTAATTCTCCTTTATCGCTGTCAACATGGACTGCATCGTCTTTAAAATAGGCATACAGCCCCGCGCCTACGCCTGTGAGCACTAACCCGGCAGCTGCGCCTGCAATGCCAACCCACATGCCTGCGGCATAATGGCTCTTTTCTTCCATGAGGCGAATTTGCTCTGCGGCCTGATTTTGCATATTGGCATCGTGCGACTGATCAATACGTTCATTCAAGTGGGCGATTTCCTGATCTCGCTTTTCGATCTCTTTGGTTCTCTGAGCGAGTCTTTCTGGTCTCGCCTCGGGATGTTCGAGCTCATATCGCTCGTACCACATGCGTTCGAGCAGCTCCCCTTTGACGCCAAATTCTTCGGTTGCGTTCGTCGCACGCTGCATATAATAAAGACCTTTGACATCGTCGCCCATGGCTCGGTAGATTTTGGCAATCGAGAAATTTAACGTGGGCGAGCGATTGCAGATCGCATTGAGTTTATCTGCGCTCTTTAGCGCGAGTTCGTATTGGTTTTGTTTATAGCTCGATGTGAGCATGTTGAATTCATCCAGCCATTGCTGGTTTTGGTCGAGCGAAAAGCATAGATCTGCGCCGGGGGTTTTGTGGGTTTCGTCCGACCAGCCAATCGCACTACTCATTAAACTATAACTCCAAAGAACGGTACTCAGGATTTTTATCCAATTCCTCCCAATCCATCTGTGCATTTGACACCTCACCACATATTCATCTATAAATAGGAATCCTCGATGGAATTCACCCTGACAATCCAAAATTAACATATATACTTTGAAATATCGAACTGTTTTGTTAATGTTTAAAAATAATCTAAATATACTTACCGTTAAGTATAACAAAAGTCGTTTTTTTTGTATATATAGATTGTACCAACACACTTTTATACACAAATTATACTAAGGAAAGTCTGAATAATGTGGATCCTTGCTGGGTACGCGGGCGTCTCGCCCGCGATAAATAAGGGAATGTTAAATTGAATCCTGTAATTGTTCAGAGGTTCTCTAAGATGCGAAGGCTGTTATTGTTTCGATCATAGATGATTATACCAGCGTGTTAAGCGTGCTTTGTAACAACGGGGCAGGCACCTTCGTCAAAGCCCATGTTGATTGATACATGTTCGCAACCATAGGCCTGAGCAAATCTTGTGTGCCCGCGCAGGGCAACTGCATTTTGCAGTGTGTTCGTTTGTGTGTAAATGTGTGTAAATAACCTACATATAATATACATGTTACCCAGGTAACCCAAGGGTTACCGCTCTCCCATTCCCACCCGCCGACTCGCCGTCCAAAACCCAAAAATGGCGTAGTCTTGGCACACTGCTCCCTTTCCGACTTGAATTGTCGTAAAAAAAGCATTCCGATGTGCCTGGCATGTACCGCACTTTCAGTATTCTTCCTGCGTCCAGATAAAAATGCTGATAAACCGCCCCTCGGTTGGCCGTACATTATGTCGGGGATGGTTTTCTGTTGTCAGACAAATCCCGATAGATACATCCAAATCCTCCCGATCTTGTAACGAAGGTCAATTCCTTCGTTATAATGATGCCATCGAGATCTGCGTTGTTACATTTTGAGGAGCTTTTTTTTAAAAAAAAATCCGGCGTATTTCGGTGTGAGCCGAAATAGCCGGATTCGCTGGGCGTATCGGCGTTAATGCCGATAGCCCGCGTTCCTAATCTTTACAAAGCCCCGTCGTTTCGTCACATCCTGATTCGCCGCACGTTGTGTAGTTGGTCAGGAAATAACCGAGTTTGCCATCGGAGGTTTTGGCACAGATGCGCTCGTCGCTATATGTGGTGAGGTAATTCGGGTATTTGTGGCAGACATGGATGATGTCGCCTTCTTGGGTACAGTCAAGTACGCAGTCTGAAACACCGTCTTCGGCATCGAGTGCGCAGGTGTATTGGCGATCGCCTTCGGCATAGTGGGCACAATCTTCGCCCCAGATAGATCCTGTCGCAGTCGTTTCATCGAAATTGCAGGTCATGGCCCATTGATCGATGCACCGATCTGTGAAGGAAGCTGGTTGGCAGGACTGACCAAAATTGTTGGGTACGAAATCGCAGCTTCCATTGGTACAGCTGGCGGCGCAGGTTTCGTAGCCTTCGGTAAATGTCCAGATTAGGCGACCGTCTGCCGATTCTGTACACTCCGTTTTAAAGGCATAGCTGATAAATGTGTTGGTAATTTCGTAATACTGCTGAAGGCATTCTCCGTAAAAATCGCCTTTTACGGTGCAGGCTTCGTGGCATCCAAGGTCTTCGGTCAGAGATTCGGTGCAGATGCTGGCACCGCAGTCGGTTGCATGAACATGGTATTCAGCTTCATCGACGGTTTTGGTGCACGAAAATCGGATATTGCCCTCGCAGAAACCAAACTCCGGGGTGTATTCACAGACATCACCTTCGGTAATGTTTTTAAGCTCTGAATGTATGGTCGAAACGCAGTTGCCTTCTGCATCGCAAGTCTCATTTTCTCCGGTACATTGACATGTGATGCATTTCCCCTGAATGCAGGTTTGGGCTGCATCCGGACAAGGGTTCGTTTTGCTGCAGGCATCGTGTAGTTCATCCTGGCAATGCCCATTGTGGCAGATCTTCGTGTCGGGACAGGTGTGTGACATACTGCATGCGCCGTCTGCCAGGCATTTGTCGATGTCACAGAAGAATCCTGTACCGCAATCGCTGTTTTGGGCACAGGCTACGTCCTGAGCAAACGTACATTTGGCGTCATTGCAAAGCATATTGAACTCTGTGCAATCGGCGTTGGATTCACAGGCTGTCATCGGCTTGCATTCGCCGTAGACGCAGCTTTCTTCTTCTGGGCAGGGATTCTCTTCGCTGCAAACAGATTCGGAAATTTCAACACATGTGCCTTCGACGCATTGTTTGGATGTGTCTTCGCACGGTTTGGTGTCACTGCATTCCGGATCGGGGGCTTTATCGACGCATTGACCATCGATGCATTGCTTTGATGCGTCTTCGCATGGTCTGTCATTGCTGCATTCAGGTTCGGGGACTTTGTCGACACAGGTGCCGTCTTGACAGGTTTTGCCAGGATCGGCGCAGGGATTTGTCTCGCTGCATTCGGGTTCTGGCGTCGGAGCAACACATACGCCATTGGTACAGCCATTGGCACATGGCTCAGAAGCATTGATCCACTGGCCGTCGGTACACGTCTGTACGATGTTCCCACTGCACTGAACTGCGCCGTTGAGAGCACACGAAGGCGTGGCAGTATCATCTGTTAAATAAGGATTTTTGCAGGTGGCTTTGCCTGATGCAGTCTCCTCACAATAAAAACCTTCATCACACGTTATAACGGCGAGTCTGTTGTTGTAACAGGTCATGAAATGGAGGGAATCAAGGCACTCATCCTGATATTCGGACGAATCACATTCGAGATCGTTGTATTTGCCTTCATCACATGCAGAAAGCGCAGCTGCCGCACACAGGAGAACTGCTAGTTTATTTAAGGTTTGATTCATAATGCCTCCTGTCTACCAGCAATCGTAATAAGCAACTGGCGTAGATGCGTTAATCGCAGGGGTTCCATCGGCAGCAAAAGCCCAGCAAAGTCCACCACCGTCGCATCCCTTATTCGCTTTATACGCCTGAATAAAAATGCCTTCGACTGCTTTACACTCGTAGAGATAGTAGCCAGTGACGTAGCCTTCATCATCGACCCATTCGGGATCGCATACTTTTGTTTCTTTGCCAACATCCTCTGCGGAACACAGGGTATAGCAGTCGATCGTGCCGTTGACTTTCATACAGGTGCTGCCTTCGGAACATTGATCTGTCATATAGGCAGATGTGCCGGTTTCCCAGGTCTTGCAGGTGGCTTTGTGCGTGCTGTCCGAACAGATTACGGCACCTTCCGAGCAGGAACCATCGATGATTTCTTTGATCTCTTCGGGGGTAAGCGGATCGGCGCAGACTTCATCTATCCCGCAATAACCACTCGTGCACTGCATATCACTCAGGCAGGTTGTGCCATTGGGCTTGGTATTGACACCGCAAACACCGTCGATACAGGAATTTGACAGACACTGAATGTCTTCCTGACATGTTTCGCCATTGGGTTTTCTGGCAATGCAGATTTCATTCGAACAATAGTTGCTTTCACACTCTTCATTTGTCGTGCATGCCTCATTGTCGGCTTTCTTGGAGGCGCATTGTTTTTGAGCATTGCAATAATGGCTGAGGCAGTCATTATCAGTGGAACAGGATTCCCCGTCCGCTTTTGGGGCATCTGCACAAATGCCGCTGTCATTGCAATATCCACTGTCACAGTCCTTGGCATCACTGCAGGGGGAGCCATTCTTCTGAGGGGGATTGTTGCATTGACCATCGCTGCAGTAGTGGCTTATACATTCTTCATTGGCTGTGCAAAAAGCACCATTTTCCTTGAGGGTTGGCGTAAAAGATTGGCAGATCCCCTCTTCATTGCAGTATTCGCTTTCGCATTCTGCGTCTTCATTGCAGGGATCACCGTCCTTTTTGAGGACACCGGGAACACTTGGTTTATCGGCGCAGAGACCGCTTTCATGGCAGTATTGACTGGCGCATTCATCGGCTGCTGTGCATGACGCACCATTGGGTTTTAAGGAGGAGTCGCTCCCCGGTTTGACTGCACAGACGCCGTTTGTCGTGCAATAATCGCTCTCGCATTCGCTAGAATAGGTACATGCAGCATTGTTGGGCAGTTTATCGATAGGTTTGTCCGCGCAGATATGGTCGACTGTACAATAGTCGCTCGCGCACTCATTCGAACTGGCACAACCTTCGTTATTGGCTTTGTTGCCATGGCCTGATGTTGCACAGAAACCGTTCGAACAGATGCCGCTGGCGCATTCACTCGAAGCCGTGCAGGAGGTTCCATTGGCTTTCTGGGCACCTGGTTTGACTGTGCAAATGCCTTCGATAGAGCAAAAGTCGCTTGCACATTCTGCAGATTTCCTACAGCTTGCACCTGTTGTCTTGAGGCTTGGAACGATTCCTGGTGGATTGGTACATCTGCCGGAATCACAATAATTGCTTAGACAATCGGAGGATTCAGTACAGACTTCTCCGTTTGCTGCAAAATTTTTGCTCTTGTTATCAGAATCATCGCAACCTGCAAAGGCAAACAGCACAGCAGCGACGGCAAGGATTTGTCCGTATTTTCTCATTTTGAATGATTCCTTTATTCATCAACGACGACAAACGGGCGGCTGGCCAGTAAAACGTTATCTTCGTTAAATACTTCGCACAGCCACGTGCCAGTCATTGATTTTGTCAGATTAAGCTTTGACCAGGTTCGCCAAGCAGGACTTTGGCTTACGGGTAAGCTGTAGGATTGTGCCAGCCCAGTGGAATGTGTAAACCGAATGGTAATGGTACGATCGTCGGCTTCTGCTGCAGATATTTCTACAAAACAAAATACCGATGCATCCTCGATAGAAAATGCATCGCGCTCGTCAACAGGCAAACGATGGTCAATGCCTGTCGTGAGTAAGAGGCGGAGCAGTTTCATACCGCCGGCATCGCGTTCTATCTTTTGGGTGGGGGGCAATGCATCCGGTTTGGCCGTTGGACGCTTTGCAGGTTGGGGGGCTTGGGCTGCATGAAAATGCTGAGGTGGCGGGGCCGTTTCTTTCTTTTCGAGTTCAAATTCACGCTGCCACTGGATGCGTGTCTCTTCTTTAAGCTCTGCCAGCAGTTCCTGCTTGAGCCGTTCGCGAGTCCCCATATCCAATTGGCTGATTTGCAAGTGACTGCAATCGGGAACGGCTGGACACGGTGCGCACTCTATGGATGGGGAGGATGGAGGATTGTGGCAGCCCATAACCACTGCGGACAAAGCCATCAATATCAAAAGACAGATGCTGCTTTGCACAGCAAAATGCTTGTATGCAACCATGTCTTCTATCTGATGCGCCATAAAAATCCTGTTCCCGCAGCGTCATTCCCTAACGACAGCCGGTACACTTCGAAGCCTTTTTTCGATGAGTATACCCACAAATTACAATTATTAACACAGAGTAGGCGACATACGCAATTAACAATGTGCAATGTGCAATGTGCAATGAGTGAGTTCTCCGTTTTATCCAAAAGAATCAAGTTCTTTTGAGCTTCAGAGTCACACTTTAGTTTTTCATCCCAATTGCACATTTCACATTGCTCATTCAAAACAATTCCGCATTCCGAACTAAAAACGTGAGCATCGTTAGATGCGAACAAATCCGTTTGTAAAAACAAAAAATCACCCAACGATTGCCATCTCAACGAATCCCACAATTACTCCGAAGATTGTATCCATAATTACGAATTACGAATTACGAATTAGAAAACAATTCCGCATTCCGCATTCAAAACAAAACCCCGTTTTTTTGCCCTTTTTATTTTGTTCGATAAACTCTCGTCTGACAGTCAGGAATGACGTCGTTCGTTTTCGTTTAACGGGCATCAGCCAGGGATAGGTAAAAAATGAAATGTACGCGTTGTGGCGCTGAAGTCGAAGCTCAGCGATTTTGTATTTATTGTGGTGAACGCTTACAGCCTCGCGAAAATATCCATGTTCAGAGAGCGCCATCGGGAGTGATGCGATTTCGTCATCGCACTTCCATCTCCCAATCTGCACTCCCCGAAGTGCAGAGAAAAGGCCCGGATAGCTCGAAAGTCAGCCAAATGAGTCTGGCTAGCCTGAATAATTGTCACTTAGACGATAGCGGTGATTTCCTATCAGAAATGCAAAAAGATCCATCAACCTCAAGCTCCATGGAAGGAATGACTATGAAAGAAAATCAAGGTCAATCGGCGCGTCAGAGCAGGGAACTCGAAGCTCTGCTTCTTAAACTCAATGGCAATTCATCCGAAAAAAATGCGGCCAGGAAGGCTGAAAAACTCCCGCCTAAACCTGTGGAACGGTCTGCCAAAAAAGTACAGCCTGTTCAGGAATTGATCGAAGATGATTTGCTCGACGAAGATAACTCCCTCCATAGCATGGAATCTGTTGAGGTCAGCCTGGATGACAGCTTGTCGCTGGATGACAGTATCAGCGATGGATTCTTTGTTCATGACGAAACCAATACATCTGGTCCGATTCCCATGGGATCCGGAAGTTTTTCACGCGTTCCAAGCGGCGGCTTCCATCTCGTGATAGATTCAATTAAATCGGCGTGCAGAGGCATGATTCGGCGCATTCAGACGATGGGCAAATCCAAATCTGCCGATACCCCAAAGACGGATCTGTCTGCAACTGAACAGAGAAATAAGAAAATCGCCAAAGTGGGGGTCGCAGCTGCAGTCGTATTTGCACTGATCTGCATCATTGTGGCGGTTTCAACCAGCCCCAGCGAGGAAACGACAGAAATCGCAGCACAGGCTCCTGTCGCCGGCAATGACGATTATGCCATTATCGCACTGGATGAGCCGGATGATATCACGACATTGACATTTGATGGCGATGATGATTTTACAATCCCTGAACTCGAAGCCAAAGCTCAGGATGAGGCGACAATCGAAGCCACCAAAGAAGCTGCAAGACAGGCTGCAATGGGGGCTGGCAAGCAAAAAAATGAACCTTCCACTGCAAAAGCCGGCAATCTTAAAGAGCTCCGCCTGTATAACCGAAATGATAATGTACTGGCCGCACCTGTGAACGCAAAATCCCAAAAAATCAATAAGAGCTGCATTATGAGAGAAGGGCCTGCCAGCCGTTTCCCGCTCATTAAACAGCTCTCTCCTGGAACGAGTATCCAGGTGCTCGTTTCGACCGAAGAAGACTGGGTTCTCGAAAAAGGCGGCCTCTGGACGAAGAATGGACAGACAAAACTGGGACCGGGGGCACAATTCGCCGATGCCAGCAAAGGAATGAAACTGCCTCAGCCCACTTCCCGCGTCATCTCTTCCAATAACTGGCGCTACATTCAGGTCGGAAATCTCTACGGTTATGTCGGCCCTGCCTGCTTTAAATAATGCATAACGACCGAAAATAAACTCTAATGTAATTGAAATTTAATTCTTTAGTTATTAACTCGGGCTAATCACTGCTAAAAATTTCAGCCATCTGGGATGTGAATCTCAGGTGGCTTTTTTTTGGGGCTATGTTTAATGACTGTGGATATTTGGTTCATAGATTATTGTTATACGAGCTTGGAGCTTAAAGAAGGGATTAATTACTCAAATCTCTAATCTCAAAGCGATGATCCACACGATGGTCCTATACAACTTTTTTTATGAGGGGGCCGAGCCCCCTACGGCGCTATCGCACGCAAATGAACCATTTGCGCGCGATACGCGCCTACCCCCGATGCGGGGCTTCGCCCCGCAACGCCCCGCTATCAGTCCCAATGTACCGGTAAACCGTTCAGCCCTTGAGTACACTCAGGTTTCCCTAAATACTTGAAATCTCTTTAGTTCATCATGCTGAATTCATCATGCTGAATGGTTTTGCAAAACCAAATGGATCGTCCAAATCCTCTGAGCATAACAGTTCATTATGCATTCATCATAATGCATTCAAGAATAATTTGAACTTTCGAAGAAAAACAAGCATGGGGGCTGAATCGTGACGTATAGGTACTGAATAGTAACTTTTTTCTATTCTCACTCAAAGCATAAAAATATATTCTAGAAATGAGTTTATTCCCATTGGGACGTTTTGGTCTCCATGGGAGTGTTTATACAACATTGCACATTGCACAATAAAAATGTCACCGTTTACCATTTATCGCAAAACCATGATTTTCAGCTGGCTTAAAGCCGGCATCGGATTGCTTTGTCTCGTCGTCTGTCTTGCCATTGGTGCAATCGCATGGCTCATCATTACTAAACTCGCCTTTGATTTGATGACATCCATTGCGATTGGATGCGGCTCATTTCTCGTTGCGGTTGGCCTTTATTATCTCATTATGAGTAAATTGGGGTACAGCATCAAAATGGGACATCTTGCCATTATCGAGCGTGCCGACAATGGCGAATCGGTTCCCAGCAACCCTGTCGAATTTTCAAAGGGAGTTGTCAGCGAACGTTTTGGCAATAACCGACAGTTTTACAAATTCGGGCGCAATATCCGCATCATTCAGCGTGAACTTCGTCGTGTGCTGGCGCGGGGGTTTTCGCTCGATAGTGATACGCCCACCAAATCCGGCGGGCTCGGCATGCAGCTCCTGTGTTATCCTGCGATGAGCTGCATCGATGAATGCTGCCTCGCCTATGCCTTGCGATGCAAAGATTATGAGATCAATGCCGCATGCGTCGATGGTTTGACGATACTCGTCCAGAGTTGGCCGTCATTCCGACGCAAATGCCTGAAGGTCAGTCTGATTCAGATTGGCCTGTGTTTGCTCACATTTGCCATTTTTTTCGTTCCCGGCTTCATCATTTCACGCGATCTTGGTGTCAATACGCTGGCGTGGTTTGGTGCTGCTTTTCTCATTACTTTGACTGTGAAAATCGCCTTCTATGATTCGTATGTTCTGACCAAGATCGTCTGTGATTTTCTTGGTATTGCTAAAGAAACGACGATTGAACAGAAAAATTATGCCAAACTCGACAAATGGTCGAATGGGTACAAAAAACTGAGAGACGCCGCCGAGAAAGAAGCCGAAAAAGCCGAAGACAAATCGCTTAAAGAGGAACTTAAAGCCAAGCGTAAAGAAGCAAAAGCTGCAGCGGAAGAACCGGCACCCGATGAGGATATTCCCGAATCCGGAGTTGAGCTGGTTCCGGATGAATCCGCAGAATCTCCCAAAGAATCCGCAGAACCTTCTGTGGGTGAAGATACCGATAGCAAAGTATCATAAAAAAAAAGCCGCCGCGTATTGCCATGCGCAATAGCGGCGGCACATGCCGGGCGCATCTGGCACAAAAAGCCCGGCACCTCTTAAAAACACATCGTCTAATTGACCTGACACGATGCGATGGTGACTTTGTCGGTGTTGTTCTTGTCGTTGCATTCGACCGTTGTACGCCCGCCCTCGCCATCATCGTTGACCTTCATGAGAATGGTCACATCCGTCAGCTTGTCGCCCGACAGCGAGCATGAAACTTCGAGACAGCCGCCAACGGGAACGTTTTCGCTCGTATATGATGTACAGTATTTTTTGATAATGTTGTCGTCATCATCGACCTGATAGAACGATGCAGGCATTTTTGAGCCGACCGTCTTGGTGCCTCGGTTGCACACGAGCCCCGTCAGCGTGATGGTGTTGTCCACACCCGAAACGACGCATAAGTTGTCCTTGTCGAGTTTGCCAGTGATATCGGGTGCGACGTTCATTCCCAGCGCGCCCTGGGAATTGGCGCGGTAATTGTTGAGCTTGGGATCGAGGAAATTCTGCAGCCATTTCGAGGTTTTGGGGATAGACAGGTCGTCGTTGATGTTTGTGATGGAATAGGCATACTGATTCCAGAGATTTCGGGAACTGGCCCAGCGGTCATATCGGTCACGCATGACACGAATACCGGAAATCGTCTTTCCCTGAGGACGTTTTGCTCGACAAACTTTATGGCTGTTGGTTGCACTGTCCTGGCTGAGCGGATCTGTGCAGATATACTCTTCCTTCAGGTTGCCGTCCGAGCCTTTTCGCCAGTTGCAATCGGAATCCTCAGAACATCGGCAGAATTTATTTTCGCAGATGCCAGAGGTGCAGTCGCTATTTACTTCGCAACGAATGCCGCGATGTATGGTGTCGATAGTGTTGCAGGTTCGGTCTGTCGTATTGGCTCCCATAATGATTTCGGCAGACTGGTCGTTGTCAACATCCGCAATCGTGGGCATTTCATAAGCTGTTCGACTGCTGTGTTTGGCGCTGAACAGGACATCACCGGTTTTGCCGTCATAAATGCGCGTATAGCATTCATCCGCATAAACGACTTCAATTTGTCCATCTCCATCGAAATCAAAGACAGAAGAACCTGTGCAATACGAAGAATTATCTGTATTCGGCTGCTTCCAGAGATAGTTTTCTTCGAGACAGCCTTCGGGCAATGAGTTGTCTGCCTGCTTTTTGCATCTCGGGTCAAAAACTGAGTAATAATCGCCAAAAGCAACACCGACTTCCGGCATATCGTCTTTGTCAAAATCGCCGATGGTTGGGGCACCACCCCCAAACAGGTCTGTAACAAAGAAGATGCGCTGCTGGCCTTTTACTTCCTTGCCATCTTCGCCAACCTTTTTCGTCAGGGCATGGATGGCAATCTGAGATTTCCCTTTTCCTGCATCAATACCACGCGTCGAAACAATTTCGGCAATGCCGTCTTTTTTGTTCCAGTCGAAGTCAGCTGCCGTTGCACCTGGCGTACCAAAGTCGCCAAAAGCCTTAAGTGGATATCCACCACCTTCTTCGGCTTTGGGGTATTCGAGAACCCACGACTGGCTTGAGATTTTGCCATCATCTCCTTTGACGACGCTCCACTCGTAGACATCACCCGAATTGGCAATGTATTCAACTTTACCATCATTATCCAGATCACCGACGGTTGCAAACAGTGGATTGTCAATTGTTTGAGTGCCGTTCAGCTTGGTACCGGTTTTGGCGTCCAAAACTTCGCCATAGGGATTGATAATTTCAGGCACGCCATCGTCGTTGACATCATGGACGGCAAGACCTCCCCAGCCATAAGTACGTTTTGTCAAAGCTGAAATGGCTGTCCAGCCGGTAATGTATTTGTTCTGTTCTTTGCTCCAGACAAATTGTACGATACCGCCTGTCGGATCGGTCGTATTATCTGGTTGTAAAGGTGATCTTTGTGCATAGATCTCGACAATCCCATCACCATCCGTATCGGCAATTGCCATAGTCGCACCGGCAGAAATATAATTTTTCTTGTCATATATATTTTCTACGACTTTGCATGTTTCGGGATTGATAATGCGAATGACGCCATATTTATAGGCTTCATCGTAGTTCGCCCAGTCACCGCCGATGTAAGTCGCCACGATGAGCGAATTGCTCAGTCCCATGTCGTGCGGTGTTTTGGCAACAAATGTTGGCGTTACAATATTAAAGGATTTGGGATAAGGATCATCATCTGCAGGCTTTGACCACTCGCATTGAATATCGGCTTCGAACATGCCTGGAACGGTTTTATACTGGCATTGTTCATTTGTATTTCCGCGCGGTCCGGTGCCGTAGGCGACACAGACGTTTTTGGTTTGGCATGCATCATCCTTACAGCAATACGTATCGGCTTTGCATTGAGTATCATCCTCGCATTCGACCTTGTCGATACAGGCATTTTCGAAGCAGATCTGCTTCTCCGGACAGACCGTGCTTTCGTCACATTTTTTGTCCTGCGAAAGATGGCGGCATTTCCCGTCGTAGCACTGCAGATTTGCGTCAATATCGCATTCTGCATAGCTGCCATCGCCACAATCCTCGTCATAATTCGCCTTTTTAAGGCATATCAGCTGCTCTGGTGAGCAGAAAAAATCGGAATTGCATATTTTATCGATGTCATCGCATTCCTCGCCCAGTTCTAAGGGGGCGTAACATGTGCCGTATTCGGAGCAGATCAATCCGGTCTGACAGAGATACGTTTGGTTATCGCATGATTCGCCAGCTTTGGCGTAAACTCGGCAGACGCCGTCTTCACATACGCTATCCTCGCAATATTCCGATGCGTTACAGGAATCTCCGGCATTTACAATAGTTTTGCAGACACCTTCATCGCATTTCATGCCACTGGCGCAGCCTTCGTCCGAGTCGCAGGTTTGGGCATCTTTGGGCTGGCAGGTGCCTTCGATACATTTCATGTCTTCGCCGCAAGCCTCGTCCGATTCGCACTTGGATGTGTCGGGTTTGCATGCACCCTCGACACATTTCATTCCCTTGCCGCATGCTTCGTCCGATTCGCATTTGGATGTGTCGGGTTTGCATGCACCTTCGACGCATTTCATTCCTTTGCCGCATGCTTCATCCGAGTCGCATTCGCTCTCTTCTGCTTTGCAAATGCCGTTATCGCAGATGAGATTGTCTTTGCAATCTGCCGTTTGGGCGCATGATTCGCCTTCGCCTGCCTTTTCGTTTGAACCGCCTTTGTCTTTTCCTGCATCGTCGCTGCATGCGGAAAGAACAAGCATTGTCGCTGCAATCCAAAGCCACGGTTTTCTGTAAATCATAGATCACTCCTTTTCCGGATAATAAAACTGAAGGAACAAATCCCGCAATTTTATAGCAGATGTTTTGAGAAAAATCAGGTAATGGCGGATTTTCGTTATCTTAAAGGTAAAAGAGAACCATGGGTTGCCATTCCCCCAAAAAGAAAGCCGCAGCGTATTGCCATTTGGGCAATAGCTGCGGCCATGCCGGGCGCATTTGGCACAAAAAGTCCGGCACACAATATTACTTTCTTAACGTAATCCAGATGGCATTGATGGCTGCAGGGGTTAAACCGGGCAGTCGGCTGGCTTCTCCCAGGCTTGCTGGTCGGTATTTTTGCAGTTTGGTCAAAACCTCCGTCGTCAGGCCATGGACTTTGGTATAATCAAAATCCTTAGGGATTTTGCGGTTTTCCATTTCGACAAAAGCTTCGATACGGGCAGCTTCGCGTTGGATGTAACCGTCGAATTTGTGATGGATTTCGACGCTTCGGCGGACTTCGTGCGGATATGCGGCGATTTCATCATTGCCTTGGGCGAGTATGTCCATCGTCACTTCGGGCATTTTGATGAGCTGTGCAAGGTTCCCTGCAGAGGGGATGGCATCGGGGTTGGTGAGTCGTGAACGGTCGATATCTGCAGCACGCATGGTCGGCAGTTTTGCGGATAATTCTTCGATCAATGCGTGTTTGTTTAAGAATTTCTGATAGTCGTCGTCTGCGAGCAAGTGTTCCCGATGTCCATATTCGGACAGCCTTTCGTCGGCGTTATCTTCGCGCAGCGAAAGACGGAATTCCGCACGGCTGGTAAACATGCGGTAGGGTTCATCGGTTCCGCGCATGACGAGATCATCGACCATGACGCCGATGTAGGCTTCATCGCGCCGCAATACAAAGGGAGGTTCATTTCTTAGGAAATGTACCGCATTGATGCCGGCCATGAGCCCTTGCGCAGCGGCTTCTTCGTAACCACTTGTGCAGTTGATCTGACCTGCAATGAATATGGACGGAATCGCCCGCAGTGCCATGCCGTGTGTCATTTGGCCAGATTCGATGGCATCGTATTCGACGGCGTATGCAGGGCGTATGACGTGGGCATGCTCGAAGCCGGGAATGCTGTGAATGAATGCAAGCTGGACGTCGAATGGCAGTGACGATGAAATGCCGGCAGGATAGATTTCGTCCGTCTCGAGGCCCATCGGCTCGATAAAGATTTGATGGCGCTCTTTGTCTGCAAAACGGAAGACTTTGTCTTCGATACTGGGGCAATAGCGAGGCCCAATGCCATGGATGGTGCCGTTAAAAAGCGGCGATCTTTCGCGGGCGGCACGAATGATATCGTGCGTATGCTGCGTTGTGTAGGCAATATGGCAGGGAACTTGCGGCAAAAGTGGTGCATTGCCGTAAAAACTCAGGCGTGTGATTTCGTCATCACCTGGCTGGACTTCAAATTGGGAAAAATCGAGGGAATGGGCAGAAATTCTAGGTGGGGTGCCCGTCTTGAGGCGTTTGAGCTGAATCCCAAGGCGTTCGAGTGTGTGGCTCAAACGGGTGCTGACACCGTCTCCCGATCGGCCAGCTTCAAAATGGTGTTCACCAATATGGCACAGCCCGCGCAAAAAAGTACCTGTGCACAAAATGGCGCATCGCGTTCTATACAGAATGTTGCCTTCGACCAACACGCCGGTAACGACGTTGTCTTCGAGGATGATGTCGTCTACTTTGGCTTGCACCAAGGCAATATGAGGATTGGATGACAGCATCCGGAGCATTTGTCGGCGGTAGAGCTGTGTATCACACTGAACACGCGAAGAACGGACAGCCGGTCCTTTGCTTGCGTTCAACGTTCTGTATTGAATGGCAGAGGCATCTGCAACGCGCCCCATGATGCCACCCAGTGCATCGATTTCTTTGGTGAGATGCCCTTTGGCTATGCCGCCAATCGATGGATTGCAGCTCATCTGGGCAATCCGATCAATATCCAGGGTAATCAGCAGTACAGCAAAACCGTTTTGGGCAATGGCCCAGGCGGCTTCACATCCGGCGTGCCCACCCCCGACGACGATGGCATCAAATGGGGTGGGATATATCAGTGGTTGATCCATAGAATTATTTGGACTGAGTGGTATTCTGCAAAATAGTCTTTGATAAATGCGTCTTGAACGCTTCGACAGATGGACTTTTGCATGTTTGGGTCAGATTGTGCAGTTCGAGACTTGCCGTGTAGATCTTCTGGGCTTCTGCGGGTTTGGTGCTGCTGACATCGCCGAAGGCATCCGTCAGTTCTGCCTCATTTTGAGTGAGATATTCGTTCAGCTTTTGGCCCATCTGGTCACATTGGGTTTCATATTGTCTCGCAATCTGAGTCATATTGTCGAAGTGATTGGCTATGATTTCGCTCGAGGATGAACATCCGGTGCCGAGGCACAGGATGACTCCGAAGGACATTATCGAGAGGTATCTCATTGCATTTATCCCTCACAAAAGGGTGCTGCCGTCAGGCATCACACTGGATGTTAGCTCAAATTGTCGAAGAAGCCCGGTTCTTCCGCTTCGAATTTGCAGACGATATCGTATGGAATATCATCGAGTGCAGCCAGCCGTGACATCAGTGATTCCTGAAGGGTGCCGTATTTGTCGAGGAATGCAGCGGCATTATCACGATTGCCTTCGTATTCGAGCGTCATAATGCGATTGACGAGTTCGGGGACAGCCTTGGCGAGTTTGGATGCATCGTAATCGAACAGGCCGTCCGGAGAAATGGTGACGGCGCCACACTCCATAAAGAAATTGAGCTGTACGGCATTGGCCCGTGCATGCGCCTGTGAAATACCAAAGCGCAGCGAGCGATAAAATCCGGCGACCATGGTCGCATACGTCTCTTCGAGTTCGTCTGTACTCAATTCGCCGCGTTCATGCAGCCATTGGCTCAGGAAATACGAGGTCGTATCGGCTTTGCATTCTTCGATGGGTGCATAGAGATCGGCGAGATGGTGAATGATCGTCTCGGACGAATCCTTGACGGCCTTTGGCCCAAGGCTGTGGCCGGTTTCATGTAAGATTGTGTGCCTGAAAAACGCATCAAACGTCGTCTTCTCAAAGGCATGCTGTGTCAAAAATCGCTCGGCAATTGGAAGCAGAATGGCGTTAAACTTGGCTTCCTGCACATTTTTCATCATGACTTTTTTGGTGCCTTTTTTTTCGATGACCCTGGGATCATTGGGAAGGACGAAGGCGAGTGTTGTCACACCGACTTTGGCTTCGCCAGCCGCCGACAGCAGATCCATGACGACAAAGGGTGAGGATTGCTGTGCCTTTCGTGTCATTTTCATCTCATCCGAGATGGGCAGAGCTGCCTGCATTTCGTCGACAAGCGAAGCAATATGTTCGAGACGCTTGGTCTCTTCGGCGTTGCGATAGCCAATAAAGGCTTCGAACGTCGCTTTATAGCCAAAAAGCTGATCTTCGTAAGTTTCGTATGGCCCCAGGACAAATTCGATGTCCGAATTAAGCCCAATCCAGGCGGCATCGCTTTCTTCGTATTCATTTGTCGAAAGCGCATCCGCAAGGGTTTTCAGGTAATGGCGAAGTGAAGGTTCAACCGCAAGGCCTGCTGCTTCGCGCAGTAATTTGGCGGCTTTTTCGAGCTCCAACGCATAAGCGGTACTGTAGGGGATCGCCGTGAGCGCACCGTCGCGCCTACGGATGAGCGTCGTAAAGCTCATAAAGGCTTCGCGATCCTCGGGGTGGGCATCCAGCCATGCATTAAAATCTTCGCGCGTCAAATCTGCCGGATAAAAACCAGCGCCCAATGGCTTGGTGATATTGCCGTAAAAAGGCTTGTTGTCATCGAATCTGTCCCACGGTCCGCCCATGATTGCAAAACTCTCAATGAGTTTCTTTGAGTGAGTGTCCTCTATTTCCTGCTTAAACTGCGGATTGTAATGGGAAACCTGGCGAAGATAAATCGGATTCAAAAAAGCAGCCGCACGAATCAGGAGGGCGAGTACTGCACGATCTTCTGGTTTGATGGATTCAAGTCTGGGCTTGAGATGAACACGGGCAAATTTATCGCAAACAAACATGGCACAACCTCATTGATATGCCTAAAAAAAGCACAAACCTTATCTTTATAGAACAATTCGTTTGAATGAGCTAAAAAAATTCTTCATTTGTTAAAAAAAAGTAACGGTTCAGCCCATCCCTTGACCTTCGCTTTGAAATGCGCATATCAAAACGATAAACGTAAGAAAACATAATGTTTTGGTTCGGAATGGGGGAGGGGCCCAGGGCCGTCGCATTCTAAAATATATGGCTAAATACATGGCAAAAACAACGACTATACCATGCATATTTGCATGTTTTTTCTAAGTTCATCATGTACAGACGACACGATGTCGGCTGCCGACCGTCGAGCCAGGATGGTGAGACGGGCGGGTTCCAATGGGCATGAGATGGGCATAAAAAGCGTGCGGGGATTGTAGGCACCGAAATGAGCACCGTTCGGTGAACGGTGCGAATTGAGGTGACAGTGAGCAAATCCAATGCGCAAGTTGGAGCGCCGATAGGCGCAGGAAACGAAGCGCATTGAATATTGCGAACTGCAGTTCACAATCGAACGCCCCCTGCCGCCCGCCGCGTAGGCGAACATGAAAATAAGGTACGCAAAAACCTTGAAGAGGAAAAACATACTCTAGAAACCATACAAGAAAAAATAGAATGCGACGGCCCTGGGGGAGTGGTCCATCTCTCTACAGCAATTGTATTGACTTTAGCCTCACCCCCTGCGAACCTGCTAACATTCGTACTAAAAAAGTGAGCATCGTTA
>DGWW01000084.1 GCA_002395385.1 Myxococcales bacterium UBA4248
GAGCGTTAGCGAAACCCCGGGAAAGATGATTATCCCCAATGTTTTAACCCTGAAGGGGCGACAGGCAAAAATCAATAAAAATTTGAACTCGACGGCACTGCGAGACGGGCCCAGGACTGTCAAGCTCTAAAAATGCTTAACCTTGTGGAAAACGCAAAAAACTTAATGATTGCTTGGACTGAGCCCTGAAAGGGCGAGAAGAGTACAGCCCGGGGTGGAGCGTTAGCGAACCCCCGGGAAAGATGATTATCCCCAATGTTTTAGCCCTGAAGGGGCAACAGGCAAAAATCAATAAAAATTAGAACTCGACGGCACTGCGAGACGGGCCCAGGACTGTCAAGCTCTAAAATGCTTAACCTTGTGGAAAACGCAAAAAACTTGATGATTGCTTTGTTTGAGCCCTGAAAGGGCGAGAAGAGTACAGCCCGGGGTGGAGCGTTAGCGAAATCCCGGGAAAGATGATTATCCCCAATGTTTTAACCCTGAAGGGGCGACAGGCAAAAATCAATAAAAATTAGAACTCGACGGCACTGCGAGACGGGCCTAGGACTGTCGAGCTCTAAAAATGCTTAACCTTGTGGAAAACGCAAAAAACTTGATGATTGCTTGGACTGAGCCCTGAAAGGGCGAGCAGATTACAGACCGGGGTGGAGCGTTAGCGTAACCCCGGGAAAGATGATTATCCCCAATGTTTTAGCCATGAAGGGGCAACAAACAAAAATCAATAAAAATTAGAACTCGACGGCACTGCGAGACGGGCCCAGGACTGTCAAGCTCTAAAAATGCTTAACCTTGTGGAAAACGCAAAAAACTTGATGATTGCTTTGTCTGAGCCCTGAAAGGGCGAGCAGATTACAGCCCGGGGTGGAGCGTTAGCGTAACCCCGGGAAAGATGATTATCCCCAATGTTTTAGCCCTAAAGGGGCAACAGGCAAGAATCAATAAAAATTAGAACCCGACGGCACTGCGAGACGGGCCCAGGACTGTCAAGCTCTAAAATGCTTAACCTTGTGGAAAACGCAAAAAACTTAATGATTGCTTGGACTGAGCCCTGAAAGGGCGAGAAGAGTACAGCCCGGGGTGGAGCGTTAGCGTAACCCCGGGAAAGATGATTATCCCCAATGTTTTAACCCTGAAGGGGCGACAGGCAAAAAACAACACAAAATAGAATGCTACGCCCCTGGGGCAAGGGGTTTGCAATGAGCATACACGCCTGTCTGTTTCGCGCTCAGTTGCTGTGATAAACCAAATACGATGATTCACTTATCAAGCGCTCAATACGTAAATGTTATTTGCTAAACCGTCAAAAGAATCATCTTTTTTTTTGCGTTTAAGGAGTAAAATAATATATCCTATAGAAGGGGGGGGGATGGGGTTTTAAGCAAACCATGGATATGAAGACTGGAACGAGCGAATGACATATAAGCCGGGTGATATTTTAAAGGAGCGTTATCTTATCAATGAAAAACTTGGTAACGGTTCTATGGGTGAGGTTTACCGTGCTGAACATTTGACGTTGCACCGCCAGGTTGCCATCAAGGTCATGCACGTACATGTGGCAGGGAACGAAAAATCTCTGGCACGCTTTCGACGCGAGGCTCGCGAGGTTGCAAAACTCGATCATCCTCACATCTGTCAGGTCCTCGACTTCGACATGACCGAAGAAGGTGATTTCTACATCGTCATGGAGTATCTGCAAGGTGAGACACTCAGGGAACGGCTTGATCGACAAGGCAAAATCAAGCCCAAGAGCATTTTCAGAATTATGCACGATCTCTTGAGTGCATTGGAATTGGCACACCACATCGGGATTGTGCACCGGGATATCAAACCCGACAACATCATGCTAAAAAACCGGGAAGGACGCGATGACTATGTCAAATTGATTGACTTTGGTATCGCACATTCCAAAAATCCTGACGATAGCCAAGGCACATTGACACAAACCGGGCAAATCTACGGTACGCCGCAGTACCTCTCGCCCGAACAAGTCATGGGCGACTCCGTGGATGAACGCGCCGATCTCTATTCATGCGGCTGTGTACTTTACGAAATGCTCGAAGGCAAGCCACCCTTTGATGCAGAAAATTACATCCTTATCCTCAACAAACACCTGTCGCTTGCACCACCGCATCTAACCCCCAAAAATGAGTTTGCACAAGAACTGGATGATGTGGTTCAAAAGCTGCTTCAAAAAGATCCGGCAGATCGCTATTCTTCGGCCAAAGAACTCAAAGATATACTCGATAGTATTGCCAATCCGAGCGTCCCATCCTTAAATACACGAATGACTCAGCTGCCTGCTTCGCGTGCTGAACTAGACCTGAACAGACAACAAAATGCCGCAGCCGCTTCTGTTCCACATGCGAAAATGCCGACTGCAATGTATGTAATCATGGGACTGCTCATTGTCACCGTTATCGGCATGGGAACGGCCATCTTTTTTTTGGTCAACCAGCTCAACGATATAAAAGTAGACCAACTCAAAAATTCTGAATTTCTTGCCGCTCCACTAAATACCCAACAACAATCACAGAACAGCGTAAACTCAGCTATCACCAAACAACAAGTCCTAAAACGCCATGTAAACCGCATTTGTTCAATTGCAAGTGATAGCGCACTCAATAACGATCCCGAAATTGTTCAGGCCGCTGGTTTCTGCCTTAAAGGTGACTACCAAAACGCATTCAATATCATTCATACCCATTTAGATAAATACGAGAACAATTCTCTCATCGTGAGAATGTATCTACTGGCCGGCTTTGCCATCGAAGATTTCGATGCCATCGTCGATGCATTGATAAACCTGTTCGAGCTGGACGCCTATCTGGCCTGCAATCCCGCTGTGCGTGACATCATCTATTCTCTGCTTGAAGATGATGAAAAATACGATTTTCTCTATACAAGACTCAAACTTCTGGATGTACCTCGAGCAGCGCCTGCACTTGGATGGCTCGTTCTCTTTACACCATGCAATAAACATCAAAAACGATGGGAACGACTCTTACAATTGTATGATTTGATGGTCAATGACGATGCGCCTGAGTTTCTCAAAAATGCCGTTAAAGTATGGCGTCCCTACAAAGCAACAGGTACATGCGACAAACGACTTGAACAGGTAAAACATTATCTGGATACCGCACTCTCCG
This sequence comes from Myxococcales bacterium UBA4248, assembly GCA_002395385.1. Taxonomy (GTDB): domain Bacteria; phylum Myxococcota_A; class Bradymonadia; order UBA4248; family UBA4248; genus UBA4248. The sequence continues at coordinate 3,150 of DGWW01000084.1, forward strand.
AAGTCTGCGCAGATCCGAGTAAAATTGATGATCCCAATTATCCTGTCACGCGGTGCACCGTTTGTTACACACGCTGGAATGAGTTCGTGAACTCCGAAGAATTTACTCGATAATAACATTTGTATATGCCCTCATGGGCATATACAAATACCGTGACATATCTGCCATTAGCAGATTGACCGCAACCAAAAACATAATCATTCCAATTAAATACAAAAGCGATAAAATAAACACTTTGGAACAGTCTAAACAAGACCGTTTGTTTAGACTGATCCGATATTCATGATATGAAGATCAGCTCTATGTTATTCCAAATCAGAATAACATGAAATAAAATATAAATATTGGATATTTCACGCAAAACATCGTATTCAGATTTCAGCCAACCGGTGGCGCGGCGTATCGCAGATAGCCGCGCAAGCGAGCTGTAGGGGCGTGTCGTGACACGCCCCAAAGCGAGTAGGCACGTGTCGTGACACGTGCAAGGCGTGTCGTAACACGTGCCTGGTAGGCCGTATGCGCAACGCGCATAGGCCGAAACGCGCGCCGTATTGCCGCAGGCAATAGGCCGCGCACAAAACAAAAAATATCATTTCGAAAATACCGATAATATATAAATATATTTAGCTATCGAAGGGGGAAATGATATTATTCACGATTGCCATCTTCTATCGCGCGCAGGTATTTGAGCTTTTTGCCTGTCGTTTGTAATCGAAGATCGATTTCTTCTTTTTGAGACTGAAGTGTATAAAGGTCTTTGGTGATTTCGACGAGGGCCTGTTCGTTTGTCTGTTGACGTTGAATGAGCTGTGACCGCAATTCGCTGGCATCACTCGTTTTTATCGTTCTGATTCCGGTTAAATTTTTCGTGAGTGCATTCTGATCGTTTTCGATTTCTATTTTGCGATTTTGGAGCGAACTAATTTTGCTTCGAATCTGTTCCTGTTGCTCGAGATCGTCGAGGAATTGATTAAAATCGGCCCGTGCATCCTGTGGAATTTTATCTTCTTTAAGGGCAAGTCTAATGGCATGCAGCGCATTTGCATGAAGCGGCAGGATAGAACTGCTCGATTCGGACAAACGCTGCATGGTCAGCGTGATTTGTTGATTACCATTGGCTTTGACCAATACGGGAATCGTATATTTATCGTCGGATTTAACGACATTTTCGGGGAAATCTATCGGGGTTAAATCCGAGTCGCGGCGAAGCTGCAGCAATGCGGTGATATCATGTTCGATATGGCTTTCGAACTGAAACACCAATGTATTGGTATCGATTGTCGTAAATGTGACATAACCGTGCTTGACCGCGTCCAATCTGAATGCTCGGTTTTTGGCTCTATCCGTGACATCAACCGCTAAACGTCCTTCGTTGGCATAAGTAATATAAGCGGTAGCGTCTTTTTCTGTGCGCGAAAGATAACCCTCACCGATGACGGCACTGTCTTTATAAAGCGTGATCGGGCCTGCATTGAGTGCCAGACCGGTATCATTTCGAAGTTCAATGGTCTGGAAAGACTTCGTTTGGCGCCATCCTCTGCGAAAACTATCAAAGCTGTTGTCTGTCGCCTGAATGAGGCGCGTATCTTTGGCAAAGATTTCGTGATGTATGAGATTGACGAGGGCGGTATTGCCATCGGGGAGCGTGAGTTTCGAAGCGAGTTTGTATTCGTCGAAAGACCCGATCTGGGATTTTTCGGCTTGTGGAACGAAGCTGTTGGCCATTTCATCGTCGTCTATCGCGCATTCATCGCACGCCGAGCATTCGTCCATGTCAAGATCGCAGTATCTCGCTTGTTCCATTGCGCCGGGCATTGCGCCAAAGCCGGGAGCCGCACTGCCCATCATGGCCATGTTGGCAGGCGCAGCCATTTTCATGGCCCGCATTTGGTTCGGTGCTGGTGCGCCATACCCCGAGTTAATCACTTCGGGGGCCGCAGCGCTTTGTTCGGCAAGGCCCGAAAGATCGGGGCGCTTGAGGAACTGCGGTGTATAGAGATCGTAAGTAAAACTCATGGGTTGGCCCGAAACCAGCGAAAATGCAATCTTGTTCCAATCGGCCCCCGTGACATTGCTGACGACGGCCCAGCCTTGTAAAATGGCTTTGTCATCATCCTTTAAAACGAGTCGGTACGCGGGTTTCCATGTCGGCATGGCCACGAGGTAGCTCAGCGCAATTTCGCGTGGTTCGCTCGAATCGAGCTGAATCGTGAGCTCGAGTTGTTTCCAATTGCCTTCGTTCAGGCTGATATTGAGGCTTTTGTCGAGCCCGTCTGTCAGACTTTGATCGTAGAGTGCGACCGAACGGATTTCGCTGAGTCGTATGACGTGCAGAACGTTGTTGGATGTGAGCAGCGTGACGGTGTCTTCGTTGGCGCTATTCGAACTATTTACAGAAACCTGAAGATTGGTCTCAGAATTGCGTTCATCGACGCCAACAATGCGGCCTTCGTAAGCGCAACATATCGTTTTGATTTTGACATTGGCGCCTCGGAAGGCATTGAGCAGCGAACGCACGCCGCCATCCTTAATTTGCTCGGGAATTTGGGCGAGTGAGTCGAGCGTATCTTTATCGACTGGGAGGGAAATCGAGACGGGACGGCCATTTCCGCGATCAATAATGGTGAGCGACTTGAGAATATCATTGATTTGATCGGGGCGTATCCGCAAAATGAGCTTGTCTGTAGCAATTTGAGCGCATCGTTCGACATAGCCAATGCCGCTCTGGTACATAACGACTCGCGAAATTGGGAGCATTTCTTTGGTTTGCGAGTTGGCTTTGGGCGTTTTTTTATGATGTCCGGCAAGTACGGCAAAAACGGACGAAGCAGCTGCAGCTGCGAGTGCGGCAAAAGGCAGATAGCGCATGATGGTTTCCTTATGAAGTTATATGAGAATTTGGGGGCCTTTCGGCCTCGTCGAACTGAGTTTTTATCGGAAATGCATCAGCAGTCGTCAAGCAGATTCTTAATTTTGATGTCAGCTGTCGCGAGCCGTATTGAGCGCAGCGAGATAGGCGAACGCAAGAGGCCGTATCACGCCAAGGTGCGGTCCTGTGTGGCAGCCCATAGGCGAGATAGGCCGAAACAGGGGCGTATGGCTGCAGGCCATAGCGGCTGAACAAAAAATAAAAAAAAGCATCAATATGCATACAAAATGTGGTAGAAGATCTGCCGCCAAGTTTTGGCCATAGTGGCCGAAACGTCACTCAATTTAGGAGAAGTAACAGATGGAATACACGCAGGATGTGAAGAACATGTGTGTTGTTGCAAAGGGTCCGAATCACGGTCCCGCGCCCATTCCCGAAGAAGGGAAGTGGGTACAGTCCAGAGAGATCAAGGATATTTCCGGTATGACGCACGGCATCGGCTGGTGCGCACCTCAGCAGGGCGCATGCAAGCTCAGCCTCAACGTCAAGAATGGCATCATTGAAGAAGCACTCGTCGAGACAATCGGATGCTCCGGCATGACGCATTCCGCCGCCATGGCTTCCGAAATCCTGATCGGCAAGACCATTCTCGAAGCCCTCAACACGGACCTCGTTTGTGACGCCATCAACACCGCCATGCGTGAGCTTTTCCTCCAGATCGTCTATGGTCGTACCCAGAGCGCTTTCTCCGAAGGCGGCCTCCTCATCGGCGCCGGCCTCGAAGATTTGGGCAAGGGGCTGCGCAGCCAGGTCGGCACCATGTATGCCACCAAAGCCAAAGGTCCCCGTTATCTCGAAATGGCCGAAGGGTATGTCACCCGTTGTGCTCTCGACGAAGACAACGAAATCTGCGGTTATGAGTTCGTTCATTTCGGCAAAATGATGCAGTGGATTAAAGACGGCATGAGCGCTGAAGATGCCCTCAAAAAAGCCACCGGTCACTATGGCCGTTTTGAAAATGCCAAGAAATACATCGACCCGCGCAAAGACTAAGAGGAGACAAATATTATGGCACTTTTTGAAAGTTACGAACGTCGTATTCCTCAAATCGAGAAAGTCTGCGCCCAGTATGGCATTAAAGACCTCGATGATGCAAAAGCCATCTGCGAAGCGAAAGGCATCGATGCCTATCAAATCGCCAAGGACATCCAGCCGATTTGCTTCGAAAACGTTTGCTGGGCCTATGTTCTCGGTATTGCCATCGCCATTAAATCCGGCTGCACCAAAGCCGCCGACGCCGCCAAGAAAATCGGCGAAGGTCTTCAGGCTTTCTGCATTCCCGGCTCCGTCGCTGACGACCGCAAAGTCGGCCTCGGTCACGGCAACCTCGCCAGCATGCTCCTGAGCGAAGATACCAAATGCTTCGCATTCCTCGCCGGCCACGAATCCTTCGCAGCCGCCGAAGGCGCCATCGGTATC
>DGWW01000082.1 GCA_002395385.1 Myxococcales bacterium UBA4248
CTCACTTTTTTAGTACGAATGTTATCAGGTTTGTAAGTGCTGAGGCTAAAGTCAATACAATTACTGTAGAAAGATGGGGAAGGGGCCCAGGTCTGTCGAGTTCTATAATTACTTGACTTTATGTAAATCGCAAAAAACTGGATGATTGCTTGGTCTGAGCCCTGAAAGGGCGATCAGATTACAGCCCGGGGTGGAGCGTTAGCGAAACCCCGGGAAAAGGGATTTCATCAATAAAATCACCCTGAAGGGGTGAAACCAAAAAAGCAAAAAAAAATAGAACTCACCCCCCTGGGGTCCGGGGCAGAGCCCCGGCCGAACAATAACGGATCTAGTATGAAACAGGATCCTCAATCCGGTAAAGACTTTTCATCACCTCGTTGAAATAATCCGGCAAATAGTATGACCATACCTTTATGGCACACTCATCCAAATGCGCACTTGGAAACGATGCAAAAGCAAATATATACTGAACCAGATACTCAATATTTCTGGCCAGATGACCCGTATATTCTTCACGGGAACGCTGATCCGAAATGCGTGTCTCATGCATCGAATTGCCTATTTCCGATTCAAGAAGATCACCAAAAGATGAATATATAATTTCAATATATACATCATCTTCGCCTGAATAAACAAAATTCTCAAATTCTTTTTGGATATCACCATTCCAAAGACCGCGGGCACGCATCGCACGAATCAGATTGGGATCGATAGGATCACAAACGAGAAGGCGCTTTTGTGGGCGCGCACGCAGCACAAGATTGGTCGCATGGTAATCTTTCTTATGATGTGGCTCTATTTCATAGATATCACATTTGGTACGTGTCTCGATAAAATCATATAAACGCTGCTCCTGTCCGGGTTCAATAATCACCTTCAGCCCTGCAACATCGTTGATCGGAGGCGCTGTCACTTTGGGAAAAGGAACACCATCGCGCAAATCCTGAACGATCCTGTTTTCTGCGCGCTCAAATTCATGAATCATCTCGGATTCACTCGTCAAAAGCTGGGAACGCTCAATGCCAAACTGCTTCGCACGCATATCTGCATAGTCCTCAGCACGTTTTTTGATCGCACCAAAAATCATGTCCACAATGCGCCTGGAGCACTTTTCTGCCAAACGGCGCGCACGCTTGATGCGCTGGGATCCTACGAGACGATGCTCCGCTCCAAGACCCGAAAAATATAATTTCGCATGTATGGGTGTTTCGATATAAAATAATTCCCTGTGGTTAATATAATTTCGAACGAGCTCGTCTATATGCTCATTGTGGTAATGCGGATAACTCACAAGTGCATCCTTGAGCTCGGCCTTCGTCTTAATACTGACCTCCGTTGTGACAGCTCCCGCCAATTCTGTAAAGAGCTGGCGCGACCAAAGCCCCAGGTATCGGCTTGCATAAATATTATTAAAATGAATCAGCTTGGTTACGCGTTCAGGATCATCCGGAAGCACCCGGTTATGAAGCCACCGCCACAAAAGATCTTCGACCTCCGGACGATGGATATATCCTCCAATCGTAATCATTCGACACCTCCCTGCTCGGGCTCCTGACACTCGCAATAGCCTTCTGTACATACGGCTTGTGTGCCTGGTCGATACATATTGCAAATCCCCTCGCAATGATCTTTCTCAGCATCCCCCGTACAATTCATCAGTTCAGGAGCCACACACCGACAAGTCCCTTCATTACAGGAATACAAAAGACGATTGGTTGCGTATGCCTCACAAACAAAAGCACATTCAGAATCCGACTTGCACAGTGTGGTCTCGACATCACACCCAAAGCAGCCAGACAGTATGAGTAGTATCGATAGTTTCTTCATCATCTCTATTCCATCCAATCTTCAAACGTACAGTCATCAGACAGTAGTTTTCTGCTCATTCTGCTTATATCCTCACCCAAAAGCAAACCATACTCACTAATCAGTGATATTTCCTTTTCAAGCCATTGATCCAGACTTTCCTCAAAAACTTCCAAATACCCGGATGCACGCCGTTCGATAGCTGCTGCAGCCATCTTTTTTAGCGCCTCCCTGCGGGGGCGCTCAACACGGCTTGCCAAAACACCGGGTAAAGGAAGACTCCAGGAAAATAAATGATCCATATCATCAAATGCACCGGTCGGAACCGAATGCTTTTTATAATATTCAACCGGCATAAATGAAACCCATGCAGGTACAGACATCTTTTCACAATGTGCAAGCCGTTCAAAAATCAGATGATCACGATGCTCAAAATAAGGAGAAAGCCGATGCACACATTCATCGGCAAAATCAGAATATTTCTCATCGATAAAATCTTCAAAATACTTTTCAGTCAGCTCTATCTGTGAAATATCTATCTCACGAGGCATCGCTTTTAAAAATTCTATCTTAAATAATTCAAATTCACGCACAATCTGCTCTTTCATACGTGCATTGTCGTGATTCAATTCATGAATAACAAAAGCAACATCCTCTCTTGTAACCGAAGATAGTGATTTGGGGGCAGCCAAATACTTCAATTTATCTTTCGATAAATGCCTTAATTGATTAAAGATTACCAAAAATAATTCCAATATATTCGACATTTCCGCAATTTGCTTTCCCAGTGCACAATTCACGTAATTGTCTTTTTGGTATGTTATTTCATGATCCAGATATTCGATTAACTCCTGCAAATCCCCCTCGTCTTTCTTTTTTGCAGAGACCATATAAAATCGTTCATTTTTAATAGCAGGATACAGCGTATTCTCGACATAATCACATACATCGAGTTTTTCATCATCATCCAGTCGATCACACTTATTTATCACCAGAATGCGCTGATTCGAAGGATACTGCCCGACCAGATCTGTCAAAAGCTTCTGCTCATTACCGGTCAGGGGCTGATTGGCATCCAAAACAAAAATAAGAATATCCGCGTGCAAAAGATATTTTCGGATAAAACTCTCACGGGCAAAGATGGCCTCGTTCAACCCCGGTGTATCCATAAAAACACAATCCGTTTTCCAGGGCTGTATCTCCAAATAAATATGAATTCTGTCGACAGATTGTTTCTTGAGGGATTCCATCAGCGATGCATGATTCTGTACAGACCAGGTATTCCAGTCCCAACGCTGAATACACTGATTTGAACAAATGGCTTCCACATGCCGCTGTTCTGCACCAAAATAGATGCATGTGTCGATCTGGGTCGTCGGTGTTATCCCATAAGGAAGAACATTCACCCCAAACATGGCATTTAATAAGGAGGATTTTCCGTGATTAAACTCACCCAGTATGACGACTTCAACGGGTTTTCCGGATGCGCCCTGATGCGCCCACGATTCGGCTATCTCATCCAGGCCAAGCTGACCAACCCTTTGGGCAAGCACATCTATGCTCAATGAGTCATTGTTGTTCATGCACGATACTCCCATTCTCTACCCTGAAAATACGCCCAATACTCTCAAGATGAACATGCTCTTTTGAAGTTGTCGTTAAAAAAGTCTGCGCCGTCAATGCATTCAGATACTCAAATAACCGTTTGTGACGTACGGGATCGAGTTCGCTCGAAACATCATCGAGCAAAAATACCGGTTCGATGTCCGCTTCGACACGAAGGCACTCAATTTCGGCTATCTTCATGGCCAGACTCATGGCTCTCTGCTGCCCCTGGCTTGCAAAAAACTTGGCCTGCCGTCCATCCAGCGATAAAGACCAGTCATCACGGTGCGGCCCCAGCACGATCTGCTGCCTTGCAATTTCACGGCTGCGGCCTTTTTCAAGGGCATCCCGATAGCTTTTGATCAACACATCCAGCCCAATCATCCCCGAATCAGAATCAAACACCACGGGGTCGAAAAGAGACGAACTCTTATAAACCGGAACACAATGACAGCTGCTGTCAAAGATAGCCTTAAACACACGCGCGACATGGGGCGACAAAAGCACCATATATTCATAGCGTGCCTCAAGAAGCCGCGTTCCAAGCTGCAGCAGCTGGGCATCGTAGACATCGAGAAGCGATTCATCCGGATTCTCTGCGCGCAGTACAGCAGATTTTTGTTTGCAGACCTTCTGATACTGCTCCAAATCAATGAGGTAGGATGGCTTGAGTGTAAAAACCATTCTGTCGAGCATGGTCCTTCTCGAGGCCGGTGCCGCCTGCAAAAATCCCACATCCATAGGAACAAACAAGATCGAACGAAGCAGCCCAAGATAATCCCTCGCCCGAGCACACGGAACGCCATCCACATAGGCATGCCGGCATTTGGCCTCGAGTTCCACGCCAAGGCGCGTATGCGATGAACCTGTACACACCACGGCAGACAGACGCGCACGTTCCCCTTCAAACTCAATCAAATCCGAAAGCCGATCCGCCCGAAATCCTTTTAAAAAGGACAAAGTATAGATGGCCTCCAATAGATTGCTCTTGCCCTGAGCATTGGCGCCATACAGGACATTGAATCCCTTTGAAAATTCGAGGTGAACTGACGAAAGATTGCGAAAATGCTCGATTTCCAATGTTTCGATAAACATTATGGCCGCACCTCTACACCACTGTCAATGACAGCACCCTCGACCTCAATCGGAGCCGGCAATGGCTGCAAATCAATCTCATTGCGCTGTGTCACTTTTTTAGGTGGAAACTGTCCATGCGTCTCCGCTGCAAATCCATTTCCACGAACAGTTGCCGAAACTTCGATGGACGGATTTGTACCACCGATCCTGACTTTTTTTACGACGACGCCTTCCTGCTGCGGCGAAGCAAACACCAACTCCTCTGCGCCATCCAAAAGCACCGTGCCTTCACCAGGCACGATTTTCAACAATGTATCCGCATGTATTGGCATTTTGTACGCAATCCGAATCGTAACTTCCAGCGAATCCTCCAAAGCTTCACCGCTCAATGCCAGCTCAAGCGGCAATCCCGACGGTGCCTGAGCCTCTTCCACAGCCATAGGCATTCTGTCTGGAGAGGCAGGCTGTACCTGGTTTTCCGTATTTTTTCCTGCCGTACATCCCAACAGCAATACGGCCGACACAATCGCCAAAAAAATGACTCTATACATGAATATCCTCATCTATCCACGTAATCCGTGCACGCGTTGCATCATTCAGACGCGATCGAATTTCCGATTCAACCGCAGCCTGAACGCTCAGTTCAAATATAACGCCATCCGAAGTATATGTCTCAGAAAGCTTGCATAACTTTTTTTGATTGATGAGCCCATAAACCGCGTAAGTATCCGAAAAATCCACGGAAAAATTCAAATGCACATACGGAATGATTTCCTGCTTTTCCGCCGTTCTCAAGCACTCTGCCACAGAATTGCCATAGGCGCGCACCAAACCGCCGACCCCCAGTTTAATGCCGCCAAAATAGCGGACAACATGCGCCAAAACGCCATCCATGCTCTGACCGTCGATCGCCGCCAGCATTGGCCTGCCAGCACTGCCACCCGGCTCGCCATCATCGTTAAAACGATACGCCTCACCGATGCGCCAAGCCCAGCAATTATGCGTCGCATCAGCCCGATTCAGGCGGTTGAGTTCGTTCTGGACTTCCTCTGCGCTATGGACGGGCACACAGGTGACGATAAAACGAGATTTTTTGATTTCGACTTCGAGCACCGATGCGCCAACCAGCTGATACATCATCCCTTCCTAATGACAAACGCACAAACGCGCACTGTATATCTACACAATTCCCCTACAGAATGCCTTAAAAATGTTGTTTTTTTATCTGGCAGGGGGCGCAAGCCCCCTGCGCGGCTGACCTATCCCTGTTTTAGTTGA
>DGWW01000083.1 GCA_002395385.1 Myxococcales bacterium UBA4248
GATGCTCACTTTTTTAGTACGAGTTTTAACAGGTTTGTGGGGTTGAGGCTAAAGTCAATACAAATACTATAGAGAGATGGGGGAGGGGCCCCAGGGCTGTCGCATTCTAAAATCACTTGACTTTATGAAAATAGCAAAAACCTAGGTGTCTGCTTGGTCTGAGCCCTGAAAGGGCGAGCAGATTACAGCCCGGGGTGGAGCGTTAGCGAAACCCCGGGAAAAGGTGATTATCCCCAATATTATAGCCCTGAAAGGGCGACAGGAAGGAATCAACAAAAAATAGAATGCGACGGCCCTGGGGAGGGGCCCCCTCGAGAGATAAGTTGGCTGGGGTCACGAAAAGTAATAAAAAACATTAAAATAATTGTGGATTCAAAGGGCTCAGCCCAATCGTAGGCGCGATAGTGCCATTCATTATAATCCCTCCCTCGCCGATTCGGAGAGGGAGGGATGTCAGGCAAAGCCTGACAGGGTGGGTGAGGTCTGGGTCCGGGGCAGAGCCCCGATTGAGTAGTAACGAGTAGTAACGTTAATAATAGTATTAGTCTTGCCTCTAATGATTTTTTGCTGTACAGAAACAACGTTGATGGGGTGTATGTATGTGTATCACCCGATTTTGTTAAAGCGTTTTTCATGGAGAAAATTTATGGATGACGATTTACAGCTTAGACAAGCGTTAAGTAATCTATCAGATGCTTCACAAATACAGAACACCGAAGAAGTAGAGGAGCGCGCGAGAGTGCGCAAGGCTCGCGCGAGTGTGACTGAGCGTGCACGTCAAACAGGTGATTCGGTAGGTAATCTTCTTACGGGCCTTATCGATGATTCGAATGCAGAAATAGAAGCAGAAAAAGCAGAAAAGAAGCGCAAAGCCCAGGAGGCGGAAGAACGCGCCAAAGCGAAACGTGAGGCAGAGGAAGCCAAGAAACGCGCAGAAGCCGAAACGAAGCTTCAGGAAGAGAAGCGCCGTCTCGAGGAAAAAGAACAGCGTCGTCTTCAGATGATTGCCGAGATGGAGAAGAAACGCAAGCTGGAAGCCGGCGAGGTGGATGAGGAAGAAGAAGAGCGCAAACGCCAGGAAGCAGCAGCCAAAGCTGCCCGCGAAGCCGCAGAAAAAGCCCGCGAAGCCGCTGAAGAGGCTCAGCTTCAGAACTCTAACCAGGAACTCGCCGATCAGATCCGCATCATTAAAGAGCAGAAAGCACTTGAGGAACGAATAGCGGCTGATAAAAAGCGCAAGAAAGATCTGATGATTAAGGCCGCCATTGCTGCTGCAGCCGTTATTTTGATTGCTTCTGTGACGATTTTCTTTGCGACACTCAAGGCGCCCGATTATTACAAACTCGACGAGCACTATGACACGATGGCTTTGAGCATGACCAATTCTGTTCCCAAAGCGGAAATCACCGAAGTGGCGTCTCTGGTTGTCAAACAGAATGCAGGTGTTAAGAAGAGCGGCAAAAAGAGGGGCAGCGGGCCAGCTCAGCCTACCGATGCCTACGGTATTGGCAAGGCTGCAGACGTCTTTGGTGGCGGCAAGATCGTCAAGTAAGGTCGCTATTGCTCATGTGGTCATTTGAATTTTGTTTTGTCCTCACGTATTTCGTGGTTTTGTGTATCCTCAGTATCTATGGCGCGCACCGTTTTGTGATGGCGACCTTGTACAGGATACACAAAAAGGATATCCCAAAGCCCGATGGGCAGTTTGAAGTTCTTCCGCCTGTGACGATTCAGCTGCCCATGTTCAACGAAAAATACGTCGTCGAAAGGCTCATCAATGCTGTCGTCTGTATACGCTATCCCAAGGATAAGCTGCAGATTCAGGTTCTGGATGATTCGACCGACGAAACACAGGAAATTGCCCGCAATGCCGTTGCCAAAAAGGCAGAAGAGGGCTTCAATATCGTCTACATCCATCGCGAGAACCGCAGTGGATATAAGGCTGGTGCACTCGACGAAGGCCTCAAAACTGCAACCGGTGAATTCGTCGCTGTTTTCGATGCGGATTTCATTCCTCAGCCGGATTTTCTCGAAAAAACGGTGCCTTTTTTCGTCAACGAAAAAGTGGGCATGGTTCAGGTTCGCTGGGAACACATCAACCGCGAATTCAATACTTTGACCCGTACACAATCGGTTCTGCTCGACGGGCACTTTGTCATTGAACATACCGCGCGCAATCGCTCCGGGCGCTTCTTCAACTTTAATGGTACTGCAGGTATCTGGCGCAAATCGACCATCGGGGATGCCGGCGGTTGGCAGCATGATACGATTACCGAAGATCTCGATCTCTCGTACCGTGCACAGTCCAAAGGATGGCATTTCATCTATATCAATGAAGTCACGACGCCTGCTGAACTGCCGGTCGAAATGATCGCCTTCAAAACACAGCAGCATCGCTGGGCAAAAGGTTCCATACAGGTCGCCAAAAAAATCCTGCCAGGCCTGCTCAAAAGCAAATTGCCTTTCAAAGTAAAAACAGAAGCCGTCATGCATCTGACGAGCAATGTCTGTTACATCCTGATGGTGATCCTTTCGCTCATGATGCCGCTCACCGTGACATACCGCGTGCGCATTTCATGGATGGCAAGCCTTTGGGTCGATCTCATCATGTTCATCTGTGCGTCTTTCTCTGTGATGATGTTTTATTTGCTCGCACAGAAGGAAGCGCGAAAGCAGTCGTTCTGGTATAGGCTGTGTTATCTTCCTGTTGTCATGAGTCTGGGCATCGGATTGAGCATCAATAACTGCCGTGCCGTGCTCGAAGCACTCTTTAATTATAAAACCGGATTCGTGCGCACGCCCAAATATGGCGTTCAAAAAGCCGGTGACAACTGGAAAATGGTCAAATACGGTTTTAAACTGAACTGGCAGCCATGGGTAGAAACCGCCATGGGAATTTATTTCATCTGGGGAATTATCCACGCTTACTCGATTGGCGCATACGTTTCGGTGCCATTCCTCTGTGCATTTTGTGCCGGTTATCTTTATGTCGGGTTGGGGACTTTCTTTGGAAGAAGCGGTCTTTTTTCAAAAAAGAAGCCACTCGATGTCGTAGCCTGATACGGTTCGAGCCTTTTGGCTGCCGCCAATGCGGCTGTCGATTTCGGCCTTTTGGCTGCCGCCAATGCGGCCTTTTGTCGCCAACTATCCCGGCTTTGCCGGGATACGTTGGCGATTTTGTTTTCCTGCACCATTGAATTACAATCCTGATGTTGGTATTCCTTGCGTGAAAAAGGATGTCATTCGAATGAATGTTGCCTTGTTGGAATCTGTTTCATGAAAAGTTTGTGGATGTCATTGTTGTTTGTCTCTCTGTCGATGGGATGCTCCTGGTTTGATGATAATCATGGCTCCATCGAAATGACCTCGTCTGCCAGTGATGTACCTGAGGATTACCAGTGCATTCAGAACTTTTTCCCCATAAAATTTCATGATTTTGATGCGGATCAACCTTTTGACCATTTTACACGCATTCGCATGTTTGAATCCATTTATCAGACGATGGAATCCAATTATCTGACCATCACGTTTGCCTCGGAGGATCCGGAAACTTTTGAAGCATGCCCCGAACCTGAGGCCAATCACAGTTATGAGATTACGCGCTCGGGATGTATTCGGGCAACGCTTCAGCTCAATGGTTATGAGTCGCCTACCATGCTGGACAAGTTCGCTGATTCAAAAAATAAAACGCCAAAATCCGAAAAAAAATGTGAAGACGCCTTTACGGTTCACCTGACCGGAACACTTGATATCGGTGAACTCTCATTTGACAGAGATAAGCGCATTACCGGAAAAATGACGGGAGAACTGGCGTATTACAATCGTCTGGAAACGACCGAGGCTACTGTCGTTGAGAACCGCATTCTTCTTGGAAATTTCGAAGGCAGCTTTTCATTTGTCAACCATGTCGGTGCCGCTTGGGATAACTGATTCTGGCAGGCTGGCACTGGCCTGATCCTTATAGAAGGGGATTGTCCGTCAGAACTGTGCAGAATCTTTCCGTGTGTGTTACTGTATCTGGACAGGATAGTTATTTACGGGGGTGTCTTCATTGGGTTTGTGGAATTTTAAATTACTGATGACTCTGCCGACACACGTGGCGACCGGTTGATTCGCGAATTCCGGCGAAAGGTTTTTGTAGTTTTGCACATTTCCTTTTTTGGTAATGACAAAACTAACTTTCATCGTGCCCTTTACAGATGATGCTCTGGCGCATGTCCGTATTTGAGCTCCCACCGATCGCATTGCTGCCGTAATATCGGCTTTTGTTATCGGTCGGGGGGCTTCTGAGGGGGATGTTGGTTCCCAATCCGTCTTGTTGGTGTCGTGATTTGTGACCTGATACGTGCGGGTCTCTTCAATGCGGGGGCGGGGAACGACAGGCGTTTCTTTAACGACAGGCGTTTCTTTCACTTTGAGGGGTTGAATTGGGGCACTTGTTTGGCGTTCGGAAGATACAATACGCGGCATCTTTGGCTCTTCTTTACTGATCAACAGAACAGTGAAGACAGAGATAAGGCATAATGCAGTCGCCACAGTGATGATAACTTTTGTTGTATTTTTTGTCTTTATGACAACGTTGTCATCAGACTGTGGGGCATATAATTTTAGATATTTAGAGATGCGCGCCTGATCCGCTTCGGTTATATTCTGATGTGTATAGCGTTCACCGCATATATGGCATACATCATTCATCTGCCCGCATGAACCGCATTTGGGACAATAACCAATCATAATCGGATTCTCTTCCTTGCCGAAATGTTTACGATCTAATCTGCCCAGACCCGCGAACAACAAATTTGCGCGTCGTCAGATCCTGGCATCCCATGGGGCCGAAAGAATGTAATTTGGTTGTAGAAATGCCGATTTCGGCACCGAGGCCGAGTTCTCCGCCGTCAGCAAAGCGCGTAGAGGCGTTGACAAGAACTGTCGAACTGTTGACTTCACGCAAAAATCTTGAAGCCAAATCCTCATTTTGAGTCAATATGGATTCTGTATGAAGTGAGGTGTATCGGGCGATGTGTTCGATTGCTTCGTTGTATCCGGACACGCGTTTGACTGCTAAATCCAGCGACAAATACTCTTTGGGCCAGTCTTCTTCGGTGGCTTCAACCATCGAAATGTCGATTCCAAAATCGCGGCAAAGACCTGAATCTGCATGCAAAATGACACCTTTGGCTGCGAGGCTTTCCAGTATGCGCATCTGTGAAACTCGCGGTAAACCTGCATCAATGAGAAGCGTTTCCATGGCATTGCAAACACCCGGACGCTGGCATTTGGCGTTAATGAGGATGGGGATGGCTTTGTCAATGTCTGCTGTTTTTTCGACAAAAATATGACAAACACCTTTAAAATGCTGGATGACAGGAATTGTGGCATTCTCTGAAATAAAGCGAATCAGGCTTTCTCCGCCCCGGGGAATGAGCAGATCTACGGTTTGATTTTGACGTATTAAAATAGATACAGCATCCCTGTCGGTCGTTTCTATCAAAGTCGCACATGCTCGCGGAAGGCCACAAGCTTCCAGCACATCCTGAATAATATGGGCAATCATGACGTTCGAATGAAAAGCTTCTTTGCCACCCTTGAGGATGATTGCATTGGCACTTTTTAAACAGAGCGCGGCTGCATCCGATGTTACATTGGGACGCGCTTCATAAATCATGGCAATCACGCCGAGGGGAATGCGCATACGTGCAACGCGAAGTCCATTGGGACGAATACGTTCATCTTCGATGGCTCCGACAATTTCTGGCTGATTGGCGATTTGTTCGACCGATGAGGCCATGAGCTCTATACGCTTGTCATCCAATTTGAGACGGTCGAGCATTGCTGAAGAGAGGCCCCCTTCTCGGGCATTGCGCATGTCTATCTCATTTTGATCCAAGATCTCGTCTTTTCTTGCTCTCAGTTGGGCTGCAATTTCAGTCAGAGCCTTAATGCGCTGTTCTGCGCTGCTTTTGGCGAGTATGGATGCTGCGGATCTTGCTTCTTCGCAACATTGAATGATGTAATCTGATATTTCCATGTTTACACCTCATAAAAAGTGTGTTTGTCCAATTCCTGACAGATAATTTCGAGCATTTGCGGCAAATGTGATGCAATGGTGTTTCGGGATGCTTTGTAGGCTTTGCCAATGAGTGTGTCTGACCGTTTTGCTGCATAATCATCGGCGATACGCCAAAAATGGGATTCTGCTTCCGAAAAATGGGATTTGACATAGCTCTCAAAAGAAGCAGGGGATTCTGACGGCAATGACTGAGATTGAATAAAATCTGCATGCATTCCGGAGTATTCCTTGATGTAGTCTTTCGAAAGTACCTCTATGATATGCTCAATGTATCCTGGGCGGATGGCTTTAACACTTGAGTAGGTTTTCTTGATAAAAAGCCCTGTGATGGATTTTTGTGACTGCACTTGATTTTCAAGATGTTTAAGAATGGACTGGATAAAAGATTGATGCTTCGAATCATCTTCAAGGATGGTTTGTATTGGACTGATGTTTTTCAAATGAACGCTCCTGAGACATGAAAAAGCCCGGAATAACCGGGCATTTTTATTTTTTTGTTCTCCGTTGAGGTGTATGACTATCTTACTGCAACGGCAACAATAGCGCCAATGAGAATGATGATGAACACAATCATGGCAATATGTATTGGTTTGATGCCTTTTTTCTTTTTGGCTTTCATGAGCTCCGGGTCAATCTGGAATTGTTGTGACATCCTTCCGCCGAAGAAGCTCATTTCGCTATCGGAATCGAAATCATCGACGTCATCCATATCATCATCCTGCATCGCGTCATCGCTGTCTTTTGTCGTGGCAGATTCTTTCGTTGGGGATGATTTTTCTGCCGGTTTTTCGACCGAAAGTACAGCAGTTGCTACCTCTGGTTTATCATGTGCCACCTGGATGGGTTGTTTTTCACTTTCATCCGTCTTGACACCCATTACCTCAATGGAGTCACGAGATTGGCTAATTGCCTCCTGCGTGCCGGAGTCATCGGTTGATACACTCGCCTTTGTTTTGTTCTTTTTCTTTTTGCCTTTTTTGGATTTGGATGATTTATCGGAATCAGAAAGCGATCCAGCATTATTGTCAGCTTCTTTTTTAGCCTTTTCTTCGGCTTCTTTTCTTGCCTTTTCTTCGGCTTCTTTTCTTGCCTTTTCCTCGGCTTCTTTTCTTGCCTTTTCTTCGGCTTCTTTTCTTGCCTTTTCTTCGGCTTCTTTCTTGGCTTTCTTTTCTGCTTTTTGCTGCTTTAGTATGGCCAGACGCTCCTGTGCACGCCTGGTTTCTTCCGCTATTTGGCGTTCAAGTGCGAGGATCTCGTCATCATCTTCTTCTTGATCTTCATCATCCTCGTCGTCGTCGCTATCATCATAAAATGATGGCAGCGAAACGTCATTTTTATTGGCAAGTTCAAAGTCTGAATCAGAATCGTCATCTTCTTTTTCGGCTTCTTTCTTAGCCTTTTCCTCTGCCTCTTTCTTAGCTTTTTCTTCGGCTTCTTTCTTAGCCTTTTCCTCGGCTTCTTTCTTAGCTTTTTCTTCGGCTTCTTTCTTAGCCTTTTCCTCGGCTTCTTTCTTAGCCTTTTCCTCGGCTTTTTTCTTAGCCTTTTCCTCGGCTTCTTTCTTAGCCTTTTC
>DGWW01000081.1:0-9377 GCA_002395385.1 Myxococcales bacterium UBA4248
CGAGAATCCTCGAATTGCTAACTGCTAACTGCTAACTGCTAACTGCTAATTGTACAAAGCCGGTTCTACAATTCCCATATTATTGAACAGCTTGAGGAAGGTATTTTTTGGAGCAAAGCGCGCAGCATGCAGCCAAAGCTGTTTGAGCATGGAATCGGGTTCGTCTTCATCGTCTTCGATTTGCGCGCAGATAGCATGCATCATATCGGCAATTGGACGCATTTTGGCACACAGTTCATCCCAGTTCATCGCGAGTGCATTGATGGTATGCCGAAGTGCCACGCGGTCTTCAAAATACGCATCGGCACGCTCGAGCCAATCGAATTTGAGGCCATCTTCGAGCAGGATCTGCTGCAGTGTTCTTCTTAAGATCTCCTTGGGCGGCTGTTTGTTGGCACAATCTTCGGCAGAAATCTCCAGGGATTCGAGTTCGAGTGCAGCATCGAGTATCAGGGCAATCATCTGTGCATGCTGAACGGGCAAAAATGCGGGCATATCCGAAGCGGCATTGGCATATTCCCGAACCGTTGCCAGAGAATTGGCTTTTGGGCACAGGCGTTCAGCAACTGCTCGCCATGCAAAAGCTTCGCACAACTGGGCAAGTTCATCTTCGGTAGGATTGGTATGCTGGGGCATGCGCGGAGGCATGGCTTCCTGAAGCGCATCCAGAAAGGCAGCTGGCATGGCGTGGCCGAGTGCATGCGAAGTCGCAATATCCACTTTGAGCGCGTACAAATCGACTTCGAGCGATTGATGTGCTTCGCGCAAATCGCCGCGCAAATTGCGGGAAATCTCATCCAGATCGAAGAAAATGGCATCTGGAGTAGGCCGATTCTCGCCACAGGATGCAAACAAATCCAGCCCGGGCAGTTCCTGCAGCAAAGCGCAGCAGCCGACATCGAGCATCGATGCACGCTGGCGCACGGCATCAAAAAGTGCGTTCGACCCCAGTGCAGCCATGCCCACAACGCCATCCAGCTCCCCATCGCCCAGCGATTCATCAATCTGCGCACGATACGACGTCCCTGCCGATTTGACGCAAAGACAGTAGACGGTCTCAAAACCGTGGGCATTCAGCGCCGGAACGAGGGTGCGCTCGGCATATTCGCGCGTTTGCTGCTCGACAATGATGGCGATGCGCCCTTCTGGCCAGATTTGCTGCAGATAGGCATCCAAATGCGCCTGAATGCCGGATTCGTAAGCCAACAGAGTGACTGCTTTCGGAGAAAGATTTTTTTGAAGGAAATCGGATATTTGCATGATGTTTCTCGTATTTTTAAATGCGGGCTATTCGGCATTCGCCTCATACGCCCTGCAGGCGCGGCTATTTCATACACCGCGCCACTTTTTTTGAGCATTCGAGGGGGGAGCGGCGTACCGGCAATAGCCGCGCGGGGGGAGACTTCCCCCCTGCACAGAATATCATAATGAGAACAGCCTTTGAAGAACCAAAAAGTTCCAACATAAATGGTTGGAATTTGCGCCTGAAATATCATTTCCATAATAATCGGCAGCGTCTGGTTTCGGATGCGGANNGGACACTTCCCCCCGCCCCAATCATACGCCAAAATCATACTCTTCCCGCGTTTAATTGTCTACAAGCCATGTGCTCCATTGCAGTGGAAATGTCGGAACGCGGTAAGCTTCCCCAGGAAGCATCCAGATTTGGCCAAAAGTAAAGGGATCGGGCCACTGATACTGGCTCGTTGCAACCGAATCAAACCCGGATGCATGAATATCGTGCTGGCGAACAGTAAATCCGATGCCCAGTGCGCGATTGAGCGGTTGTTTGTCTGTGCTGCGATAAAAAGATGACGGAATAAAGATGTCGATATGATAGCCCTTTTTGCCAGGTGTCACCTCGATTTTCGGCATCGTATGCCAGTGATGGCGCGACGGCGTCATAGGGACGACGCATCCGTCCGCCGTAATGGCGAGCCCATAGATGTCATCATCGATGCTATGGCGATACGGCTCATTCTGATAATTCTTCTCATATTCGAGCAACCAGGATATGGGCGAATCGCGCTTAATTTCGAGCGCAGGATTTAAATCAAACCAAAGCTCTGCATGGTCGGTGAGCTGTACCGAAAGCTGATCGCTGCAGGTGCCCGGCTCCATCACATCATCATCCCGCAAATCGAGTGAAAGATAGAGTCCATGCGCATTCCAGCTCAAGCCATACCGAATGGGCGCGTGATCCGAATCATCCGAAAACCCAGCACTCATGCCGGTTTCGAGCGTTTGCGGCATCGGAGGAAGCGTTTCGTTACGGGGCGCAAACAGCATGGCATAAGAGACTGCGCGCCGCAATGGCGGCATATACGGCCCATCCGGAAGTCGTTCATAGGTGCGCGATGCAATCCGGGAACGAAAATCGAATGTATTTGACTGCGAAGAATGCGCCTTGGGTTCGGAAGTCCGAATCGTATTTTTCAGAACCTGAGGCAGCCAGTTCTCATCAAAAAGAATATCGTGGCATTCGTGGATGTTCCAGGAGGCTATCTGCCAATCCTCACAAAGCGTCATCCCCTGATCGAGTGCCGAAATCTGTTGGGAATACTGCTGCGTCTGGGCATTGTCCTTTGCAGTCTGTGTGCGTTCGTACCTCAGCATTGGCGTGATATCATCATCAAAATCGTAGATGCTCAGATGCTGAATGATCCTGGAACTCTCATCCTTACTCTCGGAAAGTGCAGCAATTTCGAAGGTTGCATCATCATTGGCATCGACAAAATAATAATCGATGAGCTTCAGGTTCCGCTGCTTGAGTTTGTTTTGAGTACGCAGGGCTGCCTTGAGATAAAACTCGTTGAGACGGGACAATTTCGAGATGTTATCGACCGTAAGATTTTGCTTCCATTGCGGGAAATCTTTATCTGGCAATGCTTTTTCAGTTTTTGCCTGATGCCCCGATGAAACCTTTTTTGATTTACGCTCAGGCGGCAATATCGTCTTCTGCGGCATTTTGATGTGAATCCAGGGATCGGACTGTTCAAGATGAGCCAGCTCAAATCCCTGGGATGGATGCGCCTCCGCACATGGCACAGCAAATGCCGGCAGCGATGCCAGAACAAAGAACAATGAAAGGATGCGATTCATAGAATGAGACAAAAAAAAGGGGCATGATTGCCCCTTTTGAATCTAAGTCTGAATGCGCATGATGGCAAATATTCGAGGAGTACCCGATGAACTAAGCCGATTCCTCGATGAGGTGAATGGCATTTTCAATGTCATTCGACAAGACCTTGAGCATCTGAGGATCATCCGGAGATTCCATCGCCGATGTGGCCTTCTTAATCAGGGTCAGCACATAGGAAGAAATGGAGTCAGGAAGCGAGTGTGTTTGCACAAGCGTGCGAAGTGCCTGAACATCATTTTTAAGGTGGGCTGCGACATTGCGAGCTTCCTCACCGAGTTTTTCACTGGCCAGATAATCGGCATTTTCCTTGAACATCCGATCGATTTCTTCCTGAGTAAGATTGGATGATCTCGAGATGGAGACGACGTGCTCTTTCTGAGTTTCAAGATCCCTCGCCGTTACATTGACGATGCCGTCTGCATCCACATCGAAGGTAATTTCAACATCCACCTCTCCTGCAGGGGCAGGGCGGATACCCGAAAAAGTGAATTCCGCAAGGACCTGATTGTCATTCGCCACCGTATGTTCCCCCTGCAGGACGACGATCTTGAGCGACGTCTGATTATCAAAGGATGTCGTAAAAACTGTCGAATTCGAGCAGGGAATCGTCGTATTTTTGGGCGTGATAACAAAGAAATTGCCGCCATGAACGGCAATCCCCAGATCGAGCGGTGTAACATCGAGCAGGATATGCTGCATCCCCTGATGCAGAAGTTCATCGGCCTGAATCGCCGCACCAATGGCAACCACTTCATCTGGGTTGATGTTCTTTGCAGGATTCGTATGGAAAAATTCACTCACAGCCATCTGTACCAGAGGCATTCTGGTCATGCCACCAACGAGTACGACTTCATCGATATCATTCTGAGTGACATTGGCATCCATCAAAGCGACCTGACATATTTTGAGGGTACGTTTGACGAGATCGATGACGAGATTTTCAAACTCATCGCGCGTAAGTATCGCATTAAGATGCAGCGCAGTCCCATCGGATGAAGTCTGAATGAATGGGAGATTGATCTCGACGGAGGGCAGCTGGGAGAGATCGCATTTTGCCTTTTCTGCGGCAATTTTCAGGCGCTGCATAGCCATGGGATCTTCGCGCAGATCGATGTTGTGTTCTCTTGCAAAGAGCAAAACGAGATGTTCAATAATCCGATTGTCAAAATCTTCCCCCCCGAGGAAGGTATCGCCAGTCGTCGAAAGAACATTAAAAACACCGTCATCAATGGCGAGTATCGAAATATCGAAAGTCCCTCCCCCGAGGTCAAATACGGCAATCGTTTGACGTTTTTTGGTCTGGGTTCCGTAGGCAATGGCAGCAGCAGTTGGTTCATTGATGATGCGCATGACATCGAGCCCCGCAATCTTGCCCGCATCAATGGTCGCCTGCCTTTGTGCATCATTAAAATAGGCAGGAACTGTAATGATGGCCTGATTGATGGGTTCACCGATGTAATCTTCGGCCACCTGATGAAGTTCACTCAGGATCATCGCTGAAATTTCGGGAAGTGAATACAACTTGTCCTTCATTTTGACGCGAACATCTTCGTGAGGACCTTCGACAATTTCGAAAGGCAGCGTATTCATGCACTCCTGAACTTCAGGATCGCCGATGCTCCGACCTATCAGTCTCTTCGTGGAATACACCGTATTGGTGGCATTGGTAATCGCCTGGCGTTTTGCCAACTGCCCAATGAGACGTTTGCCAGATTCTGCAATGGCCACGATGGAAGGAGTTGTCAGATAACCGGATTTATTGGCAATGATCATGGGCTTGCCATTTTCGACAATGGCTACACATGAATTGGTCGTTCCGAGATCGATACCAAGGGCATATTCCGTCATTTGAAAATATCCTGCAATTATGATTTAAGTTTTGACTGCAAAGTGGTAAATGCACCTGTAACAGCCTTAAAAATTGCCGCAATTCTTGGCGCAAACGGACCGATATTTTTCCTAAAATATCGATCTGGATGAAATTGTTTGGTTCGAAGAAGATAGGCCTGCCTCACGTCCGCTTTCGTGCATTGCCCTTCCGTCAGCCCAAGCAAATCATACGGTGATAAGGAAGCGAGATTCTGGTGCAAATATTCTGTAAAATACTGCATCTCTATGGACAGATCGAGCGTCGAATCCACGAGCGTCGGCTGAAACCGCCTAAATGAATTCATCAACCTCTGAGGCAGATACTGAAAACAGATTTCGTCGGTAAAGGATCCTATTGCGGGTTCCAGCGAAACACCCGCACTGCTCAAAGACGAAATCCCCCCAGAAGACTGAGAGCGCGGAGACTGAGACATACCAGAGGGAACATATCCGCTATACGAAGATTGGGGCTCGTGTGTATTTGCGGTTTGATTCCGGGCTGCTTGCACATCCGATTTATCAGAACTGTTCCACGTCAAAAATCCAAGTAAACGAAGGTGAATAAAGGATGCCGCCAAATCAGATTTGGTTACCGGTATAAAGGAAAGCATCGACTCAAATGTACGCAGCCCGTCCGTAAAATCCAGCACGACCCAATCCAGAGGAGTCAACTGATCATAATCGGGGGACTTGACTGTACACCGACGAGCAATCGCCTGTGCATCGACATTTAATCCTTCTGCCATCTTCAAGCCTGCAAACGAAATTCAACTCAACATGTGCAAAGTACACACATTTTCTATCATCTCACAATTCATTTAATATGCCAATTTTTAAGCAATATCAATTCTGAATTCCTGTAACGGTTCAGCCCCTGTGCTCTAATTTAAAAGCTCGACCCAGTGACCCGGAGTCTGAGCAGTTACCATTGAGAATATTGAATTCCCAATTGCGCATTGCATACCGAATAAGGTAGGACATACACGCACGTATGCATCATTTATGGGCATGCATTTATCAAGGAGTTTTTTATGGACGACAATCAAAAACCAAAACAAAAATTCTCGGAGAGCATAAAAACAATCAAACCTGCATTTTGGCTCGCCAATGGCCAGGAAGCACTCGAGCGCCTCGGCTACTTTGGAATTCGCGCAGTTTTGCCACTCATGATGGTCTCTGTCGGTACCGGCGGTCTCGGATTGACCATGGGACAAAAGGGCATCATCTACTTTATCTGGGCTTTCATTCAGTGCATGGTTCCCATGGTTTCGGGCGGAATTGCCGAATCCTTCGGGTACAAAAAATCCCTCATCGTCGCCTTCAGTATCAATACGGTCGGCTATCTCCTCATGGCCAACATCCTCAATGTTGCCGAATTGCTCACGGGCTCTGTATCTCTCAATCCTACTGTCAATTTCTGGCTCATGATGCTCGCCGGATGCACAATCGGCCTCGGAACTGCGCTCTTTAAACCCCCCGTACAAGGCATTGTCGCACGCTCGCTCAACGAGAGTAATTCCGGCGTCGGCTTCGGTTTCTTCTACTGGGTTGTCAATGTCGGCGGCTTTTTAGCCCCCATGCTCGCCTCGTTCCTGCGCGGTTCCGACGAAGCCCCAACATGGCATTACGTCTTTTATGGTGCCGCTTTCGTGACTTTGTTCAACCTTCTGATTACCGTTCTATTCTTTAAAGAACCGGAAAAAATCAAAAAAGAAGGCGAAGAAGATAAAAATGAAACCATGCTCGCTGTTCTGGCCAAAACCATGGGCATCCTCTGGAAAGACAAAAACATGCTCGTCTTTTTGCTCATCGTTTCGGGGTTCTGGCTCATGTTCATGCAGCTGTGGGATCTGCTCCCCAACTTCATCGACGAATGGGTCGATCGACGCGCAGTCGGTAATGCACTCTCCGGATGGGATTTCATTCGCGATAACTACCTCGAATCCAATGGCGCACTCAAACCCGAAATCATCATCAATATCGACTCCGCCGCCATCATTCTCTTTGTCATTCCTCTCTCTGCACTCTTCTCACGCTATAAAATGATGACCGCCCTCATCCTCGGCATGGTCATCTCCGTTTTTGGTTTTATCTTCGCCGGCATGACCACTTCCGGCGCCCTTTGCTGCCTCGGCGTGTTCATCTTCGCCATCGGCGAAATCATCTGCTCGCCAAAATTCAACGAATACATCGGCATGACGGCCCCAAAAGACAAAAAAGCCATCTACATGGGCTTTTCGAATATCCCATTTGCCGTGGGCTGGGCCGTCGGCAACCTCCTCTCCGGTTTCCTCTACGAAGCCTTCTCCTCCAAAGCCGTTTTCGCAATCAAATGGCTCAACGGCAAAGGTATTGCCACAGCCAGCTATCAGTACCTCCATTTCGACGGCGCCTACAAATGGCTCCTGCAAAACGGCGTGGCAGCAACCGATATCCCGAAAAAAATCAGCTCAAAAACGCAAACTGTCGAAGAGATGACCACTTATCTCCAGAATAAAGGCATCTCCGACGTCCCCGCTGACCAATCTCAACTCAGCGCCTTATTCGACAACATGCAGGCCAGCGATCAACTGCAGCAAACCTTCGCCCTGATTCAAACCTCCGACATCCCCAAAGACGTTCCGCTCGAATACTTCGACGTCAATGCACTGATGAGCATCATGCAGGAACAGGCCAATGTCGCCGATACATTCGCAGCAACCGAAATTCTCTGGGAACAATACGATCCCTGGATCATCTGGGTCATGCTCGGCGCTATCGGTACTGTCTCTATGGTCGGCATGATTGTCTTCTATTACAAGAGCGGCATGCACAAAATGGATGCATCACAATCCGATGAAAATTCAGATGCCACCTCATCCGACTCCGAATCTTCTACCACCAAAGAGGATGTCGAAAACATCACACTAAAAGACTAAACTGCGGCTTTCTCGCCTAAATCCCCTGTGTCTGACCAGATACAGGGGATTTTTTTTTGTTCTGGCGGCGCGGCTATTCGCTGCGCGAATACGCCTTCGCCTCCGGCCTATCTCACTGCATTCGATACGGCCGGATTTTTCGGGCACAAAAAAGACCAAAGGGAAAACCACTCCCATTGGCCTTTAGCTTCAATTGCAAATTGCTAACAGCTCATTCTCATTAAAAATTCCAACCCATCGACATCCCCTGGTATTCGGGCGAGAGATTGAAGTTGATTTTGGGCACATAAGCGGCTTCTTCGACATCGACGGTAAAGTCATACAGATAACCCGTGCATAAAAGAGCAATGCCTGCAGCCGTCAAAAAACCACCGCCAGCCAAAAGACCTATAGTAGATTTATACAGTCTATCCGCTTTCGTTCCAATCTTTTCATAACCAGTTGTATCACCACGATTTAATTTTTTATTAAAATCATCTGTTGGTGTAGTACCAAAATCAGCACCTTTTAGTATCCACACCTGCGTCAAAGTACCAGCAGCGAGTGCCGCAACGCCAATGCCAAAAGTCGTCCAGCCGGCAATTTTGAGGCCGCTGCGAATGGCTTCGGGGTCGGTGGCGACTTCCATATCGACGTGGAGTTTTTCGGTCTGTCCCTTTTCGATGGTCACTTTGACGGCATCGGCTTTTTCATAACCATCTTTACGGACGGCAACGACATAGTTGCCGGTGACCAATTCGATGGGGGTTGCATTTTGTTCATATTCGGCAGTCATGCCGACGCGCTTGCCATCGATGAAGACATCGGCCCCGGGCACATTGCTCGTGACAATGAGTTTACCCATGGCACCTACGACGATTTCCTGGGCGAGTCTTTCTGCCGCTTGTCTGTCTGTAATTTTGCCTTTCACTTCACGGAAAATGCCTTTTCCGCTCACATACCAAATGACATGTGCTTCGCCGCCATCTTTCACAGACCCAAAGATCATCGAAGAAGAACCGAGCGTTTCGCACGCAGCGTCATAGCATGCAATGGCATCGCGATCGCATCCCGTTACCATCTGCATTTCGGTATAGGTAATATCACCCGCATTGTGATCAAGATCATAATTGGGTGCGTTCGAAACCTGGTCGCGAATGGCCTCAAACAACGCTGTCGTTTGCTTGTTCACATTACTCCCAAGTTCATCCAGTTTCATCACAGAAACCGTCTCTGCTGACGCTTCTGTCGTCGCGAGCAAACAAATACTGGCAAGTGCCAAACCGGCTATTTTGTTTAATTTCATGACTATCCTCTAACAAGGTTTTCGGTCTCATTCGCTACCGCTACAACGGCTCGAATGATTCTATCACATTTTAATTGAATAAACAAATTAGGATTATAATAATGCACATCGCTTGGTAACTGTTCAGCCGGCCATCCTGTTTTTTTTAACAAACGGATTTGTT
>DGWW01000081.1:9465-19904 GCA_002395385.1 Myxococcales bacterium UBA4248
TCTAACGATGCTCACTGTGTTAATGCGAAATTCGGAATTCGGAATTATTAAGGCATTCTCTTTGTGATATCTAAAGAATAAAGGCAGTTTGGCTTTAGAGGTTCATTTGGGTTTTGGCATATTCAATTACGCATTACGCATTACGAATTACGCATTTATTTTAACAAACGGATTTGTTCGCATCTAACGATGCTCACTATAATAATGAAGAAAAGGAGTTTTTATGAAAAAAGCGTATCGCTTAAGTCAGGTTCAACCCTCTTTAACGCTGGCAATCACGGCAAAAGCGGCCGCAATGAAAGCCGAAGGGCTCGACATTGTGAGTTTTGGTGCAGGAGAACCTGATTTTATCACCCCACAGCCCATCATCGATGCCGCCAAAGAAGCGCTCGATCAGGGACTGACCAAATATACGCCGGTCGCTGGCATGCCGGCACTGCGTGCCGAAATCGCCGCATGGTATGCACGACAGTTCGATGTCGAAACAACTTCAGATCAAGTCATCGTGGGCGTCGGCGGCAAACAGGTCATTTACAATGCCATCATGTCAATCATTGATAATGGCGATGTCGTCATCATTCCTTCGCCTTATTGGCTTTCTTACCCGGCCATGGTAAATCTCGCCGGGGGAACTGTACAATACATCGAAACCCGCGAGGATGATGGTTTCCTCATGACACCGCAGATGCTCGAAAATGCCATCAAGCTCCACCACCCCACCCTGCTCATCCTCAATTCTCCCTCCAATCCCACCGGACAGGCTTACAGCGAAAAACAATTGATAGGATTGGCCGAAGTTTTAAGACGATATCCCGATCTGACGATCATTTGGGATAACATCTATGCCCACTTAACCTATCATGG
Organism: Myxococcales bacterium UBA4248; assembly: GCA_002395385.1. Classification (GTDB taxonomy): domain Bacteria; phylum Myxococcota_A; class Bradymonadia; order UBA4248; family UBA4248; genus UBA4248. Next base: position 10,330 of record DGWW01000081.1, read on the forward strand.
ATTTAAACACATCGAACTGGCAAAAGTGGCCCCAGACCTCAAAGAACGCATTATTGTTACAGGCGGTTTCTCGAAAAGCTTCGCCATGACGGGATGGCGTCTCGGTTTTGCCATTGCCGATCCCGAACGCATTCGCGCCATGTCGACCATTCAGAGCCACTCGACCTCGAATGCGACGAGCTTTGCCCAGGCCGGTGCACTCGAAGCACTCAAACTCGATCCTTCAGTCGTCGAAGCCATGCGACTCAAATTCGAAGCACGCCGCGATGTCATTCTAGAATGTATCAAAAAAATCGATGGCGTCTCATGCATGGCCCCCAAAGGTGCTTTCTACATCCTTTTAAATTGCAAGAAATTCTGCAATGTTGAGCACGGTTTACACTGGATTCAGGATGACATCGATCTCGCCAAATACATTCTCGAAACGGGGCATGTGGCAACGGTACCCGGCAGCGCATTTGGGGCTCCGGGCTATCTGCGCCTTTCTTTTGCACTCGACGAAAATGCCATCCGCAAAGGCATCGAACGCATCGGACAAGCATTGGATGCTTTAAAGTAGGCTCTCACCTTAAAAACCTACCAAGGCTACAGCATTTAAAAATTGTTGCGATAGAAGTCCATTGAAACTTCAAGGTTTGTAGCCCCAGGTTGGCGCATCGCGCCTACCGGGGGATCATGGTTATCCCCCCCCAGGGCCGTCGCATTCTAAAAACACTTGACTTTATGAAAATAGCAAAAACCTAGGTGTCTGCTTGATCTGAGCCCAAAAAGGGCGAGCAGATTACAGCCCGGGGGGAATCAAAAGGCGCGTAGCGCCACTCCTTCAAATCCTGCCCTCGCCATTTATGGAGAGGGCGGGATGTCAGGCAAAGCCTGACAGGGTGGGTGAGGTCTGCGTACCCCCGGGAAAAGGGATTTCATCAATAAAATCACCCTGAAGGGGTGAAACAGAAAAAGCAAGAAAAATTAGAACTCGACAGCCCTGAATTCATATCTTTTGTCAGAGAATACTTACTTCTGCCTACTGCCTTCTGCCTGGGTTGACTCAGCTTCAGTCCTTTAGATGAGAGCATGAGGGCTGAATCGTTATACCTACGGCTGTTCTGTTACAAAAAAGATTTGGTTAAAGTATGCGGGGGTTGTAATATCATTGGGTTGTTCTCTCCATTCTAGAGAGAACACAGATTCCCCCCACGCGCATCACACAGAATGGTGTCTTTTGTAAGGTGAATGATGGAAGACCTACGCATGACGTTATTCAAGCGAATTTCGGATTTTCTTTTCGCTTCCTATCGGTGGGCATGCATGGACAGTCCTACAGGGTTAGAGCCCAAGCCCATTGGTCTGACGATCGATTTGCTCGAATACCAAAGACAAAATCATCCCCTCTACAATAAGTATTGTTCTTTGCGGGGAAGAAATGATCGGGGCACATCTTTGCTCGATTATCCGCCATTGCCCGTCGAGTGTTTTAAACATGCCGATGTCTTCCCTTTTCCAAAAGAGCGGGCCGTTGCTGAGTTTTATTCGAGCGGTACGACAGAAGGTGTCAGAAGCATTCACCGTTTTCGCGATACCAGCCTCATGATGCGCTCGAATATCTATGCTTTTACACAATTTATAGCGCGCACGATGTCGCCGAAAACCCAGATCATTTCTCTGATGCCATCTGCCGAAGAGAATCCTCATTCATCTCTCGGTTTTATGATTTCATCTTTTGTCGAAGTCTTTGGTGCACCCGGATCGGCGAGTTTTTTCTCAATGAAAGACGGATTGAATACCGAAGGACTGATATCTCATTTAATCCAATGTGCAACCAAAGACATTCCTGTTCACCTGATGGGACCGGCATTCGCTTATGTAGAACTGCTCGATAAAATGGGAAATCGCGAAATTCAAAGCGCGCCCGGAAGTTGTCTGCTCGAAACCGGCGGTTACAAAGGGCGATGCCGCGAAATCCCCAAGAACGAATTGCGCGATGCACTCAGCAAACATCTCGGTATCGAAAGGCGGCATATCTATGGCGAGTACGGCATGTGCGAACTCTCGAGCCAGGCTTATGAGATCTGCGCACTCAATACCTCGTGCAAACTCCCCGAAGAAGGACTCTACATCTTTCCCAATTGGGTCAAATGTATTCTATTCAACCCCGAAAACATGAGCCCGATTTTGCCTGGCAATGAGGGACAGATTGCCATCTTCGATATGTGCAATCTCGACAGTGCCGCCTATATTCTCACTGGGGATATTGGCATACAGGTACCGCTGGATGAATCTCTTAGAGCCAAGGTACCCGGCCATCCAAAGCATGCTTTGAAATTGCTTGGGCGTGCAGCAGATGCCATGCCCAAAGGATGCTCCATGTCCTGGGACGAATGGAATACCTCGGGAAATACCACCCCATGCTAATGGTTCATGATGTTTAAACGTTTTTACACCAAATCCCCCAGCGAAAGACGCCAGATTCTCGAGGCCGACGGTGCCAGAAATCTCAACGATCTCGCAGGCATACCTAATGCAGAGATCGAGACGCTTGATCGCATGAGCGAGAATGTCATTGGGGCATGGCGGTTACCGCTTGGTGTGGTACCTCAGTTCACGGTCAACAAGAAATGTCATCGGATTGCCATGGCAACCGAAGAACCGAGTGTCATTGCTGCCGTCAATCGAATATCCAAATTGATCAATGCATGTCAGGATGGCATTCATTGCAGTTTTGATTCACCGGTGACGATGGCGCAGATCTCAGGTGCCGTCTCACTCGCCCAGGCAAACGTATTCAAGCAGATAATCAATCAGAACAAAGCTCAATGGCTCTCCCTGGCCAATGAACAGAATCCTCAACTTGCTGAACTTGGTGGTGGCGCATTCGATATTCAGCTTGAAATTCTGCCCCCCGAATGGAACGAACTTTGGCGTGAAACGTTCGTCATTTTTAAGCTTTATGTACACACACTGGATGCCATGGGGGCGAATGCTGTCAACACAATGGCAGAAGCATTATTGCGATATATTGAAAACGAATATGTCTTCTTTACGCCATGTATGGCCATCGTGAGCAATGCAAGTGAAGGCCGCCTCGTTCATGCATCTATCGATATTCCTTTTGCAATACTTGAGGAAATCACCGGCATGCCAGGCTCCAATTTTGCCATGCTCATTGCCCGTGCATCCGCACTGGCCGATCGCTGTCCCGAACGGGCAGTCACCCACAACAAAGGGATTCTAAACGGAATCATTGCAGCAGCGATACCGCTTGGACAAGACACACGTGCCATTCAGGCAGCTGCTTATGACTATGCCTGTAAAACCGGCGTTCATCTTCCCCTCGTGCGATGGAACATGTCCTCAAAATCACTTCATGGTGAAATGCACATTCCTCTGCCCATTGGTTCCGTCGGAGGATTGAGGAAAATTCCCGCTGTCAATGCCGCCTTTGCATTCGATAAAATCGACAATTATGCCGAATTATGCAGTGTTCTTGCCAGCGTCGGAATGACTCAGAACCTCGGGGCTCTATGGGCGCTCACCACCGAAGGCATTCAGGCAGGTCACATGAAATTGCATAACAGAAAAGGCGCCGTTTAACCTCCGTGGATTTTTTGTTTACCAGGCATCCCCGGATAATTTGAATGGAATTCTTTTAATCCCCCAACAGTCACATACGGTGTACGCAAAGTTCGCAGATAGCGCATTATCTAAAGGCCGTAGGGCTTTTTGGCGAATAGCCCCCGGCAACGCCGGGGGTAATGAGGAAGCACAATGAATTTAAACCTCATAGGGGTTTCCGAAAGCATATGTTTAGTCTTGGGAAACCCTTACAGGGTTAAAAATGTGTGTGGATGCCTTCGCCCCCCGGTAGGCGCTATGCGCCAACAGGAGTCTACTCGACAGAACGCCTACGGCGTTCATCGTTTCACGACTTTGCGTACACCATAAACAGTCACAACGCTCCAACCGGGGGTTATGAAACATGAAGCCTTATGCGCTTCCTATCCCGTCAAATCGAGACAAAAAAACCGGGCATAAGCCCGGTCAAACAAACCATACAATCAAACGATTAATTTGTGGTGCTCTCAGCCTCTGTTGCTGCAGTCTGGAGCATGGTATCCCAGAAGCTGACTGTACCAAGCTTACTAAGGGCAGAACCGGCTTTTTCAGATCCGTCTTCAGAGCATTTTTTTAAGCCGGTATTCATGGCAGAAACGTTCTGATATACGATGAGATATAAGCCTGCATCACGAATATAGCAAACCCCCTTCGCTTGCTTGTCATCTGACCAATTGGTGAAAGCGTCATCCAATGCGTCTTTATTGGTATCAATGTAGTTCACAAGGGCTTCGCCTTTGGCCTCACAATCAGCTCCCCCATCATAGGCCGCCTTCATGTTCTTGATCTGCGTGTATACCGCCGGTGTATTGCAGGTCAATGGATTGTCATCATCCGAACAAGCAGCCATACCAAATGCCATACCAGCCATCACGAGTGCTATCAACGCTTTTTTCATGTTTTATCTCCTTTAAGTATTAAGTTCCGTTGGCAAAACCAACAAACGAAGGGTGTATAGAAGAATTTTTCGAGAATCTCAACGCACAAGGCAAGAAAAAAAAGAATTATTACCCTGCAATTCGTACTTCCCCCAAATATGCCGAAAAAAAAATGTAACAATGCGATCCTCAATGGCATCATTATAGTGAAGGAATTCCCCTTCATGTTTATGAGGTAACACATGTTTACATCTGGGTTTGTCTGAAGACAGACATTCCCCTAAATAATATATGGCCAACTGAGGGGACAGTTTACAGCAATTGACCACCGGACGCGGGAACAAGTGCTGAAGTGCCATATATGCCAGGCACATCGTGATGCTATTTTTTACGCCAGTCATTGGCGGAAGGGGCTCAGTGTGCCAAACTCGCCCGTATTTTGGGTCAGGACGGCGAGTCGGCGGGTGGGAATGGGAGAGAGGTAACCCTAGGTTACCTAGCAATCCCTTGCACACACCAGACCACATATACCCCCCCCTCACCCACAAACAAGCGTATTGGCCGCAAAGCGGCTAATAGCGAGCAGAGACGTTTCGCGACACGTCTCTGGCGCGGCGTATCGCAGATAGCCGCGCGCAAAGCGTATTGGCCGCAAAGCGGCCAATAGCGAGCATCCCAAACAATTAATATTCGAAAGCCGATCCGCCGATAAATTCGCGCAGAAGCGATGTCTGGGGGACATTTTCGGGATAGATTGTGACGAAGCGGTCGATGAGGCGACGCAGGCGATAGGCCACGGTTTGCGCAGGATCGTCTTCTTCGACCTCAAGCAAATAGCGATCCGCATAGACCTTGAGAACCGATAGTTCGTACACCAGCGACGTATTAAAGACGGCATCGGCCAGCATCTGGTAGGGGAAGATGTGTTTGACTTCGCCGCGGCGAACCGATGGCCAACGCATGATGTTCGAAGATGCCGTGATGGCGCGGGTATGACGGTCGCGGACGATGCGGCGGATGAGGCGAATGTCGGTGGCGCTCACGCGCGTCACATTGTCGAGCATCAGTGAAGTCATCGGATTGATGAAGATGCGGAAAACGCCGTCGTTCTGGTCGAATGGCATGCGCGGATTCAGGCCGTGAATGCCTTCGAGGAGCAGAATATCGGTGTCGCCCAGGTTCATGAGCGGACCGCCTTCGGGATGGCTCTTGCCCGTCTGGAAATTGTAGCGCGAAATGTGAATCGTCTTGCCATGAATCAGATCGTGCAGCTGCTGGCGCAGGACGTCGATGTCGAGTGCCTCGAAGGCTTCGAAATCGTATTCGCCATTTTCATCGCGCACGGTTTTTTCGCGGTCGACGTAGTAATCATCGAGCGAAATGCACTTGGGCGTCAGGCCATTGACCTGCAATTGGATGGACAAACGCTTGAGGAATGTCGTTTTACCGGACGATGACGGGCCTGCAATACAGATCACTTTGACGCGCTTGTCGCGGTTGACGATCATATCGGCCAGCTGGGAAATGCGCTTTTCGTGAAAACCTTCGCTGACGCGGATAATTTTGGAAACATCCCCTGCAATGCAGATATCATTGAAAGCACCGACGCTCGTCAGACCGATGCCGTTGAGCCAGACATCGTGTTGTTTGGCGAGTGTGCTCGGATGCAAACTGCGTTTTTCGGCTTCTTCGACTTTGTCCGAATCGAAATAGATCATCAACTCGCCCGAATTCTCGGCGACGCAGAATTGATCGAGAATTTTGGCCGATGCGACGAGCGGGACAATCTCGATGGCATACAGATGCCCGCATGAAACCATGGCTACAGACGAATTGCGCGATTTGCGAAGGAGTTTGACGGCCTCATCCCAGCCCTGATCGGCAAGACGGGCGCGGGCTTCGTCGATCGAGCAGTAATCGCGCCTAAAGACGACATCCGCTTTGACGAGGTTGTGCATCTCCTCGTTGAGTTTGGCCGCAAATTCTTTGTAATCGAGGTGATTCGGATTCGATTCGATCTCGAGCAGATAGGCAAACCCCAGGCTCGGACCGATATGCAGATGGAGTTCGGGATCGATGTGATAAGCGGCTTCAATCGCCAAAAGAGAAATGCTTTCGCGATAGATCATGCGGCCTTCGAGACCATCGCGCGTCAGTGCTTCGGCGACGCCCGAGGTATAAAGCGGACGATTCAGCGAGACATGCTTGTGATTAAAGAGCCCGCAAACGACCGGTTTGCCGTCGATTTCGCTCGGCAATAATCGGGAAAGCGGCGTGCCAATGCGTACCTGATGTTCCACGCCATTGACGGTGATATTCAATTTCGTTTTGACATGCTGCGATGGTGCACTGTAGGCATCGAGCAATGCATGCGACAAATCCTCGAGATGCGTATCCATCATAAAGGCAAATGTCTTAAGCACGCGCAGAATGGCCGTCGGTTTTTTGGCAATCGCGGCTTCGAGTTTCTTTTCGTCAAATTCGCCGACCTTGATATCGGATTCACTGCGAAGGGTGACGCGCTGCTGCATCCATCCCCACAAACCCCAATCGCCAAAGCCATCGCCGGGCTGGAGCTGGCCAATTTCCATCGACTCTCGCAAAACGCTCACATCACCCGCAAGTAAAATGCGAAAACCGCTCTTCGCCTGAAGGATTTGACCGGCAGGATAAGTCACCACGGTGATGCATTCAGCAAGTGCATCGAGTTCATCTTTTTCGAGAGAAGCAAAAATACCTTCTTTGAGAAGCGCGAGTTCTTCGGTTTTCATAAAACGCCTTTAGGGGAAGTGTGCCCAAATGAGGATAACAAAAAGAAACTATTCATCAAAATCGATGGTATTATTCGGTGCCGATTTAATCTTCTTGATCTTCGCTTCTACCTCTGCCGCCTGGGAATTCAGATTCAGCCCACGGTAAGTTTTGGCAAGCAACTGAAGCGCCGCAACGTCATTGGGACGCTCTTTAATGAGCGATTCGAGCGTGGCACGTGCCTCCGGCCATTTCTTCTGATTCACCATCTGCTCCGCTTCCTCAAATTGCTTCCGTATCGACTCCTCTTCGAGTTTTGCAATCTCCTCCTCAGAGAGAAGCTTCGGCATATCCGAGGTATCCGCATTAGAATCCGCCGCCTTCGCGGCTATGACATCAGGATCTGTTTTCTGAATCTGGTCCAGATCTTTTTCAATGGGCGGTTTGGGCTCCGAAGGGACAACTTCCTGAGCCTGTGGCTCCGTCTCATTCCCCATGATCAGATCCATGCCGCCATAGCGGACAAAACAAATCCCCGCAATGACCAATACCAGCACAACCACGATCAAAATGATATAATTACGCCACTTCTTTTTGTTGGCTTTTTCTGCCTCTGCACGGCGTTTCGCCTCTATCCTGCGCTTCTTCGCAGACTGGGCATCGTCCGTCACGCTCAAATCCGATGACACCGTCACTGGCGAGAATGTCGATGCACTCATCAGTGGCAAATTGCCATTCCCCATAGCCGCCTGCCCACGCAGCGGCGACTGCGTCCCGCTCAATGTCCCGAGCTTCACATTGTCCGACGGAACCACGCCAGACTTGGGCACATCACCCAGCGGGAAAAACTTCGTGATGAGCTCGGTCGTCAAAACATCCGCATAGTCTCCAAGCTCTTTCCAGTCATCTTCATCCTTGGCGACTTTGACATCATCAAGTGTCGGTCGCCCAGACAGCCAGTCCTGAAGACTCGTCAAATCGTGAAACGTATAAGTCAGTCCCATGTGGCGAACTTTCCACGTCACTTCGTTTTCGGACGCCGTTTCAGCTTCGCCTGCCACATCGGCAACTTTCTCCTTAGCTGCCTTGGACGGCGTCGGCGCTTTCATATTTCCCGTGCTTTCAAGCCTCTTTTCTGCGCTTTCAAGCCTTACCAAAAAAATATTCGCGCAGGATGGACATTTAATTCTTGCCCCTTGCGGAGAAAGACGCGAGTCATTGACTTCATAGCTCTGGCCACATTTGTCGCATTTGACGAGCATTTTTTTTCCTTCAGTGAACGATTCCAAGCAAAATGATGTAACCGTTTTTTTAACGGCATTTCTAAAATATCAGATATGGACGATTACAGGCAAAGTTTTTAATGCGGAATGTTTGGTCTATTGCGCAACGCGCAATACGACCAAACGGGCGGCCTATTTCATACGGCCACCCATCGCGCCTATTCACCCTGACGGGCGAATACGGCGCTTTTTTTCATCCTTCATCCCTCGTCCCTCGGTAACTGTTTACCCCCTCATTTAACTTTTATCTTTGAATATGCATTCCAAAACGTAAAACGTATGAAAACGTTCATGATTTGTTCGAAATGGGGGAGGGGCCCCATTTCGCAAAGTTTGTGAAGGCTTTAGATAAAAAAATCATAAAAAATTGTGGGTTCCAAGGGTCTCAGCCCCTTGGCGGGGTCCGGGGCAGCGCCCCGGCTGAACAGTTACATCCCTCATCCCGTAAAAAAAACAGCCAGACATCAAAAAACAAAAAATAAAATTAAATTCAAAAACTCGCCATTTTTCGGCGTTTTTCCGAAAATTATTCTGTATTTTTTGCCCTATGACAAAATTGCCCTACTGGATCAAAGAAAAAAAATCGCTTATGAAAGAGAATTGCAGCAGCCTTCATGTAGCTGCATGAAGGTACATGTAGCTCTTTTTACATTGTCGCTCAAAGCCACTCAATAAAAGGGCTCTGAGCATGAGTTTAAAAGCCCCTGTTATGGGCAAATATTTTTTAAGGAGTTTTAAAATGAAAAAATTTGCATGGATGATCGCAGCCCTTAGCCTTTGTGCCTGTACATTTACCGCATGCGGCGGCGACGATGATAAAGACGATAAAGGTTCTGGCAAGGCAGCCATCGGCGCAGCCTGCGAAGCCAACGACGATTGCGACAGCGGTTATTGCGGCGATGACAAAACATGTGCCGACAAACCCGCGGGCGGCGAAGACAAAAAAGACAATGACGCCGATTGCGCAAAAGACGACGACTGCAAGAGCGGTTATTGCGATGCCGATAGCAAAAAATGCGCAGACAAACCTGCGGGCGGCGAAGACAAAAAAGAC
>DGWW01000100.1:0-13197 GCA_002395385.1 Myxococcales bacterium UBA4248
CGCCACCGGTCCGATGATTGCCGGTTACATGGGGTCGACGCAAGCCATGAGTTATACAATTATCGGTGACACCGTCAATCTCGGCGCACGTCTGTGTGCAGCCGCACATCCCGGCGAAATTCTCATCAACGATGCTGCATGGAAAAATGTCAAAGAGGATGTGCCCTGCCTTGCACTGCCCCCGATGATGGTCAAGGGCAAACAGGATTCTGTTCATATTTACCGCGTCAATCCTACACAGGAATAAGGCGATTTAACCACATTTATGAGCAACATCGTTGATTCAAAAACAGATTTAGTCAAGGCAGACCCAGCTCAGGAACCTGTCCAGCTTGACACGCTCAAGCCGACGCGTTTCGGCATGTTGATGCGGTTTTCTCTTTTTGTGCGCGCCCTCTCTGCTCTGATTTATTCCCGCGTCGTTCATGAACCGACACAGGTTCAGGAAATACTCGCTATCCCTAAAGATGAAGCCATTGTCTATCTGCTGGCATCCGAAAATAAACACGATTATCTTTTTCTGAATGATCTGTGCCTCCAAATGGGGATGCCATTGGCTTATACGGGCAATGGCCAAAGCAAATTGCGCTATTCAACCTTAGGACGGCGCATTCTGGGGCTTTTTTCCAAACGGAAACACAAACCCACACCACAGGAAATTGCCGAATGCATTGTCGAACGACGTCCAATCCTCATTTTCCTGAATCAGTACGGCATCTTTGAATCCCGCAATGCCAGGCGTACCGAGGCTATTTTTGATGCCATCGAAGAAACCGCCAAAGCCAACAACATCCGGGTGCATTACATTCCTGTAGGTATTATCTGGGAAAGACGTGCCGAAACCTATCGCCATACGCTGTTCAACGAACTCTATGGTACACCAACTAAACCGAGTTCTATCCGGCGTTTTCTATCCGTACTCCCCAGTGTACTGCAGCTCTTCTTCCAAATCGGAAAACCCCTCTGCCTCATTCATCACATCGAAATTACTGAGAATAAATGCAGTTCCGGTGCTGAGCTCCGCCGTTTCCTGAACGACGAAATTGATGCCATGCATACACAGGTAAATGGGCCGAAAGTCAAACCACACCAACAGCTTCTGCGGGAAATTATCGAATCCTCTGAGTTTCAGCAGGAACTGCGCACCATCTCTCAGGAAACGTCCAAATCACAGGAAGAACTCTCCATCGAAGCCCGCAAAATTCTCGAAAAAACGGCTTCCAAGTTTTCACTGCTCATGTGCAAGGTCTTCTGTACTGTGCTCACACCCATGTGGAGCACCGTCTATAACGGCCTGTACTACGATTCCGAAAAGCTTAATGAACTCAGGGAATTGTCCAAAACACACCGACTCGTGTTCATTCCCAGCCACAAGAGCCACATCGATTACCTCGTCCTCAGCATCATCTTATTTCAAAACGGCGTACTCCCACCCCATATTGCCGCCGGCGAGAATCTAAACTTTTCCTTTATCGGAGGCATCCTCAGACGCGGCGGTGCTTTCTTTATCAAGCGTTCTTTCAAGGGTGAACTGCTTTACACCGCATGCATCAAACACTACATCGCCAAAATTCTGCACGAAGGCTACCCCGTTGAATTCTTTATCGAAGGCGGCCGCTCCCGGACAGGTCAGGTTTTGCAACCCAAATACGGCATTTTGCGCATGATTGCTCAGGCAGTCCAGGCCGATCCCAACCTCCCTGTCAAAATTATCCCATGTGCCATCACCTACGAAAAAGTCATCGAGGATATGGCCTATAAAAATGAACAGAATGGCGCTGCCAAACAAAAAGAAAACATCACCAACCTCATCCGCACCACCAAACTGCTCATCAGTAAATATGGTCAGATCTACCTGTCTTTCGGTGAACCCATCGATTTAAATGATGCCCTCCACATCACCCCAGAACATACCATAAACGACGAAGAAATGACCGCCTATATCGATTCAATGACGGTCGAACTCATGGAACGCATCAATCGTATTTCGACGGTCACCACAAGTGCACTCCTGACATGCGCATTGCTCAATGCCCCAAAACAGCCTGTCAAATTCGATGATCTCATGAAAGAAGCTGCATTCCTGCTGGCTCTGCTCATCGATCACAATGCCCTTATTTCGCCGGTACTTCAAACGACACTTGCTGCCTCGCGCGCTTCGCTCTACGAACCACAAATCTCCGGTGAAATGCCCGCAATTCCCGATCTCGACGCATCACTCAACCTCAATGTGTCACCGCTCATCGAGCCCCTCAAAGATCCCATTATCCAGACAATCAAACTCTTCAAATCCAATAAAACCATCACGCATAACAGCGACATGTCGCTCATTGAGATCGAAGACACACAGCGCCTGCAAATCTCTTTCTATAAGAATATTCTGCTTTTCCCGCTTATCGACGATATCTATCTCTCGTGTGCACTGCGCGCCACAAACGACAAAACCAAAGATGCCATACAGGCCCGTTTCGTCGAGATCGCCGACTTCTTCTCGATTGAATTTCTTTCCGACAAAGCTCAGGAACGAGCCGAACAGACACTTCAAACCTTCATAAAACGACAGTGGCTCGAAGAAAAATCCGACAAAATCGAAATCAAACCGGATGCAGCCGAAGCAATTCACAAACTGTCGCGATGTATGGCACATCACATCGAAAGCTATCAATGCGTCTATCACGCATTCGAAAAATTGACGGATATCATCGAAGAATCCAAATTCATCAGCAATTTGCTCAATGCCGACGTCAGTGCCGATAATTACAACACCATTCCGGAATCCCGCTCCAAAGTGATATACAGCCACGGCATTCAAAAACTTCAACAACAAAAAATTGCCGAAGCATTCTTCGAACAGAGCGGTCGAAAACATGCAAAATTCTTAAAAAGAATCAACAACTTAACACCAGAAATCCAGAATCTTTTAAAAGATATTTCTTTCTAGGCCGCGCTATTGGCCTGCAGCCAATACGCGACGGCATTCTGGCTATGGACGGCTTTCAGCCGCCATACGCCAGAATTTTTCTGCTCGGCAATTCCAAAAGCCTTATCGTAACGATTCGGCCCTAGAGCACGCCCCCTGTTTACCCAAACTGAATCGTTACCCCTTAGTAACTATTCAGCCCTAGGCCAATAACTTGTTCCCAAGGTTTGACATAGTCAAGGCATTAGGCCTCAGGCCTCAGGCAAGAGCAGCTCAAAAACAGAGGTACTGTTACCTCTTACCATAACGCCTTTTCTCATAGGATTGCCCTTTTATGACAATTATGTCATAATGAACAAACGCGGCAACGGATGCCGTATTTTGGGAAATTTATAATGAACAAATACGGCATAAAGGCCGTATTGTGGGAGATTTATTGATGTATCAAATCAAAGGCATCGCCTTAATTGTTATACTCATGGCTGCTTTAACCGGCGCAGCTTATGGAATTACTCAAAAAGCTCCGGATGTCTCGACAGCTTCCGTCGATAATGAGCATGCGCGGGTACATGATATCCTGAGAGAAAAATTGTCCAATGCTGAACTCAGCATTTCTGCCCTGAGTAATGAGCTTGCCACCGACACAAAATTGATTCAGGAACTGGCAAGTGTCAAAGAAAACCTGTTGCGTTCGACCCCGGACGAACTCAAAAATGCCAATAACAAGTGGAATTTCGACGTCTTCAACGCCATTATCAGCTGGAAAGACAAAAAGGATGCCGCCAGCAAAAGCCGCACATCTGCTGATAAAAATGCTGTCGGGAATATGAGCCAGACTCAACCCATCCTCACCTGGTGGGGAAAAACACCCGATCTCGTGCTCGCTTTCGCCTCTGTCCCCATGAAAGACGGAAGCATCGCATCCCTACACATCGCCGAAGGCATGAAAGGAAAAGAATTCAATGCCGGAAAGCGTTACGACGAGAGTTACCCCATTCTCGCCAATGCCGTCCAAACCAATCAGGCACAGTTTGGTCACTTCGTCTGGAGAGACAGCATGTACATGGCATCGGTAACGCCTGTCGTCTCTGGCGATCAACAGATCGGTACAGTCGTCGTCGGCTATGAACTCTCCAAAGATTCACTCGCCAACTTCGCAAAAGCCATGCCTCAGTCGGTCGAGCTCGGGTTCGTCTATGCTTCGCCTAAACTTGGCGAACAGGCCGATCCTGCATCGGCAAAACGAATGATCTATTCGGCCATGGATATCAGTACACCCGATAAACGACAGGAACTTAACAATTCCAGATTTCACAGCAATTCTCCAGGAAATGCAGGAAATTCCGCCGTCGCTTACGATCAGATTCCCGCAAATACCGTCTATGTGGGCTCTTTTGACAACAATGCTCTCGCCATGAGCCGTTTGCGATGGGTTTGGAACGAAAACGAAGAAACGGATGTCTATGTCGTCTCCCCCATGCAGAATGCCAAAACTGACTCCAAAAATGGATTCTACATCCTGATTGCCGGTCTGCTTGCCATGCTCGTCGGTAGCATTCTCTTTGCTCTGATTTCCAATCCGATGGTTAAAAATATGCGCCGCATCAAACGTGCCGTAGCCGATGCAATTACCTCCGGTGAACCGGTCGATGCTGGCGCAATTGCATTGCTTTTGGGCGGAAGTGAAGATGATTTCCCGCCATATACCATCAAACAGGCAACACTCCCCGAAGAAGACAAGACAGAAAGCTGGACTAATATGATGATGGATTTCGACGACGATGACAATAAAAAGGATGATGCGGCACTTCGAACCGAAGAAATAAATCAGCTCAAAGCCAATGCCGACATGGAAGAAGTCAAACCGCTTTATCAAGAGTATATGCGCCTTCGAAAAGAAAATAATATCAATGAACCGATGGATTTTGACTGTTTCCTGCGCAGACTTCAGAGAAATGCCGAAAAAATTAAGGCTGTTCATCACTGCAGTGAAGTTCATTTTCAGGTTCATGTTGCAGATGGCAAAGTAGTTCTCAAACCCAAAATTGTTAAATAATGTGACTGCAGTCCTAACGCCCCTTATGGGGCGTTTTTTTATATTCACTATTTACAAAAAATTCAATTCCGAATTCCGAATTCCGAATAAAAAACAATTCCGAATTCCGAATAAAAAAACAATTCCGAATTCCGAATTCCGAATTCCGAATTAAAAAAAACAATTCCGCATTACGAATTAAAGAATATGATTGCAAAACTTCCCATACCGCTTCAAAAGAAGCTCACACGCCTCGTCTCCCAATGCTCCATCGCATGGCAGCTCATTGAGCCCAATGATCGAATCATGGTCGCTTTTTCCGGCGGAAAAGACTCTCTCATGCTCATCCATCTGCTCGATTCAATCCGCCGCATCGTCCCATTTCCCTTTGAGATCGGCGTCTTCCATCTCAATCAGTCAGCCCCTGATTTCCCTGCCAAATCGCAGCTCGATGCCATTGCAGCAGAAGGTTATACCGTTTGGAGCGAAGACCTCGAAACCGCAAATATTTTAGCGCAAAAAATCAAACCCGGTGACTCTCCCTGCGGGTTATGTTCGCGACTCCGGCGAGGAATTATATATACTCAGGCAACAAAGCATCAGTATAATAAAATTGCACTGGGACATCATCGGGACGATGCCATCGAAACATTCCTCATGAATGCTCTGTACAATGGGCAACTCAAATCCATGCCCCCAAAACTCCTTGCAGACAACGGCGTCAATACGATCATTCGACCAATGCTGTATATTCCCGAAGATCTATTAATAGAAGCGTCCCGGTATCTCGAAATCCCCGTCAGTGAACAGACATTCTGTACGCGAGGACATTCGGGGGAGCGTTATGCCACCAAGCTGCTGCTCAAAGAAATCGAAAAAAAGAATCCCGATGCCAAAGGAAGCCTCATGGCTGCACTACACCACGTCATTCCCTCTCATCTACTGGATGAAAAATTAAAATAATACTACACAGCCGGGGCATTCACCGCGCCAGGAAGGCG
The DNA here is from genome assembly GCA_002395385.1 of Myxococcales bacterium UBA4248. Classification (GTDB taxonomy): domain Bacteria; phylum Myxococcota_A; class Bradymonadia; order UBA4248; family UBA4248; genus UBA4248. Next base: position 5,957 of record DGWW01000100.1, read on the forward strand.
CCGTATTCATAACTGGCGGCAAAGCCCGCGGCACAAAAAAAAGCCCGGCGTATCGCGCAACACGCGATAGCCGGGCTGGCATGGCGTATCGCGCAACGCGCGATAGCCTGCCACAACTACCACTAATAGCCCCAATAGGTGCCCTCTGGCAAAACCAGACCGCTCGTGAGCTCGACCGGGGTACCGCCCTCTGCGCCCGGACCGTCATTTCTCGTCGGGCAGACGTAGGATTTGCCTGCAACATCCATGCGGAAGGCACAGACATAGTTGGCCGAAGGTTCCGGCGTGTCAAATAAAGGAACAGACGCATATTCGTAGTGCCCTGCTGCACAGTCATTGCAGAACAGGTTTTCTTTGGCATCGCGCTTGACCGTCCAGGTCGAGGCAGGCTTGGTGACATCACCGCAAATCAGCATGGCCTTGATTTGGGCAGGCGAAGTCGGGTTCGGAGGCAGGATTCGGCCGTATGCATGCCAAGTCGGGTCGCGGCCTTCCTGATTTGCTTTCTCTTTGGTATCAAAGTGCTTAAACCAGCACCACTCTGGAGCTTCGGTCGAAGCCGCTATCAATGTCAGCGGCATGGTCTGGTCATCAGTCAATTTCGTCGACGAATCCAAAACAATGGGAGTTCCACCATTGTTATCGTCATCTTTCCTGGGCAAACATGCAATCGTCTGCGGACCAAATTCGAAACGATAGGTGCACTGATAGGAACCCACAGGCGCATTCATCGAATAGCTGATAAATTCGGTGTTCGGATCGCAGCCATCCTCATGCGTACAGCCGGTATTGACAACAGCTTCAGAAGCATACGTCCAGCTCATCACTGGTGTACTCACTTTGCCGCAGACGAATTTGGCCGTAATGTCATCTGTGTTGACTGAAGCTGGCATCAGAACACGTCCATAACCGTGATTGATGATGTCAATCCCTTGAATATTGCACCATTCAGGGAGAGCTATCTTGTTGACGCAGCTCGAAGAACTGCCCGAAGTGACGCAGACTGCACTGTCTCCGCAAGGCGTCGTATCCCACTGCCCCGAAGCATTACAAGTCTTGAGTGTGTTGCCGTCGCACTCGGTCACACTCCCCGAACACACCGGTTTGAGATCACATTTTCCATCGGTTGAATTGCAAGTGTATGCATCACCACAGGTTTCTTTGAGTTCCCACTGACCGGATTGGCATTCCTTAAGTTCCTGGCCGACACAGGTATAGCCACTCGTACAAACGGCATCGTCCACACAACCGGGTTTCGAGGCATCGCAGTGCTTGCCCGTTCCGCATTCCATTTTCGTAGTCCATGAATAATTCGAGCATTGCATCAGATTGGAACCGTGGCAGGTATATTCGCTGCCATAGCATTGCGTACACCGTCCCAAATCCGCATCGCAGGTATACTGGGAATTACAATAGTACGAACTACCTCTACTTACCCACGCCCCCTCTTTGCATTCATAGACCTGATAGCCTTTATCCTGAACTCTGCATTGGTATCCCGAAGTACACTCTCTGCATTTCTTGAGGCTTTCATCACATGTCTTGCCCCCCGTGCAGGTCTCGGTATCCTTCCACTGTCCCGTTGAATCACAGGTTCTCAAGGTCTGGCCATTGCAGGTCACTTCATCTGGATTGCAGACCGGCGTCAAATCACATTGTTTCGTGGTTGCATTGCAGGTCTCGGTATCCTTGCATGTCGTTTTGTTCGTCCATTTGCCTGATTTGCACTCCTTGAGTGTTTTGCCATCGCAGTAGAAATTACCGGTTGTACACTCAGATGTATCGATGCACTGACCTTTTGAGGCGTCACATACTTCATTCTCGCCAGCACAAATATTGCTCTCGCTCCATGAACCGCCATTGCATTTGTACAACGTTGAACCTGTGCATTTAAATTTCCCATTCGTACATTCAGGGACAAGTTCACATCCCGGGATGGAGGCATTACATCTTTGATTTCCCAAACACGTTTCTATCCTGGAATACTGATAATTCGTACAAATCTTAAGTGTGGTTCCATCACAAACCACGCCATTTTCGCATTCTTTCTCTATGCATTTATAGGCACTGTCTTCATAATCGCAATATTCGGTATTCTTGCATTTGCTCGATTTCCACGCATTGTTTTCACAAACCATCACACTGTTGGTATTGTTGTCGCATTTGGTTGCGCCTTCGTTACAGACTTTGGTCTCGCAAGTTCCGGTTGTGCCCGAGGCTTTGCAAAGCTGAGTTGAAGAGTCACACGTCTGAGAAGATTTCCAGGCATTATCTACACATCTTTGCAATTTCTGGCCATCGCACTTATATTCACCTTCGTTGCAGACCTTTACAACACACGATGCCGAAGTCCCCGTTTGCGAACATATTTGGCTCGACGTACATGTCTGATCGGGCGTGTAGGCATTGCTGCTGCACTTTTCGACCTTACCGTCGTTGCACCGTTTATCGCCATTGCTGCAGTTTATCTGTACACAGGTTTTGGTCGAATCGTCGCACATCCGAGTCGCACCACATGACTCATCCGGATGCCAGACATTATCTGTACACTTTTCAACCGCATTGGCATTGCAACGCTTTTCGCCTTCGTTGCATACAAACTCAATGCATCCCCTTGCCGAGAGCTCACAGACAAAACCGGAATCGCAATTGCTCTTAATCCACTTGTTGTCCGAACAAATGCTCTTTTCCGTTTCCGAATCGCATTTAAACTGACCATCATCGCAGACATGTTCCTCGCACAGTGCCTTGCCATCGCGGAGAATACAATTCTTCGAACCGCATGCTTCGACAGATTCTACACCATCTTTACAAGTGACAGCATTACCATTGCGGCAAACGTCTGCTGTACAGAGCTGTTTGTCGACGCAGTTGTCACTGATGCACTGTTGCTTGCTACCACAGTTCGTCGCTGTCGATGACCACCTGCCATCAGTGCAAGTATAAAAACTCGACTCATTGGCGCATCTTTGCTGACCAACCGAACATTCTGCACAACCATTCGTGTTATCGCACCTTTCTGTCGCCAGGCAGTCTTTCACCACAGCCCAAGTATTACCTGTACACTTCAAAAAACGATTGTTGTTGTCACAGCGAGATGCGCCTTCTGTACACCCAGTTCGACACGCAACCGTCGACATATCGCAACTCGCGCCATTGGTTGTATCGCAGTTTTCCATGACAGTCCAACTGCCCTCTTCGCTGCACAAAAGCACCCGAGACAAGTCCGTATCACACTTCTTCTCACCCGGAGTACAAATCCGCGGAACTTGACATTGCAACGACGAAGAAACACATACCGCCGGGCTCACACACGTCTCTACAACATTATATGCACCATTCTTGCATTCTACGATCGTATTACCGTCACACTTCCTGGTACCGTCTACACACGTCGAAGTGTTTTGCTTCGTACACTGATAACTGCTGTCACAGCGCTCATCACTGCCGCACTTCTTGTCTACAGTCCATTCACCATTCACACAGGACATGACCTGAGAACCATCCTGGCTGCATTGCTTGGAACCTGAAACACAGCCCGCTGCCGATTGTTTCACACACGTCAACGTGCCTGCATCACATTGTTCATCAGCGCCGCATTGAACACTCATTGTCCAATTGTTGTTCGAACAGACCAAAACTTGTTTGCCATCCATGCTGCACATCTTGGCACCTGAATTACAAACAACAGACCCCGACTGCGATTCACAACGCAATGTCAGACCATTGCAGACTAAACCCGTCGGACAAACTTCCGCGATTTCCCACCCATCCGTACCGCATGTCATCACGGCATTCGAATTCAGATCACACTTACGTGTACCGTTCGTACAATCCGTATCCTCCGTGCTGGCACAGCCCGATGCCATCAAAAACATCAAAAAGCCTAAGTACTGCTTATTTTTCATAACTCATACTCCTTTTCCTTGAGCAGAAAAAAATGCTAACCCTCTCTTTACCCTTTTGTTTTGCAATTTTAAACCCGTTTTGAAATTTTTATATGAATTTACATGTATGTTTTAAGCACACAAACAACCACAAATTTAAATTATACAAAATATTAATCTACATGTAAGTTTAACACATCATTCAATTCCACGCTTTCCATTCGATTTTTTTTATATCATTATAATTATGTTACGAATGGTTCGACGCAAGCTATGCGCTTGCGCACATACGCTTTGCTTACCGCTGCTATTGCCTTCGGCAATACGCCGCTACGGCTCGTGCTATCGGCTTGACCGATACGCACTCGCTGTTTCCGATTAATCCATCCACTTGGGTTATACGCTGTGCCTCTGTTCTGAGCTTCTCATTATTCACTGCTCACTATTCACTATTCACCACCCACAAAATTCCTTCTCTCTATTATTTATCTGTTCCTCCCATAATTCTTCCATCCAATTGTCAATTATCCATTATCCATTATCAATTATCGTGAGCATCGTTAGATGCGAACAAATCCGTTTGTAAAAAAAAATCACCCAACGATTGCCATCTCAACGCCCCCTGCAATTCCCCAAAAATTGCATCCTATTGTGCTGGACATAGATAATGACGATACATGGTTTGACAGTGGGGCATGCCCCACTGTCACATAAGCTATATGCCTCTGCTGTCGATAACCATGGCCAGAACAATAATTGCACATTGCTCATTGCTAATTCAAACCAATTCCGCATTCCAAATTATCATGAAACGCGTGCTTTCCCTCTCAGTCATAGCAGCCATTCTCCTCACCCTCTCGAGCTGTACGCCCTCCGAACCTGCGTCTCACAATGTTCCCAATGCAGCCATGCAACAACCGAAGGATCATTCCAATTCCGATGTGCCGCCGCATCAAACGAACACCATTTCACACGAAAAACGCATCCAACTGGCAACCGATGGGCTGGTGCAGTCCGCAATTATTTCCCTCCCGCATCAGCCAACAGTGACCGAACCCTCCAAAGCACAAATTCTCTATTTGATGCGTGCTGCGCGCTTTCGCGAAGCAGCCCACTATGCCCAATACGCTCCGCAGTCACAGCAAATGCGCTTTGTTGCCGCAAAATCCAGAATTCTCGCCAATCTTTGTTCTCAACTGGAACCATGCACCCCACGCATAGATGAGATAAAAACGACCCAGAGCGATCTCATTCCCGTCATTGAATTCTGGCACATACGCGCGCAAATAGCTGATCTCGAATTCGACAAGGCACTCAAGAGCATTTCAGCTTTTCTGACTTCTACCAAACTCACAAAAAAATCACGGGAACTCACTCTCGAATGGATAAAAACCGCATCCAATCATGCAATTTTTGCATCCCCAAATGATAACGATGAAGGGAACATAAATGAAACAGTTGCACCTACCCTGCAATCACTTCAAAAACTCATTCCCAGAGTCACATCGGGTGCCAATGCTTTCGAATCCGCTAGTTTGCTGTATGCCCAAATGCGCATCGACCAAACGCTGAGTAATACCAAAGGTGCGAGACAAAAACGGCTGCAGCTCATTAAGCACTACCCTGCAACCCAGATGGCCCTGTGGCCAGAACTCGCTGCTTCTACGGACGAAATCAGCCAATTGCTCTCCCCGAACGAACGTTTCTCGCGCTGTCAAAAACTCATCTCTCACTTCGATTATGACAACGCACGCAAAGAACTCAAAACCATTGTCGACGACAAAACCATTCCTCAGGCATTGCGCGACAAAGCCGAATGGGAACTCGCCCGCGTTTCAATGACCAATTCCGAAGAACCACAACTCAGCGAAAAGATCTACCGTAAATGGGCCAATAAAAACACTGCACAAAAGGAAGAAGCCGTTTTCGGCATATCACGTGCACTCTCACGTCAGCTCAAATACCGCGATGCCATCAAAGCACTACAAAACTACGATAAGCTGTATCCGCGCGGAAAATATGCCTCGCGTTCGCTCTATCTGCGAGGTTGGTACTGGTTCGATCTGCGCGAAAATGACAAAGCACGCCCACTGCTTTTGCAATATGCCAAAAAGACAAACGATACTTCGGTATGGGGATTCTATGCTCAGACGTTTATTCGCGATGGACAATGGAAAGAAGCCATTCTGGCTTACGAAGAACTCAAGCACAATCAGAACCCCATTGTCCGCGGCAAAGCCCTATATTGGCAGGCTTATGCCGAGTATCAACGCGGAAACCAGGAAACTGCACAAAAGCGCTTAAATGAGATTCATCAGGAATTCCCGCTCACATGGTACGATATTCTGGCTTACCATCGCGAAGAAGATTGGTTCGGCAAAGATGCCCAAAAGGCCATTGCCGATCTCTTTTCCTGGCAGTCCGATCCACGCACAGATACGGTCTTTTACCCATGGGGATATGGTGCACCACTGCGCCAGGAGCCATCCTCCGACACATGGAAGCGCATCAAAACCCTCACAGATTACGATGCCATCGATGAAGCACGATCGCTCTATTCGGGCAACGACAAAGCTCTGATTGCATCTATCGCCGCCGATAACCGCGATGAATTCAGGCGGTACGCCACCCATCTGGTCGAAGCCTATCACGACGCATGGAACGACAATTCGGGATCTGTTCGTGCCATGAGCAAAATCAAGCCTTCACGCGGAAATCCCAAACACAAAATGGCCTATCCCCAGCCATTTGCCCCCCTCGTCGAATCCCTTGCACAGGATTATGGCCTGCCGCCCTATTTTATCTATGGCATCATGCTCCAGGAATCGCGATTCCGTCCCTGGCAGGTTTCATCGGCCGATGCTATCGGCGCACTCCAGATGATCCCCAAAACCGCACGTCCCATTGCAAAAGCCCTCGGTCTTGAGTTCCATCCCGACACCTTCTTCGATCCCCGCGTTGGCTTCCCCTACTCGGCTTATTATATGAAGATGCACTACGACAAATGGGGCGGCAATCTGGCTTTTACCGCCGGCAGCTATAACGGCGGTCCACACCGCATCGGCCCATGGGCTCTGCGCGACAAAGGCAAAACACTCGACTGGATCGTCGAAGAATTCTCTTTCGACGAATCTCGTCATTACGCCCGCAAAGTCTCCGAACATACACTGCGTTTTACGTATCTCTATGCGCACAATCCCGAAGAATGGATCGACGTCGTCAATCATATCTTCCCAAAGGTCGTCCCCGAAATTGAAGAAACCGACGACTGGGGCTTGTAAATATTATTAACTATTCACTATTCACTATTCACTATTCGTAATTATTAATTATTAATTTTCAATTATCAATTAT
>DGWW01000100.1:13346-20355 GCA_002395385.1 Myxococcales bacterium UBA4248
AATTATCAATTATCAATTATTTCCTAATCTCTTTAATAAACTCAACCGTCATATTCCAATACATATCCGGATTGAGCTTACCGCTTTTATCCACCCATTTATCGCTGTTGTTGGGCAAATTGGTATCGGCAGACCATACTGCCGTCCCCTCGGCATATTCATTAAATGAATTGATAACAATGATCTTGGGAAGTGTCGCTGCTTTGCGCAGTACATCGAATTGTGCCTGATACCAGTCCCCCGCATTGCGCTTCACGGGCGTTGCACCCTTGCGGTTGTCCCATCCCGGCATAATCACACTGACTTCACTGTGCAGCTGTGTCCCTTTGTCGTATGCCCAACCATAATTGCCAGGCATAGAGTCATTGTCTGCATAGCGAATGGTAAATTTGGAAGCATACGTCTTATCGCCGGTATAACTTGTCCATATATCATCCTGGCAGTTGCCGATATAGACAATCAGCAATGGTTTGCCATCGACATAATAATGATACTGTTCATCCGAATTATAGCGTTCCCATAGTATTTTGGCTTCATTTTCAATTGCCGCTGGATTGCACGCAAACTGTACACCTCCAATGGCTGAACAGTATTTTACGGGGCGTCTGCCAGGGTTACTGTCTATAAATTTTTTGCATTCATCGGCTGTCGCCAATGAACGCTCGTTAATATATCCGCCATCCACATCGATATTATTGGTTTGATCCAAAATGATAAAATCGATACCTGCATCGGATATTTGCGAAATAAAGAATGAAGTCTCTTTTGCATCCTTGCTGTCGTACATTCCAAAACTGCCATTGGACAGACGCGGACGATAGGGAATATCCCAGGCAGTCCAGGTATTCTCTTTGTTGCTCGATGAACTCTCTTTCGTAAAGGCATACCAGGTGCTGTACCATATTCCAAAATCAACCTTGTCCGGATGCTTGATACATTGGCCATCATCTTGGCAGGTTTCCTGGAATTTACAGGAGGTGACTTCAGCCGCCCAATGTCCTTCCGTATTGCATGTCAAATAGCCACTATCACCCGAGCATTTCTTTTGTCCGGATGTGCATTCCGGTGGAACAACAGTGGTTATGCAGTCTTTTTGCTCAGAATCACAAATTTCATTGTTGCCGCATGTCTTTTCGGTTTCCCATTGTCCATCAGCATTACAGGCCAGAACACGCTGCTTATCCTCTGAACACATTTTTTCGCCAGATGTGCATTGTGGCTCATCCCCAGCGGATACGCAGTCTTTCAATTCCGAATCGCATGATTCACCACTTTCGCATGTTTTTTCGATTTCCCAATGGCCGTCAACATTGCAGGCCAGAACACTCAGACTATCCTCCGAACATTTTTTATCCCCCAAATTACATTCACTTTCAGGCGTCGTTTTAATACATTCTTTCTGTTCTGCATCGCAGATTTCATCCTCATTGCATTCTGTTCCGCTCTCCCAATGGCCATTTGTATCGCATATCAAAAGGATGCGTTTATCCTCCGAACATTGTTTTTCACCTTCGGTACATTCATGATCGACAATGGGTTCAATACAATTTCCCTCTGAACAGATTTTGCCATATTTACAGGCGATCGCATCTTCAGACCATCGCCCGTTTGTACAAGTCAGGTAGCCATTGGCATCTGAAGCACATTTCGTCTCTTTATCTTTACAGTCGCTGCCCGCAGGTTCTCTGCAGGCTTTACTTTCTTCATCGCACGTTTGATGCGCACCGCAGGGCTCGGATTCGCTCCATGTGCCGTCTTTGCAGACCTGAACCCCGAGATGATCCTCCGAACAGCGGACTTCATTTTCTGTACATTCTAAACCATTGTTGCTCTGTTCGCTTTCACATCCAAACGCCCAAATAGCTAACATAGAGCCGGATATGATCATAAAATGTATATTCTTCATGGTATTCTCCTTTAATTAGTACCATAATTCTCATAAGAATGTAGTTTCTATCATTAAAAATGATATGCAAATGGCAAATCTATTTTTCTATTTGCATAAGCGCCTGTCGCTTTGGAAAATGAATATTTCATCATCTCTTCTGAAATACATGAACTATCCATCGTTTGAGCAAGCGTTCCTTCTTTAATATCTATCATCTGTATTTTACCTTTGGCGCAATCCAGCTTAAACTTTCCCCTGATATTGCCGGACTGAGGCTTGCATGCCATCTTAACTTTGTTATTTAAATCTTTCAAAGATGCTTTAACAATGCCAGCATATTCCTGGGGTGTCATGGTGTCGTTGGGATTCTGTTGTTTCACCAGCATTTCCAGTTTTTTTTCATCACCCCAGGCCTTTAAATCAAATTCTGAATTATTATTCATAGGTTCAGAATTTGCACTTTCTTCATCGGATGCATTGATTTCATAGATGACGGTAAGTTTGTTAGCAGGCACTGAATGGTCAGGAATTTCATGAATAGGATTGGGAATAAAACTCCCAAATTCGAGACATGGCATCACGATGTCCTTTATATTGCTGTTGGTGGTCCAATCATAAAAAATGATATCACTGCTATGATCATGGTACGAATTCGGTTTTATGGTCATCAATTTGAAAAACTCACCAAGTGGATCCACTTCAAATGTAAACTGTGCGGTGATACGATGATCCCGATATGGGTAAAGACATGCCCCCAACTCATCGCTAAACGCATCCAGTTTCTTTTCCATGCGCAATTTGTACAGTGATTCAAAATCATTATTGGTGGGAACATTGATTGTCCATAATTTATTTTTAGGTGTAATATTTGGTATTTCTTCTTTCGGCGGACGATTAATATCAAAAATAACTGTAAGTATAGATTCATCCGTCGAGTCAATCGGAATATCATTCATCAATGTGGGAACAACTTTGCCCAACTGTAGACATCGTGAAATATGTATGATTTCTTTATTTTCATTATTTTTGTCCAGAAAAAGACCATTGCCCCTTTTTGAAAGTTTAATATAACCACCGGATGGCGGTATATCAAACTCAAGTCTTCCTATCATCCAGCTTCTGGGAAACTCATATTTCGAAAGACAATCGCCAATATCCTCACGAACCAGTTCCATCTTTTTCTCAATGAGCGATCGATACAATGCATCATCCCCTATTTTAGGTAGAGAATCATTTTCCCATACCATGCTGCTTATCGTAACATTGGGATAAGCAGCAGATTTGGGAGTCTGCTGATAAAATGCACGTATTTCGCGCGCTTCATTATAGATAGAATAGCACCATTGAGTCGTAAACGAATCGACATAAAATGCACTGGGTACATTGCCTCGATAGATCGCATTGGCAAAATAATCGGACAAACTCTTTTTCTTCTGATCATCCATTTTTAATGTCGTTTCGACAGATCTGAAAGTCAGATGTGAATCTCCCCTATTGGCAGTCAAAGTGATACAAATATCGTCACCCTGCTTTATGGATGCATGATAATTCTTCATATAGGCTACGACACTTTGATATAAGAACACGCTGGACTCTGTTTTAAACAGCAATTCCTGTTGGGTCTTATTATCCTCATTGCAGCTCTTATCGGGAAATGTCCACGTCATTTTATTCAGTCTGATATAATATTCATAAGGATTCGTAACTTTTTGTGAGAGCTCCGATACAAACTGACTGTCAAAAGCAGGCATGCTCTGTTCATAAGTGACGACGCCATCCGATTCATGCATTTCATCAAATCTGGCCTTCAGACGCGGCAAAATCATCGGTTTGTCATTATCAATGCTCTCAATTCGCCATCCAAACAACTCTTTGCAGGTTCTGGACGTATCAGCCTGTTTTTCATCTTGATTCGAAAATGAGATAACATCATTTTCTATTTCTATAGGATGATTTCCTTTATTGATGATATCTTTGTTATTGATATTCCACACCAAAAACATGATAAAACCAAAGACCCCCAGAATAATCAACAAATCCCTCAAAATGACAAGTTTGATACTTTTCTTCTTCGACTGAGCTTCTTTGGATTTCCAGGTATCCTGAATATGGCTGGAAGCCAGAAGATCATCCAGTTCTTGATTGTCTTTGTCATGCCAAGCCATAATCTTGTCCTACTCAGTCCTGCGCCACGATCATATCATCCTGCCCCCTTGTTTTACTTATATCAGACTATTCAGTCTTTGTTCCCCAAAGAACATACTGACATCGATCATACATGAGAGCAAACTCGCCAGGTTTTGAGCTCGGCAGCGCACTTGCCGCCTGGGAAACACAAGCACTCCCGCCCGATGTACAGACACTGTAAATATTCTCGCGCGCAGAGATTGCTGTTTTCAATCCCTCACATATTGCCCGTTCATTCGCATTTAAGTAAGGCAATTTAGATAGGTTTGGCATGGCGAGTCCTGCTTTGATCATTTCTGAACCAAAATCTTTCTCATTGGCAGATAGATAGACCAGTGCTCTGCCATTGGCATCAAGGGGACAATTATTATATTCATCCGGTTCATCGCACGAAATCGTAACTGTGGTATTGGGGGGTATCAGCTCCATAGCTTTTTGCCAGGCATCATAACCATAGGGATCGTTGGTCGATTTATAATTTGTATCGACAACACATGTCTGTTTTTTATAATAATTGCTATTTTGCTTTTTCGTGCACTCTGGCGTATCAATTCCTTTAATTCGAATCTGAAGCCATAAATCATATAATCCATCCGTATTGTCACAAGAACCATCTTCAGCAGAAGGATAGACGTATGCCGTATCCCCATCATTCCAAACGACGATGGATGCCACAGTACCATTCTTGAGCGTACAGGCAGGCTGATAATAACTGCAACTGCTGTTCGTTCCATCGTATCCATCGGAACACCAGGAGGGACATGTCTCTACCGTTTTACTGTAGGATTCACCATCGCATTCCACGAGCTTCGTTCCGTTACAGCGACGATGTCCTTTTGTACAATGAATTGGAAAGTGAATTCCATTGCGCTCACTGCAAAAAGCCGTCGGATCATGACTGCATCCAATATATCCATCATTGCAAATCACACATGACTGTTCAGCGGAACAACGTGTATTCGCCGAAGAATAATAGGTGGATTTATCGCCGCAAAGATATCCGGTATTATTCTCGCAAATGGGAGGATAGGCGTTTTTGACACAGGTTTCGGGAAGATTCGTAGGTGTAGACGGATCCGATGGTTTTTGATGATTCTTGCAAAATGCTTCGCTGTCGTTGCTGCATCCACCAAAACCATCGGGACACGTCACGCACGGATTGGAAGACGTACATTTGCCGCTATTGGCAAGATAATAGATGTTATCGCTTCCGCAAAAAAGCGCATAACCATTTTCTTCCGCACAAATGGCGGGTGAACGAGAGTTTTTTGGCAAATAAGTACAAGGACGATCCTGGCATCCTAGAACAGGATCACATATTTGAGCCTGACCGCAGGCATGACCATGTTCCCCGCAATGCGCCAGTGAATCCGGTTCGCAACTGGAACCATAAGGATGCTCGCCAGAGGGACAATTCGCGACAGGCGGGGGCGTCGCTGGATCTTCATTCTTGACACAATCTCCTGAGGCAAGTTGATATTCAGGCTTGCACCCCGTCGCCACACACTGGGCCTGTACACAGGATGCTTCCAACCAAGTCGGATGGACATCCAAACAATTAAAGCCAGTTTGACCGCAGTTCTGTACTGAATCATCTTCACAGCCAGAACCATAAGGATGTTGGCCAGAGGGACAGTTCACAGCAGGCGGGGGCGTCGGTTGTTCGCCAGTCTTGACACAATCTCCAGAAGCGAGTTGATATTCAGGCTTGCATCCCGTTGCCACACACTGGGCCTGCACACAGGAAGCTTCTGACCAGTTTGGATGAATCTCCAGACAATTAAAGCCAGTTTGACCACAATTCTGTACAGAATCGTACTCACAAACACCTGTTGATATGACAGGATGCATATTGGCCGCACACTGACTGGCAAAGCACTGACCATGCTCACAACTGCCAGTGACCCAACCCTCAACGAAATCCGCACATCTGCGGCCATGTTCCCCACAATGAAAGATAGCGTTGCGCTCACACAACCCCGAGCAATCGCTCTCTCTACACACATGATAGTTTTCTTGACAACCCGAGACAATGCACTCCCCACCTACACAACCGCCACTCGCCCAACCCTCAATGGATTCACAATCACTCTGGCTTGTACACACCTTTATTTGTGTCAAACCATCTTCCGAATAATGAGAATCCCCGCTCACACCGCTATCACCACATCCGATGAGGGCGACCACTGAACAAATCATAGTTAATAATTGCCATTTTTTCATATATATTTATGTTTTCTCCTCGTTATTCGATTAGCAATCCATACGGATAACCATTTCAAATTAACTTTTCTAATTAGAAGAATTGAAAGGCAATATCAAGTAGTAAAAACTCGAAATATTACTTATTCTTCGACCTAACAAATAAATGTTTACAATTGCTACAGAACAAAACATCCGCACTACACACGAATTTTATACAAATACAGAAGAAACAAAGCAGAAGCGCTCACAACAACACGTTCACACGTCAATTTTTATTCACAATTCAGATAAATTCTCGAACGTTTTATTGCCGACCTATGCCTGCGGCATACGGTTCGGCACGGCCGTGCTATGTCGGCTGCGCCTCCATACGCACGTCTTCTTTTTTAATGGACACTGCATCATCATGTATAACGCTCTCAAGACATCCAGAAAACCAATCCTAGACATTCCTGGCATTTTTTACAAAAACTCTACATAAATCCTCGCCATTTATCCATTTATATGGTACTTTAAATTAATTCAGTTTGCACACAAGTCGTGCGCAATACCCCCTTAGATAATAGGAGATTATTGGTATGAAAAAGCAAATGATGATTGGACTTTCTGCACTCATGCTCCTTGGTTTTGTCGGCTGCAAAAAAGCCGAAGAACCGCCTGCCGAAGTTCCGGAAGTTCAAAAACTGGCTCCCGAAGCCATGATGGACGAATATGCCAAAATTGCCATCG